>QJWC01000066.1 GCA_003235475.1 Acidimicrobiia bacterium | reverse complement strand
GCGTCGCGGGCGGGGAGACCTGCTCGTCCACATCGAGGTCGCCGTGCCGACGGATCTCGACGAGGACGAAGAGGAAGCGCTCCGCACGTACGCGGAGCTTCGCGGAGAGAAACCATCGTCGAAGCGTCGCGGGCTCTTCAGGAGATGAGGCACCGCCCCCACGTCTTCGTTCCCGAGGACTGGACGGATCACCTCATCACAGTCGCCCCAGCGACGGAGCTGCACCTGCGTCGGTCCCTCAGGCTGCAGGCAGGCGCATCGGTCTCGTACACCGACGGCGATGGGCGAACCGGTGAGGGTGTCTGGACCGGGGCGGCGATCGAGCGCGGTGCCGAGACGCTCGTGCCGGCGTCCAAGCCCGCTGTGACTATCGCGGTGGCGCCGCCCACCTCGAAGGATCGGCAGAGGTTCATCGTCGAAAAGCTCCAGGAACTCGGGGTTGCCGAGCTGCAATGGATGCGAACGCAACACGGCGAGGGGAGGGCGCCGCGGCCTGACCGCGCCGAAGCCTGGGCCATCGGTGCGCTGGAGCAGAGCCGCGGCGCGTACCTCATCGCGCTGTCATCAGCGGATCTGAGCGAGGTCGCAGGCATCGGCGCCGTCGCGTGCGCACCAGGCGGGGAATTGTCGATCGAAGACTGTCGGAATCCCGATCGTGTCGTCGTCGCAGTCGGTCCCGAAGGCGGGTTTTCCGAGGCCGAACTCGCTCAATTCGGTCGGGTCGCCTCGCTCGGGCCGACGGTGCTGCGCACCGAAACGGCAGCCATCGTCGCCGCGGCAAGGGTTGTCGGCTAGGACCCAAACGGGGCAAGGGCTTCCGCCGAGTCGGTGCCCTCGTGAAACACTCGCATCGGGAATCAATTTCGACTACCCTGCAGGCGTTACCGAGCGTGTTCGGCTTAGCGCGCTCGGTGGTATCGGGAGATGAAGATGGGATACAACGAGCGAGTGGGCGAGCGTCTTCGCTCGATCCGCCAGCAACGCGGGATGTCGCTTCAGGATGTCCACCGCGCCACCAACGGTGAATTCAAGGCTGCGGTTCTCGGCGCATATGAACGTGGGGAGCGAAGTCTCTCCCTCCCACGCCTTCGCCGCCTCGCTGCGTGCTACGACGTTCCCATGAACCAGCTCCTCCCTGAAGAAGACACGTTCCAGGCGTCTTCGGCCCCCGCCGGTGGCGTCACGGTCGACCTCACCAGGGTCGACGACCTCGATGAGTCCGTCGGCGAGGTGATCGACCGATTCCTCAGGAAGATCCAGGTGCAGCGCCAGGATTTCAACGGCAAGGTGCTCACGATCCGCGCGAGCGATGTCGCCCTTCTCGCGACGCTGCTCGATGTGGCGAGCGCCGATCTGGTCGCCAACCTCCAGCGCGTCGCGACCGCTGAATAGGCGATCCACCGGGCCGCCGGGGAGCGCCAAGCACTGGCCCTTTCGTTTCGGGACCCCGCCTATATACTCCCGATGGCTTGACTCGCCACCGATCCCGGATGCCAGGACGAGGAGGAGTAGGCCGTGACCTACCCGCCTGATACCGATGCTCGGGTGCGCGTTCCCTCCAATCACCTGATGGTTGAACTATTGGGCAATAGGGACGTGCACCTCAGACGCGTCGAGGACGCGTTCCCTTCGGCGCGCCTCGTGGCGCGTGGCAACGAGATCGACATCACTGGTGACGATCAAGCGGTGACCCTCGCACAAACAGTCCTCGAAGAGCTGTTGGTACTCGTGCAGGAGGGTCAATCCCTCGACAGCGACCGGGTCGACCGTGTCGTGCAGATGGTGAAAGAGGACGTCCCCAAACCGTCCGGCGTCTTCACGGACTCCATCGCTGTCGGCCGGGGCAAGGTCGTGCGTGCCAAAACGCTCGGTCAGAAGCGATACGTCGACGCGATTCGCGAGAACACGCTGGTGTTCGGCATCGGACCGGCTGGTACCGGCAAGACCTACCTCGCGATGGCATGTGCCGTGGAAGCCCTCATGAGCGGCACCGTGCGGCGCATCATCCTTTCGAGGCCAGCCGTCGAGGCCGGTGAGCGCCTCGGATTCCTGCCGGGTGACCTCGCTGCGAAGGTTGATCCGTACCTCAGGCCGCTCTACGACGCCCTCTACGAGATGCTCGGCCCCGAGGAGACGAATCGCCTCATGGATCAGCGAACCATCGAGATCGCGCCCCTCGCCTACATGCGCGGACGCACGCTCAACGACGCATTCGTGGTCCTCGACGAGGCGCAGAACACGACCCCCGAGCAGATGAAGATGTTCCTCACCCGCCTCGGCTTCAACTCGAAGATGATCATCACCGGCGACGTCACCCAGATGGACCTCGGCAACGGTGCGCCATCGGGCCTCACGGTCGTACGGCGAGTGCTTCGCCACGTCGACGGCGTGGACTTCGTGGAACTCGGGAGCGAGGACGTCGTCAGACATCGCATCGTCGCTGCGATCGTCGACGCGTATGCGCACTTCGAAGCGCAGCAGAAGTCACGGAAGGAAAAGCGATGACCGAGTGGGTGCGGCAGAACCGCAACGCCTTCCACCTCGGCATCCTCGGGCTCTTGGTGCTGTTCGCCGCGACCGTGCTGATGGTCGGGTACCAGGGTTCGACCGATGTGCCGCCAGAGGTGTCGGTTGGCAGCCGGTCGCCGCAGGACTTCATCGCGAATGGTTCCACCGACGAAATCCCCGACCCGGCGAAGACCGAGGAAGCGCGGACGCTCGCCGAGAACAACGTTCCGGCGCCCTACGAGATCAACAACACGACTTCGCAGAGCGTGATCAACTCGATCAACGCGTTCTTCTCCGACCTCGAAGACGGAGCCTTCCTTCCCGCCCCCGATCCTGTCAGGGTGATCGTCCCTGACCTCACATCGATGACCTTCGCCGGGGCCGAAGCCGCGGCAGGCGAGGTCGGCATATTCATCGCGCTCGGCGGCACAGTTACAACAACGGACCAGGAGGCAGACGGGACCGTCGCGACCCAGAACCCGACCGCCGGGACGGAGGTCGACGAGGGCTCAACCGTGAACGTCTTCCTCTTCACCGTGCTCGACGAGTCGACAACCACAGTCCCGCCACAGACGACAACGACCCTGCCCGAGGCGGAGGAACGCGAAAGGCGCGACGTCACCGAGCAGATTGCCCTTCTCGAGGAGAAGCACGCGATTCTCGGGCAGCAGGTCCTGACCGACTTCGTCCTGCTCCACGAGAAGGACCTCGATCGTGTCGAGAACGGCGAACCGTCCGTGTTCGGCGAGATGCAGCGAACGGCGATCGGGTGGGCGCAAACCGAGCTCAACGACGGTATCCGTGAGCTTCAGCTCAACGATGTCCAACAGAAGTACCTGAATCCGGCGACCCGTCCGCCGATGGGCATCGTCGGGATTCCGGAAGGGGACATCGACACCACGCACGACGCGCTCGCCACACTGGTCGCCGTCCGCCTCCGTGCGAACGAGAGCATCAACGAGGCGGAGTGGGAGCTCGACAAGCAAGCTGCCCGCGCTTCGGTGCCGGACCAGACGACGAGTTTCTCTTTCGGTGATCGGATTGCCGACGAGGGCGAGGTGTTGAACTCGGTGCAGGTTGCTGCGATCCAGCAGCTCGACCTGTACCAACCAGAGGTCATCATCGTGGCGCCGAGTTGGGCGCTGGCGCTCTTCGGCGCCATCAGCATCCTGATCTTCGCGTTGCTCATGTTCCGCATCGCGCCGAAGGTGCTCAATCGCACCAGGGACGTCATCCTCGTCGCGATCATCCTCGGCTTGGCGGTGCTCGCGTCGAGGGTTCCCGACATCGTGACGAGCTCGACGAACCATGCCATCGGGTACATCCTCCCCGCGGTCGCGATCGGCTCGATCGCAGCGATTCTCTTCCCGCCCCGAACGTCGCTGCTTGTGGCGATACCGATGGCAGGCTTCACCGCAGTCGCAACCACGGACATCACGTTCACCGTGTTCGCCGCCATCGCGACGGTTGTTCCGGTCGCGTTCGTGTCGAGCATCTCGACGCGGTCCCAGATGCGCCTGTCGGTTCTCGGCGCGGCTGCGGTTGTCGCCCCCGTTGCCGCGGGGTTGGAGCTGCTCTTCCGGTACGGCGTCGACGCAAGCTCTCCGTGGTCGGCCGCCTTGTGGGCGTTTGTCGGTGCGGTGATCGGGGGGTTCCTCGCCCAGGGTCTCGTGTCGTTCCTCGAGACAGCGTTCGGGGTTACCACGACCATGTCGCTGCTCGACTTGCTCGATCGCAACCATCCTGCCCTGCAGCTTCTCGAGGAAAAGGCCCCTGGCACGTTCAACCACTCGATGCTCGTCGGCTCGATCGCAGGCCGTGCTGCTCGTGCGATCGAGGCGGACCCGCTTCTCGCCCAGGCTTCTGCGTGGTACCACGACCTCGGCAAGACTGAGAACCCCCAGTACTTCGTCGAGAACCAGCTTGGCTACAACCCCCATGACGAACTCTCGCCGGTGAAGAGTGCGGAGATCATCCGGAGCCACGTGACCGACGGCCTCGCCCTCGCGAAGCAATACCGGATCCCTGACGACGTCGCGAACGGAATTCGGATGCATCACGGAACGAGCCTGATGCGGTACTTCTATCACAAGGCGCTCTCCCTCGACCCCGAGTTCGACCCGTCGCTGTTCCGCCACCACGGCGTGAAGCCGACCCGTAAGGAAATGGCCATCGTCATGATCTCGGATGCGGCGGAGGCAGCGGCGCGGGCGTACGCCCAATCTGAACAGCCGACGGAGGTCGGGCTCGAGAAGCTCGTCGACGACATCGTCGCCGAGAAGCTCGATGATGGTCAGTTCGACGAGGCCTCGCTCACCTTCGGCGAGCTGACGCAAATCAAGCGTGAAGTCGTGGCTGGCCTCTCGGCCTACTACCACGCACGCGTCGAGTACCCGGACTTCCCCACGACTGAGACGCCGGAGACACCTGCGCCTGCCACGCCCACTGAGGTGTCATGACCGTCGACATCTCGATGCCTCTGCGCGGGGACACCGATACCGAGCAGGTTGTGGCTTTTGCGCGCAGTGTCCTGCTGCGAGAGGGTGTCGACCCGACGTCGACGCTGACGATCACCTTCGCCGACGCAGCAGAGATCGCGTCCCTGAACGAAGCGCATCTCGGTGAGACGGGTCCCACAGATGTGCTTTCCTTCCCGATCGAGGATGCTGCGCCTGATGCACCCCCGAGACGAGCTGCGGGTGGACCTCCGCTCGATCTTGGCGATATCGTGATATCCGAGGAAGTCGTGGCGCAGAGAGCCGATGAATACGGAGTGGACTATCTCGATGAGCTGTATCTGATGGTGTGCCACGGCGTGCTGCACATCCTCGGGTGGGATCACATCACCGACGAGGAGGCTGCCTTGATGGAGGCTCGCGAGACCGAACACCTCGCGACGGTCGGACGGCGAAGACGATGATCGTCTTCGGATGGGTGTTTGCTGGCATCGCGATCCTTGTGGCCGCACTCGTGAGGGCGGGCACCGCAAGCCTCGTGCGGACCGCGCGGGCAGATGCCCTCCACGACGCGGCCGAGGGCATCAGCGCCGCCGGACACGCAGCCCGGCTCCTCGACGAACGTTCGAAACTCCAGCCTTCGTTGGGAACTGCCGTCACGTTCCTCACGGTGCTCGCCGTGATCCCCCTCACGTGGGCGCTCACCGACACCCTCAGCGGGATGAGCCTGCTCTTCGCTCTCGTCGGCATGGCCCTCGCACTCATCGTCGTGGTCGACGTCTTCCCGAGATGGATTGGGAGGAATCGACGTGCGACGCTCGCGTACCGGCTCATGCCCCTCCTTCGGGTGGCCCACGCATTTGGCGACGCGGCGAGCGACCTCATCGCCGATTTCGACGATGACGACGTGCTGGAGAACGGCGCCGAATCAGACGCGAAGGAGCGGGAGCTCATCATGTCGGTCCTCGAGTTCACCGACACGATCGTCCGCGAGGTGATGGTGCCCCGCACCGACATGGTGTCCCTGCCGGCCGATGCCTCCACGGACGACGCGGTCGACCTCGTGCTGTCCTCGGGGCGCTCGAGGATCCCTGTGATCGGTGACACGATCGACCACGTGATCGGGCTCATCTACTCGCGAGACCTCCTCGACCTGTTCGACAGGGGGGCCCCTCCGCTGAACGCCAGCGAGCTCTGCAGAGAGGCGTACTTCGTTCCGGAGACGAAGCCGGTCGCCGAGTTGCTCCGCGAGATGCAGGCCAAGCAACAGCATCTCGCGATCGTCGTTGACGAGTTCGGTGGCACGGCGGGGCTCGTGACCATCGAGGACCTCGTCGAGGAGATCGTCGGTGAGATCGTGGACGAGTACGACGACGAGGAGCCACTCGTGGTCGAGACCGACGGGGGGTGGATCGTGGACGCGAGGCTCGATGTCGACGAGCTGGGCGAGATCGTCGGTGCCGATCTGCCCTCTGACGAGTGGGACACGGTGGGCGGCCTGGTGCTGGAACTCGCGGGCAGGGTCCCGCGCGAGGGCGAACACTTCGATCACGATGGCCTGGTTTTCACTGCGGTGTCGGTCCAGGGGCGGAGGGTCTCGAAGGTCCGAGTCGCCCGGCAATGACAGACCCATCGACCCGGTCAGGGTTCATCACGGTTGTCGGCCGCCCGAATGTCGGCAAGTCCACCATCGTCAACGCCCTCGTCGGCGAGAAGGTCGTCATCACATCGTCGCGCCCTCAAACGACGAGAAACACGGTGCGGGGCGTCGTCACGATCGAAGACGCACACACGCAGCTCGTCCTCATCGACACGCCGGGTGTCCACAAACCGCGCAATGCGCTCGGCGAGCGTCTCAACGCACAGGTCTACGCATCACTCGCAGAGGCGGACGCCGCGTTGTTCGTCATCGAGGCACCGAACAAGATCGGCCCTGGTGATCGGCTCATCGCCGAGCGGCTCAAGGATGTGGGGCTGCCGGTGATCGTCGCGGTCAACAAGGTCGACGTTGCAGGCCGCGAGGCGATCCTTGCACAGCTCGGCGAGGCAGGAGAGTGGGACTTCGCCGCGTACGTTCCGATCTCGGCGACGAAGAGGGACGGCCTCGACCGCATCGTCGACGAGCTCGTGAGCATCACTCCGGAAGGCCCGTTCTTCTTCGGGCCTGATGCGACATCCGACCAGTCCGAGGAACTCCTCACGGGTGAACTCATCAGGGAGAAGTACCTCAGGCGTCTCCGCGAAGAACTCCCGCACTCGCTGGCCGTGCTGGTCGACGAGATCGAGGTCACCGACGGCGATCTCGTGCGTGTCACCGCCACCGTGCTGGTGGAGCGTGAGTCGCAGAAGGGGATGGTGATCGGCAAGGGTGGCGTCATGATCAGGGACGTGGGTACGGAGGCGCGGCGTGACCTCGAACGCCTCTTCGGCAAGAAAGTGTTCCTCGACCTGCGAGCACGGGTCGAGCGCGACTGGCAACGGCGGGACGAGATGCTCGACCGGATGGGGTTCTGAGTTCAGGCGACCATCGCGTCGAATCCCGACGCGAGATCGAGGTCCTTCGACGTGAGGGCCCCGGCCGAGTGCGTGGTCAGCGCCACCGTCACTTTGTTCCAGCGAATGTCGATGTCAGGGTGATGGTCTGCCTTCTCGGACGCGAGCGCGATCCGTGTCACGAAGCCCATGGCCTCGTTGAAGTCGGAAAACCGGAACGTTCGGGTGATGGTGATGTCATCGAGTGCCCATTCGGCGTGGTCCGCGAGGAAGGCATCGACGTCGGCTTGTGTTGCGGCGGAAGTCATGCCATCACCCTATCCCGAGGCGAGGGCTCGCGCGACTCTCGGGTTCCTGTCGGTACGATTCGACTCGCTTGAGGAGGCCCATGGCGATCCGAAACGATCAGGGGATTGTCCTGCGGGGCTATCCATTCGGCGAGTCGCACCGCGTCGTCGTATTGCTGAGCCCGACGCACGGGAAACTTCGCACCGTTGCCAAAGGCGTCCGGAAGACCAAGAGCCGCTTCGGTGGTCGTCTCGAGCCGTTCACCCACGTCGACCTCGTGCTGTACGAGGGGAAGAACCTCGACACGATCACCCAGGTGTCGATCATCAGCGCGTTCCCTCAGCTGCGCAACGACCTCGATCGGGTGCTTGCAGCTTCGACGATGATCGAGGTCGTCGATGCCGTTGCGCAGGAGGACGAACCGAGCAACCGGCTCTTCTTGCTGCTCCACAAGGGGCTGGCGGTGCTCGACGCGGCGCCGCCGCATCCCGATCTCGTCACGGCGTTCCTGCTGAAGGCCGCAGACATCATCGGAGTCGCACCGTCGTTCGACACGTGCGCCGGATGCGGCCGTGCGGACGGCCTTCACCGGTTCAGCTTCGCCGACGGCGGCTCGGTGTGCGACACCTGCCGCCTTCCGGGCGCGTATGCGCTTCGAGAGGGGGTCGTCCCCTACCTCGCCGCCGTGGCAGCAGCTGACCTTGCGGGGCTGCCGGCGGCGAACCCAGCGTTCTCCCGGGAGGCGCTCGGAGTCACCAAGCGATTCGTCGAGTACCACCTCGAGCGCGAGATCGAGAGCCTCGTGATGCTCAATGAGTGAGGTCGACCGCGCTTCTGTCCCGGTGCACGTGGGGATCATCATGGACGGGAATGGGCGCTGGGCCAATGCCCGTGGCCTGCATCGCACCCAGGGCCACGCACAGGGGGAGCCAGCGCTCTTCGATGTGGTCCACGGAGCCCTCGACCTCGGCATCCAATGGTTGACGGTGTACACGTTCTCGACCGAGAACTGGAACCGCGACGAGTACGAGGTGAACTTCCTGATGGAGTTCAACGTCGACCTGCTCGAGCGCCGGCGTGACGAGCTCCACGAGCTCGGGGTGTGTGTCCGTTTCATGGGAGACATGGCCGATCCCCGCATTCCGCCGGTCCTCCTCGATCGGATCCGTTCGGCCGAGGATCTCACGAAGGACAACACCGAGATGACGATGGTGTTCGCCTTCAACTACGGGGGAAGGGCCGAGATCGCATCCGCAGCCAAGCGCATCGCTGCTGCGGCCCTCGACGGGACCCTCGCTGCGGACGACATCTCCGCGGATACCGTGGCAGCGCACCTCTACATCCCCGCGATGCCGGATCCCGAACTCATCATCCGCACATCTGGGGAGCAGCGCACTTCGAACTTCCTGCTGTGGGAGGCGGCGTACGCCGAGTACGTGTTCACTGACGTGCTCTGGCCCGACTTCGACCGCGAGGAGCTGGCACGGTGCGTCGCTGAGTTCCAGCACCGCGATCGGCGCTTCGGGGCAGCGGTCGATGAGTCCTTGAAGGACTCCAGCCGGTAGGCTCCGGGCACTTCCAACGACCGGGGATCCCCACATGGCAGGCGATTTCGACACGATCGTCAACCTCGCAAAGCGCCGAGGCTTCGTGTTCCAGGCGTCCGAGATCTACGGCGGTCTGCGGTCCGCCTACGACTATGGGCCCCTCGGTGTCGAGCTCCTCCGCAATGTCAAGGAGCAGTGGTGGCATTCGACCGTCCGCATGCGCGACGACGTCGTCGGCATCGACTCGGCGATCCTCCAATCGCCAGAGGTCTGGGTTGCCTCGGGGCACCTCGCATCGTTCACCGACCCGCTCGTCGAGTGCCGCGAATGCAACAGCCGACACCGCCTCGACAAGCTCGACGATCCGAACACGTGCCCAACCTGCGGCAACTCGGGGACGTTCACGGAGCCGAGGGAATTCAACCTCATGTTCAAGACGCACATGGGGCCGATCGAATCCGAGGACAACGTGGTCTACCTCCGACCGGAGACCGCGCAGGGCATCTTCACCAACTTCGAGAACGTGCGGCGTACCGCCCGCATGAAACTGCCGTTCGGTATCGCGCAGATCGGCAAGTCGTTCAGGAACGAGATCACGCCAGGCCAGTTCGTCTTTCGCACCCGCGAGTTCGAGCAGATGGAGATGGAGTACTTCTGCCATCCGGACGATGCGGCAGAGAAGTTCAAGGAGTGGACCGAGATCCGCAAGAACTGGTACATCGACCTCGGGATGTCGATGGAGAACCTGCGCTTCCGCGAGCACGAGGACGACGAGCTCGCGCACTACGCAACGGCAGGTGGCGGCACGTTCGACGTGGAATACCGCTTCCCGTGGGGCTGGGACGAACTCGAAGGCGTCGCGAACCGCACCGACTACGACCTCAAGGCGCACATCGCGCACTCGGGGGAGGACCTCTCGTATTTCGACCCGGAAACGAATGAACGATTCATTCCGTACGTGATCGAACCGGCCGCGGGTGCGACACGCACCACGTTCGCCTTCCTGCTCGATGCCTACTTCGAGGAAGAGGTCAACGGTGAGCAGCGAACGGTACTGAAGCTCGATCCGCGGCTCTCGCCGATCAAGGTTGCCATCCTCCCTCTCTCGAAGAAGCCCGAGCTCGTCGAGGTCACTCAGCAGGTTGCCGATGCGTTGCGCCCACGATGGGCGATCGAGGTCGATGTCACGCAATCGATAGGCCGTCGGTATCGCCGCCAGGACGAGATCGGAACGCCCTTCTGCGTCACAGTCGACTTCGACTCGCTCGACGATGCGCAGGTCACGGTCCGCGACCGTGACACGATGGCGCAGGACCGCATCCCGATCGACAACCTCGTGTCCTACCTCGGCGACCGGCTGGGCTTCTGAGGCCTGGTGTTTCCACGCCCGCCTTCCGCCGGGGGAGAGCGCGAGTCGGTCTAGGACTCGTGGAGGGCCGGGAGGCGATGTTCGAAGTACGTGGCCAGCAAGACGATCGTCCGGGTGGGTCCGGGAGCGTGGTGCCGGAGCTCGTCGAGGATCTCGCCGAGCTGGTCCGATGACCGAGCCCGCACGTGCAGGAGGATGTCGAACTCGCCCGTGGTTGCGTAGCTGCTGATCACATGGGGGTTCGTCCCGAGTGCTTCCGCCACAACCTTGAGAGGACGATCAGGCGGTGCGGTGAGCGATACGAGTGCCGCAATCGGAAGGTCGATGGCGTTCCAGTCGACGGAGACCCTGGTTCCCCGGATGATTCCCCGTTCGACCAAGCGCTTCGCCCTCTGGTGGACCGTTGTGGTCGCAACGCCTGCTTGTTCGGCGATCCGGCTGTACGGCATTCGGGCATCGCGGCTCAGCGCGTCAATGATTGTGCGGTCCAGGGAGTCCATGTACGGAAGAATATCACAATATCTTGGAACATCAGTAGAATATTCAGCGTTACAGTACTGAACGCGAAGAATCATCATAAGGATGGTGCGTCATGCATCCCGATACCGCACTCCAGATGGTGCGATCCCGCGTCCGTGCCGCTGAGGCCGTGCGCATCGTTCCATCCGCAAACTGACAGAGATCCCTCCCAAATCGGCGCAAAGGGCACCCCTCACGGGGTGCCCTTCGTCGTTGGCGCGTGATCCAACGGGTGCCGGTATCGTCGCTGTAATGGCCTATTCCCGCGAAGACATCGATGAGGTGAGGGACAAAACGGACCTCGTTGAACTCGCGGGTGAAATCACGAAAGTGAAGCGATCCGGCCGTTCCACGATGGCGGTCTGCCCGTTCCACTCGGAGAAGACACCGTCCCTTTCCATCGACGGTGCGCGGGGGTTGTACCACTGTTTCGGGTGTGGCAAGAGCGGTGACGTGTACTCGTGGGTCAGGGAGACGCAGGGGCTCGACTTCACGGAAGCGGTCGAGTTCCTTGCGCGGCGCGCTGGCGTGACCCTCAAAGTCGATCCCCTGGCGGCCAAGCGAAGGGGGGAGCGAGAGTCGCTCGTGGAGGCGACCGAGGTCGCCGTCGGGTTCTACACGGCTCGCCTGAAGACAGCCGCTGACGCGGGCCCCGCTCGGAGCTATCTCAGGGGCCGCGGGTACGACGCAGACGTGGTCGAGACCTTCTCGCTCGGTTACTCGCCCGATGCGTGGGACGAGCTCGTCAAACACATGCGCGGCAAGGGGATCGCAGACAAGGCGATGCTGCGTTCAGGTCTTGCGTCGCGGTCCCGTAAGGGCGGCCTGATCGACAGGTTCCGCGGACGGGTCATGTTCCCAATCTTCGACGTGCGAGGCGACGCTGTCGGATTCGGGGCCCGGGTCCTCGACGGTGAAGGGCCGAAGTACCTCAACTCGGCAGAGTCCCCGATCTATCACAAGTCTCGGCTCCTCTACGGACTCAACTGGGCGAAGTCCGAGATCGTCCGAAAGGACACGGCCGTGGTCGTCGAGGGGTACACCGACGTGATCGCGATGCACCAGGCAGGGATGCCTGTTGCCGTTGCAACGTGTGGGACCGCTCTCGGGGAGGAGCACCTCGACCTCCTTCGTCGGTTCTCCGAGAGGGTCGTGTTCGCCTTCGACGCCGACGAGGCGGGAGTCGGTGCCGCGTTGCGGGGGTTCGACCGTTCCGTACCAGGAGACCTCGACCTCCGGGTCGCGGCGCTGCCCGACGGAAAGGATCCCGCGGATGTCGTGGCGGACGGCGAAATCGAGCGACTCCGCCTGGCCGTCGAGGAGTCACAACCGCTGCTGAAGGTTCGGATCGAATCCGAGGTGTCGAAGTTCAATCTCGATGAACCCGAGGGACGGGGCAAGGCCGTGCGTGCTGCCGTCGGTGTGATCGCCCTCCATCCTGACCCCGTCGTGCGGAACGAGTATGCGGGGCTCGTGTCACGGCTCACAGGGGTCGATGCCGCAGTGGTCCGCGATTCGATGCGGCCCGCCCGCCGCAGCGAGCAGGGCCGTCCGGCAGACGTGGCACCCTCTGAGGCGACGACCGCGACGTATCGCACAGAGTCCGAGTTGCTCCGAGTGGTGCTTGCGAACGATGAGCGGCTTGCGAACGTGACGATCACTCCCGATCTGTTCTCGAACGAGTCGACTGCCTCGGCGTACGCGGTCGCGTCTTCGATCGTGCAAGGGCTCACGCCCGGAAGCGCGCCGAACCTCGGCAAGGCGATCGGCGCAGAGGACTCACCGGAGGGCAGGCTCTTGCGAAAGCTCGCCCTCGACACGGCGCCAATTCCCGATCCACAGGACCTCGTGACGATCCTCGAACGGGCCAAGGTCGATCGACGCATCGAGGACGTGCGCAGAGACCTCCAGAAGGTCGATCAATCCACCGATGAACAGGGGTATTCGGAACTTCTTCAGCAGTTGATAGCGTTGGAGCAGGAAAAGCGGCACCTCAGGAGCGACGCATGAGCGAAACGCGCGTCATCAAAGCACTCACGGATCGCGGGAAGCAGCGCGGGTTCCTCATGGTGGGAGAGATCCAGCAGGAGTTGGAGGAAGCAGAGGCGCCCGCCGAGTCGTTCGAGCTGGTGTTCTCCGAGCTGTTCCAGGCGGGCATCGACATCCGCGAGGAGTCCGAGTCGGCCCTCTCGGACACGGAGATCAGCGGCGACGAGCTCGTCCACGTGTCAGATCCCGTTCGCATGTACCTCCAGGAGATCGGTCGGTACCCGCTGCTCACCACGCAGCAGGAGGTCGAGCTCTCGATGCAGGTCGAAGCCGGCGTGAGGGCCGCCGAGAAGCTCGCCGAGGGAGGCGAGTTCTCAACCGCAGAACGCATCATCCTCGAGCGGCAGGTGAGGAAGTCGGACCGGGCGAGCCGGCGGCTGGTCGAGGCAAACCTCAGGCTTGTGGTTTCGATCGCAAAGAAGTATGTCGGTCGGGGCCTCAGCCTCCTCGACCTCATCCAGGAGGGGAACCTCGGCCTGATCCGCGCGGTCGAGAAGTTCGACTATCGCAAGGGCTTCAAGTTCTCGACGTACGCGACGTGGTGGATTCGCCAGTCCGTGACGCGGGCGCTCGCGGACCAGGCGCGGACGATCCGTGTCCCGGTCCACATGGTCGAGACGATCAACAAGCTCGCGATGGTGCAGCGGACGCTGCATCAGGATCTTGGCCGCGAGCCGACGATCGAGGAGATCGCCTTCGAGCTCGACATCGAGTCCGGCAAGGTGACCGAGCTTCGACGCATCGCCCAGGACCCGGTATCGCTCGAGACGCCACTCGGCGAGGAGGAGGACGCGACGATCGGTGACGTCGTGCCAGACCTCGGGGCGGACGTGCCCGTCGAGGAGGCGGCGTTCCGCCTGCTCCAGGAGTACCTCTCGCTTGCCCTCGAGGCACTCAACGAGCGCGAGCGGCAGGTGCTCGTGATGCGGTTCGGACTCGACGACGGAACGGTGCGGACACTCGAACAAGTCGGCGACCACTTCAATGTCACACGCGAGCGCGTGCGCCAGATCGAGAACAAGGCGCTCGCGAAGCTTCGCCAGCCTGCACGGGCGAAGCAGCTCGACGGCTACCTCGAGAGCGGCTGAGCCGTTGCTCGGTCGCGCACCGTGCGCGCGACGGTCACGAGGCCGGATCCCGCGGCTGCACGTGTCTTTCGCGTGGACCTTTCGGTCACATCGATGACCTTTCGCACGCCATCGCTTCGCAGCATTGCTTGAATGCGCTGAACGATCCGGTCGTACCGCTCCTTGCCCGCACGAGCGCCGAGGGCGAATCCGACGAGGAACCCGATGAGAAGCCCGAATTTGAAGCGCATCATCTGATTCTGCCACGGGCTCGCGCTGCCAAATCCGGTGCGTTGTCCTAGCGTGGCGTCATGCGAGCGATGATCACCAAGGAGTTCAGGGAACTCCGCAGGGATCGCCGGACGATGGCGATGCTGATCGTCCTTCCGATCCTCCTGCTCGTCGTGTTCGGATATGCGGCTTCGTTCGATGTCACCACGATTCCGACGGCAGTTCTCGGACCCTCTGCTGATCAGGCGGCGCAAGTGCTTCCGGCACCTTTCGACGTCACCGAGGTCGATACGGCAGGGACGGTGGCAACGGCGCGTGACCTGCTGCGCGACAGCGTCGTTGATGTCGCAATCACCACCGACTCGCAGCCCCCGGTGGCGTACGTCGACGGATCAAGCCTCTTCGCGGCGAAAGCTGCGGTCGGCGCCCTTGCGCGAGCGGGTGGGGCGGTCAGGGTCGAGGTGCTCTACAACCCGGATCTCATCACGTCGTGGGTGCTCGTCCCGGCGATCACCGGCTTGATCCTGATGTTCATCGGAACTGTGATCACCGCCATCGGGCTCGTGCGTGAACGGGAGAACGGAACGCTCGAGCAGCTTGCGGTGATGCCGCTCAGCCCGAGCAGCGTGATCCTGGGAAAGATCGTCCCGTATTTCGTGCTCGCGTCGCTCGACATGGGCATCGTCACGGTGCTCGGCATTGCGCTGTTCGGTGTGCCGTTCAACGGGAACATCTTCCTGTTCGCGCTCGGCGCAGCTTTGTTCCTCTTCGTGGTCCTCGGGATCGGCGTGTTCCTGTCGACGGTGTCACAGAACGCCGGGCAGGCGATCCAGCTCGCCTTCTTCTTCCTGCTTCCCCAGATCCTCCTGTCCGGCATGATCTTCCCGCTCGAGGCGATTCCGTGGAGCGTCCGGTGGATCTCGTACCTGCTGCCCCTGACCTACTACACGTTGATCTCCGTCGGTGTGATGTTGAAGGGAGCGGGCCTCGCTTCGTTGTGGTTCGCGTACCTGATCCTCGCGGTGATGGCGGCGGCTGTGTTCTCTGGTGCCACCCTGCGGTTCCGACGTGACCTCGTGCCATCGACGCGGTCGGGCGATGAAGGCGCAGCTGAGGTCGGCACGTGACGTTCGGCACGCGCGAGGTCACGGTCTCGTTTGGCGACACCGTCGCGCTCGATCGTGTGACGTTCGAGGCGAGGCCGGGCGGCATCGTTGCGGTGATCGGCGGGGACGGTGCCGGGAAGACCACCCTGATGCGAACACTCGTCGGGCTGGTGACACCAGACTCGGGCACTGTGTCAGTACCTCCGACGAGTGAGGTCGGCTACCTGCCAGCGCTCGGCGGAAGCTGGAAGGATCTGACGGTCGCCGAGAACGTCGGCTTCGTGGGAGGTTCGCACGGACTGCGCGGAGAAGCGCTCGATGAGCGGGTCGGTCCCATGTTGGCCATGGCGAATCTCGACTCGGCCGTCGACCGCCTCGCCGGGCAGCTCTCGGGCGGGATGCGAACGAAGCTCGGCTTCATCCTCGCCATGCTCCACCAGCCGAAGCTCGTGGTCCTCGACGAACCCACGACAGGTGTCGATCCGGTGAGCAGGGTCGAGTTGTGGCGGATGATCTCGGACGCCGCGGCTGGGGGAGCGGCCGTGGTTCTGTCGACCACCTACACGAACGAAGCGGAGCGTGCAGCGTCAACGGTGATGCTCCATGAAGGAAAGGTCGTGCTCGACGGAGACCCGGATGCCGTGACGGCATCATTGAACGGGTCGATCACGACGGGTGGTCGACCCGTGCGGCCGGAATATGCATGGCGCTCTGGAGCGTCGTACCGGGAGTGGTGGCCGTCCTCCGTACAACCCGTCGGCTCTGTGGTCGAGCCCACGCTCGAAGACGTGACCGTCGTCTCCGAACTCGCGCCGACGCTCGGCCTCGAGGGCACGGAGCGAGTCGCGTGAGTGCAGCAAGCGTCAACGCGAAGGCTCTGGTCAAGTCGTTCGGGCACTTCACTGCGGTCGACTCGGTGTCATTCGACGTGTATCCGAGGGAGGTCGTCGGGTTGCTCGGTGCCAATGGGGCAGGGAAGACGACGACGATTCGCATGCTGGTCGGACTTCTCACCCCGACCAGGGGCGCCGCGAGCCTGCTCGGCCGCGCTCCCGATCGTGTTGCACGATCTCGTCTCGGATATGTGCCGCAGGGCCTCGGCCTCTATGGCCAGCTCACGGTTGCAGAGAACCTCGACTTCCGGGCGGCCGCGTATGGCATCGAAGCCGCTCCGCTCCCCGACACGCTCCGTGCGGTCGAGGACCGCCGGGTTGCCACGATCTCCCTTGGCCTTCAACGCCAGCTGGCATTTCTGTGCGCCGTGCAGCATGGCCCCGACGTGCTCGTACTCGATGAACCGACATCGGGGATGGGGCCGCTCGCCGCCGCGAGATTGTGGGACCAGATCCGCGTCGTCGCGGAGTCGGGAAGCGGGGTGTTGGTCTCGACGCACTCGATGCTGGAGGCGAGGCAGTGTGACCGGCTGATCCTCATGTCCGAAGGGATCGTCGTGGGCGACGGGAGCGAGGCCGACATCGTGGACGGAATGCACGCGGTGGAGGTGTCGACCCCTCGGTGGCGCGAGGCCTTTGCGGCGCTGTCGGCACCCGGCGAAATCGTCACCCTCGACGGCCGTGCGGTGCGGATCCTGTCACGATCCGTGGACGACGTACGTGCCGTAGTTGCGCCGATCGATGGGAGCGCCGTCATCAGCGCGGTTCCCGCAACGATCGACGAACGAATGGCGGTCCTCGCAACAATGTGAGGCGTCGTCCGGCTGGGCTCGAGCTCTAATCGGGAGTTACCCAAGTGCCGTCCCGTTCGCCGGACGACGTGAAGGCGCGATCGGACGAGAGTTGCCACCGAACGCCGAAGCGATCGACGAAGTCGAGATGTCCGCGCGTGTTCGTTTCGACCGTTGCGTCCGGCGGAAGGCGATGGGCGATGTCCGAGATCTCGGCGTCGTCGACGAGAAGGCCTATTGCGTACGTCTGCGCGCCGGTGGGCGGCGCCGAGAACAGCGCGAGCACAACCGATTCCCGCCCCAGTGCGGAGATCACCAACGACGTCTCTGCCGCATCGATGTCCTCCCAGGTCGCATCCGGTGGAAAGGTGGCCCACCGTCCGGCGAGGTCACCGCCGGTCATCAGCGCCTCTCGGAATGAGACGGTGAGGCCGAAAAGCTCGGCGTAGTGACTTTCTGCAGCCTGCAGGTCGTCGACGAACAACGCCACATGGCGGAATTCCATCCCAGCATCCTACGAGCGTGGGAGGTACGGGGTGAGGGGCTCCGGGGGTGGGACTTGAACCCACGACAAACGGATTAACAGTCCGCTGCTCTGCCAACTGAGCTACCCCGGAATGGTGGTGCGACCGAGACCGATCGACCGAGGGGGAATCCTACCGACGGCGCGAGTCACTCGTCACAGTGCTCCGTCGAATTGTCGGGGCATGCGGCGTTCCTCCCAACAAGTAACCGAGGAGGATCCCCATGAAGAAGCTCCTGATCGCTGCGCTCGCGGTCTCGCTGCTCGTTCTGCCGACAGCGGCACAGGCCCACGACGCGCCGAGGCCCGATGAACCGTCGATCGAGTCGGTGCGAGACCGGGTGGTGGACCGGATCACAGACAAGATCACCGACCGCGTCACAGACCGCTGGTCCGAGCGGCATCGCCGATTCCACCAGCTCGCGGCACGGTGCCTCTTCCATCACGGCATCGACCCGGAGCGTCTGACCCATCGGCAGCTCCATCATTTCGGACGGCGATGTCTCCTCCACCACAGTTGGCAGCAGTACGTGGACTTCCCACTCTGAGGAACCGGCGGCTTGACCGGCAACGTTGACCGGTCGATACAGGAACCACACAATGGGAGCGGAAAGCCCCGGTGAGTGAATACCCGCAGCTCGACCGCCTCGTGGGCGGCATCCGGCAACGAGACAACTCGGCCTTCGCCGATCTGCACCGTCTCGTCGCCGGACCGCTCGCGACCTTTGCGAACTCGATGGTGCACGACCGCCACACGGCCGAGGACATCGTGCAGCAGGCGTTCCTCGAGCTCGCAGGGGCAGCGCACACGATCGACGGTGATGGCCGCACGCTGCGAGCCTGGCTGTTCCGGGCGGTGCGGTTCGGATGCCTCGACGAGATCCGACGGCGAAAGCGCCGTCCCGAGGTGCCGACCGACATGCTGCCGGAGCGAGCCGTCAACGCCGACATCGAGGTCGGTTGGGATCCGGACATGGCCGAGGCGTTGTGTTCGTTGACGGAACGGCAGCGCAACCTGATCGTCCTGAAACATGTCGTCGGGTTGTCCGGCAAAGAACTTGCGGATGTGATGGACACCTCACGCGCCGCCGCATACGCCGCGACCGAACGGGCCGAGCGCTCGCTGAAGCGGGCACTTGGCGCCGTCGAATCGTGGGGACCCGCGTCGTTCCAACCACTACCTGCCGGAGAAGACGCCGAATGAGCAAGCTCACACAACATACGATCTCCCGAGTTGCCGGCCCGATCGCGGTCGACATCACGGACGATGTTCGCGATCAGCACCTGGCCGCGATTGAAGCCGCTCTCTTGCAGGCGCCCGCTGCCAGGGTCAGGCGCCGCCGCTCGAGGCGGGCGATCGTCCTCGCGGCTGCTGCACTCGTCGCGCTGCCGGTCGGCGCGGCAGTGGCGTCGGACAACGCCGTGCCTGGTGACGTCCTGTACCCCGTGAAGATGGCGGTTGAACCAATTGTGGCGGTGCTCGGCAACGACGTCAGGGCCGAGCATCGAGTCGAGGAGTTGGATCGGATCGTGCAGCTCGACCGCCCGCAACCCCACATGGTGGAGGACGCGGTCGACAGGGCAACCGATGCGGTTCGGGACCTCCCTGCTTCGGACCCGATCCGGGATCGTCTCGATCGAATCCTCGACCGGATTCGCGAAAGGGAGAGCCTCCAGGACCAGCAGTCCGCCACGAACGACTCCACCGACAAGGCCACCACGACGACGACCGAACCGCGGACCACCACCACGGATACCGATACCGAAACGACCACGACGACCGCGACGGATCGGCAAACCGACTCCACGTCCACAACAACAACGACGGTCGGCGATCGGTCCCGCGACGGGTGACAACTAACGTCGGCGTATGTCTGAACGCGTCGACGTCTTCGTCCTCGAGATTCCACTCCGGGTGCCATGGACGACGGCCATGGGCACGGTCACAGCGCGTCGAGTTGCACTCGTCCGGCTCGGTGACGATGTTGTCGGATGGGGGGAAGCGCCACCGTTTCCCGGGCTCGATCCCGACCTGGACCTCGAAGAACTGCGGCGCGGCTCCATGCCACCCACATTTGCCGCCGCGATCGACCAGGCACGCGCCGACCGCGATGCACGAATCGCGGATCTCCCGCTCACATCCTCTGAGGTCGCGCACATTCCCATCTCGTTCGCCGTTGGCCTCGACGATCCCGTCGGGCGAGTGGCAATGGCCGTCGCTGGGGGAGTCTCGCGTCTCAAACTCAAGATTGCTCCGGGGGCAGTCCGCCACGTGATGTCGGTGCGCGAGGCGTTCCCGGAGGTCGTCATCGGTGTGGACGCCAACCGCTCCTTCACCACCCCCGATGAACTCCTCGCGCTGTCGGACGCTGACGTGGCATATGCCGAAGAGCCGTTCGAGGATTGGGGTCGCTCGGCTGCCGTTCTCGCGGAGACGACTGGTATTCCCCTGTTTTCGGACGAGTCGCTTCGGTCGCTCGACGACCTCGAGGTGCTGCTTGCGTCCGATGCGATCGCAGGGATCACGATCAAACCGGGTCGCCTCGGGTGGACGAAGGCGCTCCAGGCGAGGGAGGCGGCAATGGCCGCGGGCAAGTACTGGCGGGCGTCGGGCTTGCTGGAAACGGGCATCGGCCGCGCCTATGCCGATCGCCTCGCCAGCCTTCCGGGCGGATTCCTCTCGGACGTCGCACCGGCAGACGCCTACCTCGTCGAGGATGTCGCACCGACGCGCGCGGGCGCAGGAGAGATCGTGGTACCAACCGGCGCGGGACTCGGCGTGACGCCGCTGCCTGAACGACTGGAGGAGTTCACCGTCGCGAGAGCGACGATCCAGATCAGCTGATCGGAAGGCCGAGGCCGCGGCTGAGCACGAGGCGCTGGATTTCTGAAGTGCCTTCGCCGATCTCGAGGATCTTTGCGTCGCGGTACTGGCGGGCGACGGGCGTTTCGTCGATGAAGCCGTAGCCACCGAAGACCTGCGTCGCCTCGCGGGTCGCTGTCACCGCGGCCTCGGTCGCGTACAGCTTCGCCATTGCGGCTTCCTGTTTGAAGGGCTTGCCCGTGTCCTTCAGCCACGCTGCTCGGTACGTGAGCAGGCGGGCCGCTTCGGCCATCACCTGCATGTCCGCAATCTTGAATGCGATCGCCTGATACGACCCGATTGGCTTCCCGAAGCTCTTGCGCTCGTTCGCATACGCGAGTGACTCCTCCAGGCACGCCTGCAGGACACCGACCGCCATGGCGGCGATCGCGATGCGACCGTCATCGAGTGTTGCGAGGAACTGGTGGAAACCACGTCCCCGTTCGCCGAGGAGGTTGTCGGCTGGAACTCGGCAGTCGATGAACGTCAGGCCGTGCGTGTCGGATGCCCGCCACCCCATCTTGCGATACGGCGGCTCGACGATAAAACCCTCGGTTCCGGATGGCACGATGATCGACGAGATCTCGTCTGGCCCCGTTCGCGCCGTGATCGTCACGACGCTCGTCATCTCGGATCCCGAGTTCGTGATGAATGCCTTTGTGCCGTTGATGACCTACTCATCGCCATCGAGTTCGGCCCTCGTGGCGGTCGCGCCAGCGTCGGATCCTGCGTCAGGCTCTGTCAGTCCGAAGCCGGCGAGTGTTCGCCCGGCGATGAGGTCGGGGAGCCACCGCTTCTTCTGCTCGTCGCTCCCGAATTCGTGAATGGGGTTGATGCCCAACCCGACACCAGCTTCGAGCGTGATGGCCATCGATTGATCGACCCTCGCAAGCTCCTCGATGGCGATGCACAGGCTGAGGAAGTCGGCGCCCGCACCGCCCCACTGGGGGTCTGCGGTGATGCCGAAGAGCCCGAGCTCTCCCATTTCCTTGACCACATCGACCGGAAAGTGGTGATCTCGGTCCCACACCTCTGCGTCTGGGGCAATGCGCTTCTCAGCGAACTCGCGCACCATTTCGCGTAGGGCGCGATGTTCGTCGGTCAGGTTGAAGTCCATTGATCCTCCCGGCGAAAGTTTAGGTACGCTCGCCACATGCACCGTTGGGCCATCGCCGTTGACATGGTCGTCGTATTCGCATTCGTGGTGATCGGCCGGGAGGACCACGGGTATGTGAGCGGCATCACCGACTACGCGCGGGTCTCAGCTCCTTTCGTCGCAGCCCTTGTGCTCACCTCGGCCGCGATGCGGTCATGGGAGCGCCCGCTCAGTGCACGAGTCGGGGCGCTCGTCGGAGTCGGCACTGTCGTCATCGGCATGGTGCTCAGGAAGTTCGTGTGGGGAGACGGCACGGCGTTTCCCTTCGTTGTGATCACCTTCGTGTTCATCGTCGTCGGGTTCGTGGCCTGGCGACTCATCGCAGCGCTTGTCTTGCGCGCGGCGAAGCGGACGGTTGCAGGGGACGTCTGACCCGAAACTGCATCGTCGGCTGTCGCTTGTCCCGATCGGTTCGGCTGGTACGGTGCGACGCAGTGTTCGAACCCATGGGCAAAAGGCGGCCGAACGATGAAGTATGGTCTCGTGCTCCCGAACTGGGAGGCCGGTGCAGACGTGCAGAGGCTCGTCGAAGCTGGGGTGCTGGCAGAGGAATCAGGTTGGGATGGCGTATTTCTGGCGGACCATCTGATTTTTCCGCCACCGCGGGAGATCGGTGCCCCGCACGACGGGAGGAGCCAGGACATGCCCGATCCGTGGATCGCGTTGTCTGCGATGGCCGTTCTCACGAGGACGATCCGCCTGGGCACTTGGATCACTCCAGTAGCGCGCCGACAACCGTGGCAGATGGCTCGGGACATTGCCACGCTCGACCGCCTGTCGGGAGGGAGGGTGGTCCTCGGCATCGGCCTCGGGCGACGCCCCGACTACGAGTTGTTCGGGTACCCCTGGTCGTTCAAGTGGGTCGCGCAGCGAACGGACGAGGCGCTCGACATCATCCAGCAGCTTTGGACGGGTGAACCGGTCACGGCCCACGGAGAACACTTCGACATGGACGATGTCGTCATGCTGCCGACGCCGATCCAGAAGCCGCGAGTTCCGATCCTCGTCGGGGGCCTGTGGCCGAGGAAGCCAGCGGTGAGGCGCGGAGCGAGGTGGGACGGCATCATGACCCACTTCCCCGGCGATGGTGTTCTTCCAGCCGATGGGACGCCACCCGAACAGCACGCACGGGACATGGTCGGCTTCTACAGGGAGCTCGCGGGGGACAAGGGCGATGTGTTCCTCCCGATGACGCCGAAGGAGATTTCCGACGATTGGCTGCCGACGTGCGAAGGGGTCGGTGCGACCTGGTTGTACGCGGGGGCAATGCGGGGCACATGGCAACTCGACGAGGAACTCATCGCGGCGGGACCACAAGCACAACTCGACTGGCGGCCCTAGGGGCGGGGTCTGCCCGATTCTGATTGATGGATAGGCTCACGGCATGGACACGGCCGTCGCGCTCGTCAAGACGTACCTGCAGGCGAACGGGTACTTCACCGTCACCGAGTATCCGATCCTCGAGGGCATGAACGAGGCGAACCCGCGCACCGTCACCGATGTCGACATCCTTGCGATTCGCTTTCCCGGAGCGGGTGGGTACACGACGCCTACCGAAACTGGTGGATTCCAGATCGACCCCGACCCCGCGCTCGACCCGACGGACGACATGATCGACGTCATCATTGGAGAGGTGAAAGAGGGTCACGCGATGCTGAACCATGCGGCAACAGAGCCCGAGGTGCTCACCGCGGTCCTTCGCCGTTTTGGCCACCTCGACGACGAGGTGAGCGGTCCTGTGGTCGACGAACTGATCCACGAGGGGCGGGCGGTTCGACCCGGTGGCATTCGAGTCCGCCTCGTGGTCTTCGCCTCGAAGCCGCCGAACCACTCGAACCCGATCTTCGAGTGGATCAGTCTCGGCGAGATCGCGTCATGGATGACGGATCAGGTCCGAAAGCATTGGAATGTCGTCAAATCGGTCCAGTCGAATGACCCCATCCTGAGCTTCATGGTCCTCTTCGAGAAGGCCGCACGCGGGGAAGCATGACCCGTTTCCACGTGGCCCTCTGGCGACCTGAGATTCCACCGAACACGGGGAACCTCATGCGTCTCACGGTGAACACTGGATGCGCCTTGCACCTGATCCGCCCGCTCGGCTTCGAGCTCGACGACGCTCGCATGCGGCGGGCCGGGCTCGACTACAAGGAGTTCGCCGATGTCACGCTTCACGACTCGTTCGAGGACTTCGTGGAGTCGGTCCAACCACGTCGCGCGTTTGCCTTCTCCCAGCACGCCACGACGCTCTACACGGACGTCGCGTACGAGGTTTCGGACGTGCTGTTATTCGGAAGGGAATCGGACGGTCTGCCGTCTTCGGTACTGATGCATCCATCGATCACAGAGCAGGTGCGGATACCCATTGCGCCGGGAGGCCGCTCCCTGAATCTGGCGAATGCGGCTGCGATCGGCGTCTACGAGGCGTGGCGACAGCACGGGTTTGCAGATGTCGCGCGCGGTAGCGTGGCGCCATGATCCACCGGACGCCGATCAAGGTCAGGTTCTATGAGCTCGACCCGTACAAGCACCTCAACCACTCGGTCTACATCCAGTACTTCGAGGTTGGGCGCATCGACCTCTTCGCCGCCTTCGGGTGGTCCCTCACCGCGATGGATGAGATGGACACTCGCATCGTCGTGACCGAGTTGGCCTCGAAGTTCCTCGGGTCCGCTGTCGATGGTGACGAGTTGGTGGTCGAGACCTGGGTCCATGAGGTTCGGCGGGCGTCGTTCACCTTCAAGCAGCGGATTGTCCGTGGCGACGAGGTGCTCGTCGAACAGACCGTCGTTGGCGCATGCACGTCCGGGAGCGGACGCCCAAAGCGCTTCCCCGCCGATCTCCTGGCAGGCATCGAGCCCTATTACGACCAGGCGGGGGATGCCTAGCGTCGCCGACCTCGAGGCAGGCGGATACGCGACGTGGTCCGCCGACGAGGTCACAGAGATCGACGGATGGACCGTCCGGGCCAACGGCGGTTTCACGCGGCGGGCGAACACCGCGACCTGCACCGGTCCGGCGTCAACGTCACGCGAAACCGGCCGGGTAATCGAGGCATGGCTCACCGCCCGCGGCGCCTCTTTCGGCGTGCGCGTCACCCCGTTGGCACCCACCGACGTTGTCGCAGGCGTCGAGTCTTCCTGGGGCCTGCGTCCGATGGATGAGACACCCGTGATGACAGCCCCGATCGGATCTCCGAAGGTCGCGGACGGCGTCGAGGTCGTCGATCCGACGGGGGAACGGTTCATCGATCTCATCGTCGCGTTGAACGGTCGCCCCGAAGGTTCAGCGGACACGCGGCGGCGGATCATCGAACGGGCGTTGCCAGCAGCTGCCGGTGTCGTGGTGGACGATGTGGGAGTCGGGTTCGTGGCGATCTGCGAGTCGACTGGCTTCTTGTACTCCCTTGCCGTCGCCGAGTCACACCGCCGAAGGGGCCTGGGAAGGGCGATCACGGAGGCGGGCATGGCATGGGCAAAGAACCGGGGTGCCGACGTCATGGCGTTGCAGGTGGTGGGAACGAACGAGCCCGCACTGGAGCTCTACCGGTCGATGGAGTTCACGGAGCAGTACCGCTACTTCTACCTGCAGTAGCCTCGTGCCCGACGGGCCCGTAGCTCAGTTGGTCAGAGCAGGCGACTCATAATCGCTTGGTCCCAGGTTCAAGTCCTGGCGGGCCCACTTCTCGACGTCGGACAGTCAAGAATCACCCGGTTCCCGGTGCGTGTGAGGGTGCGGCGGTCCAACGTCGATGTCGGCGCCGTGTGTGCGCCGCTGGTGGGTTCGGCGTTATCTGGATCATGCTTTTTTGGTTCAAGTCCTGGCGGACCCACTTCTCGACGTCGGACAATGAAGAATCACCCGGTTCCCGGTGCGTGTGAGGGTACGGTGGCCCGACGTCGATGTCGGCGCCGTGTGTGCGCCGCTGAGGAGGAAGTTGGATGCGGATCTTCATCACGGGTGCTACCGGAGTGCTCGGTCGCGAGGCGGTGCCACGGCTCACTTCTGCAGGACACGCCGTTTCCGCGGTTTCCCGGACGTCGGCGGGTGCCGCGTGGCTCTCAGATCATGGGGCGCAACCGATCGCCGTGGACCTCTTCGATGTGTCCGCGCTTCGAAACGCCGTCGCGGGGCACGATGCCGTGGTGCACTGGGCAACCGCTATTCCGCGAGGAAACTCCGCTCTGAAGGCGGACCAATGGGCGATGAATGACAAGCTCCGCGATCAGGCCACTCGGGCGCTCGTCGCAGCAGCGCTCGGCGAAGGAGTTGAGCGATTCATCCAGCAGTCGATCACGTTCAACTACGCCGACGGTGGAGATTCCTGGCTCGGTGAGGACAGCGAGATCGACGCGCCCGCACCGATGACCGAGTCGGCACTCGCTGCGGAGCGACACGTGGCTCGGTTGACCGAAGAAGGCGGAGTGGGCGTCGTGCTTCGACTCTCGTGGCTGTACGGGCCTGGGGCGGGTTCACAGGATCACCTGGGTGCCATCGCGGCACGGAAGCTGCCGATCATCGGGCGCGGATCGAACTATCGGAGCCGCATCCACTCGTCCGACGCCGCAGCTGCTCTCGTCGCAGCGCTGTTGGTTCCCGCCGGGATCTACAACGTGTCGGAGGACGAGCCGATGACCGTGTCCGAAGAGCTCGCGCTGTTGGCGGACCTTCTCGACGTACCGTTGCCTCGTCATGTGCCAAAGGCGGTTGCCCGAGTCGCGGTTGGATCGATCGCGGCGCTTTCGGCTCGGTCGCAGCGGGTCTCGAACCGTCGTCTCAAGGACGCCTCTGCGTGGACGCCTGCGCATGCGAGTGCCCGCGAAGCGTGGCCCGGGGTCGTGGGCGCCTACCGCGAGGCCCTTGCGCGCGGATAGCCCTTGCCTACATCGGCATGGCTTCGTAGACCCACATGTCCATGGGGCTGTCGGCCATCAACGCCACTGCGTCGTCCATCGATTCCGCCTCGATGATCGAATAGCCGAGTGCCGGGGTCATGTCAGGGGAAATGTCAGACACGTCTCCGTTCGACGTCACTCTTCGGCCGGCGACCAGCGGGTTGCCAGAGTCGACCACGCGGTCTTGGATCGCGGACCACCACTTCTGGTGGGCTTCGAAGAACTCGGGGGTACGTTGCATCTCGCCATGGGCGAGGAGCAGGAACTTCTTCATCGCTTCTTCTCCTTGTCTGTCGTCTGGGCGGCGAGGTTTTCTGCGTAGTTGTCGAGCGACTCCGCGTCGGTGCCCCACCATGGGCTGAACTGGTTCGTCCACTGCTGGAGCAGCCTGAGCGGTTCACGGCGTATGGCCAGAAAGTTCGTTCGACCGATCTTGCGGCGGTGGACCATCGCGGCTGCCTCGAGCACCCGCACGTGCTTGTGAATCGCCGGTAGGGAGAGGCCCCTGGCCGTAGCCAACTCGCTGATCGACCTCGGCCGTATTGACAGCAACACGATCATGTCGCGGCGATGATCGTTGCCGAGAGCTTCGAACACCGAGCTCAGTTCGTCCTTGACTTGGTCCATATACTTAACCTAGCAGTTAAGTGTATGGGTTGGCGTCTTCACCGTCAATCTGGACAGGGTGAAGGACTGGAGATCGCGGAGCGGTTATGATCCCGCCGGTCGGACCAACCGTGCGCCTGGAGGCTTCGTGCGCAAATCGTGGATACCAGTCGGGATTCTCTGGCTGAGTTACTCGGTGCTCATGATGTTCGCCGTGGCGAACTTCTCATGGCTCCCGGCCGAATGGTCGGAGGAAGCGCACGTGGTGGACAGTGCCATGCTTCTGCTGCAGTACCTCGGTGCGCCCGTCATGGCGCTCGTCCTCGCCGTGATGACCTGGTCAGTCATCGGATGGCGCGACAAGGGAGCGACCCGACAGGACGGCGAGAACATCCACGGCCACCGGGGCATTGTCACCGGGTGGCTCATCATCACTTCCCTCCTCGCCATCTACGTCGTGATCAACCCGGGCTTCGTGGGCCTCGCCGAGATTCGCGGGGAGCCGTCCTCAGACCATGTGATCACGCTCCATGGCCAACAGTTCGCATGGAGCGTCGAGTACGAGAACGGCGCGACCGCACTCGACGAGCTCGTCGTCCCAGCAGACGCGCGGGTGAGGTACGACGTCATGAGCGCCGACGTTCTGCACTCGTTCTGGATCCCAGCCTTCCGCATCAAGATCGACGCCGTTCCCGGTCTCACGACCCAGGCCTACGCCACCGCGACACGTGAAGGTTCCATGAACGATGACGTGAACCTGCGCATCCAATGTGCTGAACTCTGCGGCCCGGGGCACGCAAGGATGGCCTTGCCAGTGAGGGTCGTCTCCGAGCAGGAATTCCTCACGTACATCGACAACCTGAAGGCAGGCGGATGAGACCCCGAGTGAACGGAAGCCACGAATGAAGTACGTCGCACGAGGGTTGGTCCTCGCGGTTACGGGCTATTTGAGCGGCGTAGCGCTGACGGTCATCATCAACGGCAACGGCGCGACGGACGAGCTCGCCGTGATTGCCGGATATGTGCTTGCGCTCATCGGATGGCTCGCCGGCGTCGGGGGTATCGAGGCCTTCGGTCGCCAGTGGATCGGCAAGACGCCGAAGGTGTCCGAGAGCCAGGGGTGGAAGCGCTACTTCGAGTTCAGCATCGACCACAAGGTCATTGGCATCCAGTACGGCGTGACCCTGATCTCAGTGCTTCTCATTGGCGGATTGTCAGCGATGATCATGCGCATCGAGCTTGCCTCGCCCGGTATGGGCGTCGTCGACCTCGACGACTTCAACAAGATCGTCTCGATGCACGGCATCCTGATGGTCGCGGTGGCCGTCGCTGGCGTGATCGGTGCGTTCGGCAACTATGTGATTCCGATCCAGATCGGCGCAGCCGACATGGCGTTCCCCCGCCTCAACGCCTTGGCGTATTGGCTCCTCCCACCCGTCGCAGTGGGGTTGCTCGGCGCCCCGTTCCTTGGAGCGTTCAACGCAGGATGGACGTCCTACGCACCCCTCTCGGTGACGAACGACTCCGGGCAGATCCTGTTCAACCTCGCCATCATCACCTTCGGCCTCGTGTCCATCCTCGGCGCGCTCAACATCCTCGTGACGGTGATCACGATGCGTGCGCCAGGAATGACCTGGGGACGTCTCCCGATCTTCACGTGGGCAGGCTTCGCGACCTCACTGCTGGCGTTCACGGTCACGCAGTTCTTTGCTGCGGCGCTCGTGCTCGTGACGATGGACCGGGTTGCCGGGACTGCATTCTTCAGTCCGGATGTGGGTACCGGACTGCTCTATGAACACATCTTCTGGTTCTACTCGCATCCGGCCGTCTACATCATGGTGCTTCCCGGCTTCGGGGTGATCCTCGAGCTCGTCACCACGTTCGCCCGAAAGCCGCTCTTCGCCTACAAAGCCGTGGTCGCGGCGCTGCTGTCGATCGTGGGGTTGTCCGTGGTCGTGTGGGCGCACCACATGTTCACATCCGGGATGGCGGACTTCCTGCACGGCCCGTTCATGATCCTCACCGAGGCGATCTCGATCCCGACGGGCATCATCTTCCTGTCGATCATCGGCACCCTCTGGCAGGGGAGATTGTGGTTCCGCACGCCGCTGATCGTCGCGTTCGGGTGGCTCTTCAACTTCCTCATCGGCGGTATCACCGGCATCTTCCTCGCCGACGTCGCGACCGACATCCACCTCCACGACACGTACTTCGTGGTTGCACACTTCCACTACACGATCGTGGGCGGCGCGATCTTCGCGCTGCTCGCAGCGACGTTCTATTGGTTTCCGAAGATCACCGGGCGCATGTACAACGAGACGGCTGGCCGCATCTTCGGCATCTGGGTGACGCTGGCATTCAACGCGACCTTCATCCCGCTCTTCTGGGCCGGAATGAACGGTATGAACCGAAGGGTGGGGGACTACCCAGCGGCGTTCGAGGGCGCGAACAAGTTCGCCTCGGTGTCTGCCCTGATTCTCGGAGCGAGCTTCCTGCTGTTCGTCGGCAACTTGTTGTACTCAGCGATCCGCGGCCCCAAGGCGGGTCCCAATCCGTGGAACGCGCGCACACTCGAATGGCTCGTCGAGTCGCCGCCGAGCCAACACAACTTCCACAGCCAACCGCGGATCGTCGGACATCCGTACGACTACGGCGTCGAGGGCTCGATCCACGCCCACTTCCCGGACGAGGAACCCCATGCCGAGGAACAGCGTGAGGAGGTCACGGTATGACCACGGACCAGGTCGCGGTCGACAAGGCGGGGCTCAAGAAGTCCACGAAGAAGGGGCTCGTGGGAGCGTTCTGGCTCGCAGTCCTGACCGTTGCCGAGTTCATCGTCTACACAGTCGGACACGATGCCTCCTGGCGAACAATTGCCCTCCTCCCGTTCGTCTTCGCAAAAGGCTGGATCATCCTCGACACGTTCATGCATCTCCGTGCCCTGTGGAGTGAGGATCACTGATGACGGCTGACACGATGCACAGCGAGTACCACCAAGACACGGCTTTCCAGCCGCGGGCCAACCGGCTCGGCCTTTGGTTCTTCATCATGTCGGAGTGCTTCCTGTTCGGGGCGTTCCTGTCGGCTCGTTACTTCACCACGGGAACCTTCCGCCCGGAGGAGCTCAACCAGAAACTGGCGCTCGCGATCACGATCGTGCTGCTCGCTTCGTCGATCAGTGCGTATCTCGCCGAGGCATCGATGGCCCACAACGAACGGAAGCGATTTGCCCTGTGGACGACGGTCACCATCGGGATGGCCGGGATCTTCCTCATCGGGGTCGCCATCGAGTTGTACGAGGCGACGCTGCATTACCCGCCCGGCACGCCCTACGGGTCGGCATACTTCATGCTCATCGGGCTCCACGCCTTCCACGTGATCACAGGCATGGTCGGCCTGTTCATCGTGTTGTTCCTCGGCATGAGGGGCCGCTTCGGTTCGGACAACTACTGGGGCGTCGAAGGCGTGGTGAAGTACTGGCACTTCGTCGACCTCGCGTGGGTCCTCATCTATCCCACCTTGTATCTTTTCTAGATGACGAGCACCGCTGAGCGGGCCACACCGAAGACCATCTCGAAGCGGCGGCGCCGAATCGAAGCGGCGGTCATCATTGCGGTCTCCACCCTGGTGATTGGGGTTCTCTCGTCGGTCGCGCTGCTGATCTACACGGCGGACACCCGCGATCCCGTGGTGCACAACCTCGAGATACCACAGGGTTCTGCCGAGCTCATCGCTGCGGGAGAGAACCCGCTCAAGATCCCCCCGACCTGGACGTTCTACGCAGACGACACGCTCGTGCTCGACAATCAGGACGATGTCGCACACGTGCTGGGGAACTGGGTGGTGCAACCCCATTCCGTCCAGTCGTTCGAACTGCAGCCTGCCTACGGCGGCTTCTTCGTATGCACCCTCCACCCGTCAGGCGGCATCACGCTGAGCATCCAACCGCGCGACTATGACTTCGCGATCATCGCGTTGCCGACATTCGGGTTCGGTATTGCCGTTGGTGTGATCATCGTGATCGGCCTCAACGTCACACGGGCTCTCGGCAAGGATGACCATGAAGAGTGGCGCCAGGTCGTCGAACGAGACCGCAGCGACGGTGTCTAGTCGGGAATCCTCAGCGTCAGAGGGTGTTGAACCCTTCGTACGTCTCAGGAGGCTGAATGCACATCGCCGACCTGCCTGATGGCTGGATGGCCACCCGTTCGACGATGCACGCGTACGCGCAGGCTCTCACGGCGATCCCTCGAGCGGCCGGCACCCACGACGCTCGCTGGCGGCATGTCTCGATGGACCCGACCGCGCGCGGTTTCGCATCGTCGCCGACGGCACTCGGCGACGGCATAGCGCTCACTGCGGAGCTCGACCTGGTCGACCATCGGATCCTCGCTTCCGCAGGCGACCGCTCCGTTGAATTCGATCTCAGGGGAGGCCCGTCTCCCCATTCAATCGGCATCGCGCTCGTCGACCTCGCGGCGCAGGCAGGCGGCCACGTCGTGCCCGATCCCGATAGGTATGCGGACGACACCCCCCAGACCTACAACCCCGACCACGCATCCGCGTTCCGCGATGCCGCAGTCGCTGCCGTCGAGGCGCTCAACGTGCTCAACGCTGGCATTGAAGGAGAGATCACGGGGCCGCACCTGTGGCCGCACGGGTTCGACATCGCATCAGAGTGGTACTCGGACAAGACGGTCGACAACAACGGATCTGGGGCAAACGCCCAGATCGCCGCCGGGTGGTACCCATCCGAGACGTCGTACGTCTATGTGAACCCATGGCCGTTCCGGGACGAATGGGCAGACCTGCCGCTCCCATACGGTGCGACGTGGAATGTCGATGGCTGGTACGGGGCAAAGCTCGACATCCCTGCAGGAGGCTCGATCGAGCCAGCGGTTTTCACGAACCTCGCGCGCACGGTGCACCAGGTGACGTCGGTTCATCTGTCACCGGAGGTGTGAGCCCTCGGTTCGGCGTTGTGGTAGACAGTATCCGGTGACCACGCCCCTGCTCCCGACGCATACGACCCCCCTCACCCCCGACGAAGTTGCCGCGCGTGTCGCGGACGGTCGGGTGAACGTCGATTCGCTCCGGGAGTCCCGCTCCGTCGCGAGCATTCTCGCCGGGAACATCTTCACCAGGTTCAACGCGATCATCACCGCGATGGTCGCGGTGATCCTCGTGTTCGGCCATCCGATCGACGCACTGTTCGGGCTGGTGATGGTTCTCAATGCGTCGATCGGCATCATCCAGGAGCTGAGGGCGAAGCGAACCCTCGACCGGCTCACGGTTCTCGTGGTCCCCAGGGCGACGGTGAGGCGCTCTTCAGGAGACGTCGACATCTCCGCAGAAGCGATCGTCGAGGACGACATCCTCCTCCTCGGCCGCGGACAGCAGGTGCCTGTTGACGGCATCGTCCTCGAGTCATCCGGCTTGGAGGTGTCCGAGGCGCTGCTGACGGGCGAGCAGGATGCGATCCCGAAGGGCCCCGGCGATTCGGTGCTGAGCGGCAGCTTCGTCGTTGCGGGAAACGGAACGTGCGTCGTGACCGCGGTCGGGGACGACGCGTACGCACACGAGTTGGCAAGGGAGGCGCGGAAGTTCGCGCTCGGCAAGTCCGACCTCGCCCGCTCGATCGACACGATCCTCCGCATCGTCACCTGGCTGCTCATCCCCACCTCAGCCCTCCTCCTGTGGTCGCAGCTCGACGCTGGCCATGGCCTGCGCGATGCGATCGTCTCCACCGTGGCGGGTGTCGTCGCGATGGTTCCCCAGGGCCTCGTGCTCCTCGTGTCGATGGCCATGGCGGTTGCGGTGATTCGCTTGGGACGCAAGAACGTCCTCGTCCAGGAGCTTCCCGCCGTCGAGACACTCGCCCGCGTCGATCTTCTCTGTGTCGACAAGACGGGCACCCTCACGGACGGCACGATCACCCTCGACGATGTGGTGACGATCCCCGGTGCAGACGAGGTGGACGTCGCAGCCGTCCTCGCGACGATCGCAGCCGCCGATCCCGATCCGAACCCGACCATGCTCGCAATCGCGCATGCATACCCGACCCAGGCGCGGCCTGCGGTGTCGGCTCGTGTTCCCTTCTCATCGGATCGCAAGACCTCCGCTGTGGCGTTCGACGACGGTTCAGCGTGGGTCCTCGGGGCTCCCGAGATCCTCCTCTCCCACGACACGCCGCAAGAGACCCGCGACCTCGTTTCCTCCTATGAGGAGCGGGGTCGCCGCACCGTACTCGTGGCCAGAACCGCCCCCGATCTCGTGGCCATCGGTGATGCGACGTCAGGCACCCCTGCACTCGTGGTCGTGTTCGCCGAATCGATCCGGGACGACGCTGCGGAGACGGTCGAGTACTTCCGTCGCCAGAACGTCGATCTGCGGGTCATCTCGGGTGACTCGCCGAAGACGGTCGCCGCGGTCGCGTCCGATGTCGGCATGCCGAACACGGTGGCGAGAGATACGCGCGAACTCGACGAGGATTCCGAAGGGCTCGCGGACGAGATCGCTGACATCGGTGTGTTCGGCCGAGTGACACCGCATCAGAAGCGAAGGCTCGTGGCGGCGTTCCAGGGAGCCGGCCACGTCGTCGGCATGACGGGCGACGGAGTGAACGACGTCCTGGCGATCAAGGACGCGGACCTCGGCATCGCCATGGGCTCTGGCGCGAGCGCGACGAGGGCCGTCGGTCAGCTCGTCCTCCTCGACGACCGGTTTGCATCGCTGCCATACGTGGTGGCTGAGGGTCGTCGGGTCGTGGCCAACATGGAGCGAGTGTCCTCGCTCTTCCTGACCAAGACGGTGTACGCGACGGTGCTCGCGCTGCTGATCGGCTTCGTTGGGCTTGCGTTCCCGTTCCTCCCTCGCCACATGACGCTCATCGGGTCCCTCACGATCGGGATCCCAGCCTTCCTCCTGTCGTTCGAGCCCCGCGATACGCCGATTCGGCCTGGCTTCCTCGCCCGCGTGCTCGCCTTCGCACTTCCGTCAGGCATCGCCACGGGACTTGCCACCTTCCTGATCTACGGCATCACCCGCATCGACGCGGTCAACGCGTCGCTCGTCGAGTCGCGCACGGCCGCGACGACGGTCATGGTCGCCCTGGGGCTCGTTGTGCTGTACGAGTTGATCGAGCCGCCCGAGAGACACCACATCGCCATGGTCATGAGCCTCGCGGCGGCGTACCTGGGAGTCCTCGTGGTGCCGGGAACTCGAACGTTCTTCGACCTTGTTCCCATCCGATGGGAGGCGTGGGTCGTCATCCTCGTTGTGTCCGGCCTGGTTGGCATCGCCCTCAAATTCTTGATCGCACGGTCACGGTCGTTCGTGGCACGGCGATACTCCATCTCGCCCGTCTGAGCGCAATAGAGTCAGGCGCACGGAGGATCGATGTCCCGAAAGGACCGCGTCATCGCAAAGCTCGCCCAATGGCTGGTTCGAGCCATCTACCGCAAGGTGGAGGTACGCCAGCGAGAGGGGCTCACGTCGTATGGCCCGCAGCTCGCGAACTCGAGCCACTTCGGTGGTTTCGCCGACCCTCTGCTCCTTGCATACGCGATGGACCGGATCCCGAGGTTCGTCGCGAGGGACGTCATCTGGAAGATCCCACCGACGAGATGGCTCATGAACGGGGTCGGAGCCATTCCGGTGCACAAGCCCGAAGACAAGGGGGCGCGGACAACGAACGACCAGATGTTCGCGAGCACGTACAAGGCCCTCCATCAAGGTGAGCTGATCACGATCTTCCCGGAGGGCATCACGGTCGACACGCCGCACATCGCGGCGATCAAGACGGGCTCGGCCCGCATAGCCCTCGGCGCCAGGGCCGACGGTGTCGAGGGCCTCTCGCTCATCAGCGCAGGAATCCACTACGAGAACAAGGCGGCGCTTCGATCCGATGTTTTCGTCGATATCGGCTGGGAGATCGACCTGGATGCCGAGATCGGCGAGTTCGTGATCGACGGTGAGCCTGCAGACGGTTCGAACCGGTCGGCCGTGAAGGCGTTGACGGAGCGGATGGAGCACAATCTGAGGCTCGCGGCTCCTGACTTCGAGGACTGGATGCAGGCGCGCACACTGTCGAACGCAGCCCAGGTTGCGCTCCGTCCGCCGGACGGAAACGACCCGGCGATCGGGCGTGGAGATCGGGAACGGCTCGCGAGGTTGCTCGAGCTCTCGAAAGAGACCGACTCGGTCGTGGAGGCGATGGACCGGTATCAGCAAAGCCTCGACGGCGTCGGTCTCGACGACGAGATGTTCGTCGGCGGCCTGAACCGGCTCACGAAGTTCGCTTGGTACGTAGTCCGAACGCTGATCATCGGGCTGGTGCTGCTGCCGTTCGCGCTTGTTGGAGCCGTCGTCAATGCCGTACCGATGGCGATCGTGTGGCTGATCGGACGCCTGAGGGTCGATGATGCGGTGCAGGCGACGATCAAGCCGATTGGAGCCATGATTGCCTTCGCGATCGTGTGGGGCGGGTGGCTCTGGTCAGCGTGGCGATGGGGCGGGACCACGTACGTGGCTGCGACCGTGGTACTGCTGCCCGTGTACCTCTTCGCGGTGATCGCGTGGTACGAGCGCGTGGTGCTCCTGTTGAGGGCCGTTCGAGGTCTCAGGAAGTCCCGGAGCATCAAGGACGTGTACGAGGCGATGTGGGACGAACGCCGGGCGGTGGTCGAGGCTGTTGCTCAGGCCGTCTGAACCTTTCCCTCGGCGATTGCCTTTGCCCTGGCCACTTCCGAGTCCCTGAGGCGTTGCTCGATGGCGGCCATCTGATCGTCCGAGACGTCGTCGAACCCGTACGCGGCACGAACAAAGGTCGCCAGATCTGCGCGATAGTCGTGACCTGTGGAGAGGAAGTCGCCGGGGATCACCGTTGCGGCGTTCTTCGTGTCGAAGAGGACCTGCCAGAAGGAGATGCCAGGGAGCCACCGTTGGGCGGGGTCGATGCCCCTTCCGCGATCCGAGGTGGCCAGCCACGCTGGTTGTCGATAGGCGACCTCGCCCGTGAACTTCGTGACCGGATCGTTGTCGTGGTTCAGGAAGAACACGTCCGGCACCGCGTTGCCATCCGCCAGGTACTTCCGGTAGTCGTCAGGGTGGTCGAAGACAGGGACCCCGTTGGCGGTCAGTTCGACGAACAGCGGGGATCCGACCGGCGTGCCGACCCACAACGCGTCATCAACGATCAGCCCATCGTGACCCTCCGATGCCTTCGCGACCCCGAGCTGGCTCGCTATCGAGCCGAGGCTCTCGCCGTACGCTGCGAGCCGGATGTCGCGACCGAGCGCGTCGACCTCCTCGCGAAGCCGCGAGATGAGCTTCTCGTAGAGACGGGCGGCGTCGCCGAGTCTGTTGATCGAGAAGATCGATGGAACCTCCCCGAACTGCACCGCGACGATCGCCACGTCGCCCCGCGCCATGAGCTCCGCAGCTTCGGCGGCGATGTAGTTCACGTATCCGGTTCCAGCGGGGCATGCAGCGATGATCACGGACCGGTCGAAGCCACCCGCTCGACGGAGTTCCTGGATCGCGAGCTCGACGCGGTCGTTCTCATCCGCCGCAGATCCGACGCCTACGTACGCACGAACGGGTTCGGCCCGCGGTGCCTCGCCCATCACGTCCTCTATGTCAGCGGCTGTCGTGACCTCAGAAACGAGGCGTCGACCCTGCAGACCGAGGCTCTCATAGGGGACGAGGCTGAATCGGCTTCCCGAGACGGAGGCGAGTTGAGGCGGTGTGGCATATGCGATTTCGGTGGCACGGTTGCCAGCCGCGAGCCTTCCGATCACTCTGCGGAGCGCGGCCTTCGCACCCACCTTGACACCGATTGCGGCGGCGGCCATGCCGATTGCCCCCGCAAGGGCTCGTGCCGGTCTCGGGCCCGGCACGAATCGGTAGGCAGCTTTTCCGATGCCCACAACCGTGCCAGCGATGGCGAACACGGCAGCGTTGGCTCCGACGCCCACGCCTACGGCCGTCGCGAGGTACTTCGCGTCCGCCCGGTCCTGTCTGGCGTCGAGGAGTTCCGCGGTCTCGAATGCAGCCGAGCTGCCGACGGCGACCACCGTGACAAAGCGGGACAGAGACCCGTTTCCTTTGTCCGGGCGGCTTCCGACGGCAGGAAGCGCCGCAGCTGAGATGACCTCCGCGCCGATTTCCGTCCACGCCGCTCCCTCTGACGCGTCGCCTCCGTCATCGCTCGCGGCTCGAATCGAAGCTGCAGCTGTTGCCGCCGTACCCACGGCGCGGACGATCAATCCACCCCTGAGGAACGGGACGACCGACACGACCACGCTCGTCGCGGCACCTGATACGAAGCCGGTCAGGAAGCTTCCGCCGGAGATGAGGCCCTGATCGAGAGCGGAACGCTTCATCAGGCTCGGTTCGAACGCCTTCACCGCGAAGCGCGCTCCGGCGATTCCGCCAGCGACGAAGGCTCGTCTCTTCCAGCTGATGATGTTCTCCTTGTGCCCTGCGGGGCGGACAGTAGCCCCCCGCAAATCGCCACTTTCCTCGGGGCGGCACGAGCGGTATCGTTGGAGTCGGAGGTAGGAATGCCGAGGTCGTCGAAGCCGATCCATCCTGGTCGCTCGCTCGATGCACCTGTGACGCCGTCGCGTCAGAAGGTGTGGTCCAAGTACGGCGAACACATGCCGTCGAATCTTCCATACTCGCCCGAACGGCCGGAGGTCGAAGTCGAGGTCGACGACATCACGATCGTCGAGCGGCCTGAACCTGTCCTCACGGCCGTCCCGAAGGTCGACGAACCTCCGGTCGCGGTCGCTCCGCAGCCGACTGAAGCGGAGCCGACCGTGGAGCCATACGTGGAACGGGTCAAGGAGTGGAAGGTCGTGCGTTCCATCCACGGTCGCATCTACCGACGGACCGACACGGCCATCTGGGTCGACTCGATAGTCGAGACGGTATAGGAACGCCGCTCAGGCGTTCGGGTCCCCACACACGTCGTCGAGCTGGCTGAGGCCGAGTTCTGTCACGGCGCGCTCCGGGTCTGCGATGACGAGGGCGACGTGCTCGTGGACGAGTTCTATGTTCGGCACCCGTCCGGCCTTACCGTCGTCCCGGAACTTCAGGTGGTACTCCGGCGGGATGAATCGCACGGACACGACGTTTTCGAGATCGACCTTCGGCATCAGCTCCACGAGGCTCGGGAGGGTGTCGAGCGGGATGTCGGTTGTCATGGACCGCTTGATGACATCCACGAACTTGCCGAAGTTGAGCAGAAGCGACGCCGGATCTGCCTGCTGCATCACGGCCTCGATCACACACCGCTGGCGGTTCATCCGGAAGTAGTCGCTGTCCTGATGCCTCGTGCGCGCATACGCGAGGGCGAGGTGGCCGTCCATCTTCTGGAGACCGGGCTCGATCACGATCCGTTCAGTGCCCTTGCCGTCCTCGCTCGGGTACTCCTCGTCGATGACCTGTGAGGGAACGTAGATCTCGACGCCCCCGAGTGCGTCGATGACGTCGACGAACCCGTCGAGGTTGACCATCGCGTAGTAGTGGATAGGAATGCCGAGGAACTCCGAGATGATCCCCTTCACGGCGTTCTCGGATGGCGTGCCGGGCCCCGGGAAGGCGTCCGGCCATCGCTCACCCGCGACCCAGAGCTCGTTGATCAACTCGGGATAGCAATTGCAGTCCCAGATGCCCATTCCGTCGGGAAGAGGTGACTGGGTCCAGTTGCGGGGGACCGAGAACATCGCCGACTCGCCCGTCGCCGGGTCGATCGATACGGTGATCATGGTGTCGGTACGAATGCCCGTTCGCCCCTCACCGAAGTCGCCGCCGATGAGCAGGATGTTGAGGCGCTCGAATCCATCCCATGGCGACTGCGCAGGTGTTGTCGATGTCGTCGAGCTCGTAACGGTCGATCCGGTCGAATCCGTCGGCGGCGGGGTATTTGGGACCGTGGTGGTTGTCGTCGTCGGGGATGCAACAAACACGGAGGTGAGGAGGTCGTACTGCTTCATGTCGATGTACCCGAACCACGCGTGGGGGAGGAGAATCAAGAGCCCAAGCCCTAGGCCCGCGACGAGCATGGCGCCTGCTGGCGTCGCGCCGGACTCACCCGTCCGACGCTTGGCGATCCGGTAAGCGTCGTCAGCTGCCCACAGCCGGTACCCGAGCAGCACGATGTTCGCCACCATCATGATCGCAAGCGATGTTGGCTTGATCCAGTGGATCAGGAACTGCGTCTTGTCCCTGAACCACAGGAACACGACGACGAGGATCGCGACGTCGACCAGGAGCAGAAGTCGTCCACGACGGGAGTCGCCAGCCACGAACTGGCCGACCCCGGGCACGATCGCGGACGCGATGGCCGCGAGCCAGGGCTTGGACGAAGAGGGAGCAGTGTCCGGGTGAGACATTGAGCGCCATGGTAGAGACAGGGTCCATGTAGTAGGTCCTTCCTGGGCCGCGAACACGCGTCGGATGGCACGGAGTCCGTATGGCACGTCGGTATTCTCTCTGCGCCGAGCCCGGAGTGCTGTGGACCGATCCGACATACCCGAAGAGAGCGACGCGCCGTCACGCGGGGTCGGCGGCCGCTACGCATATATGCGCAGCGACGGCACGCTCGACATCGTCCTCGGGAGCCTCGTGGCGGGCGTCGGCGCGTACGTGTACCAGTTCATCGGTGGGCAGGCGCTCGGGGAGGACGGGTTCGCCCCGATCGGCGTGCTGCTCACGGCGCACTTCCTCGCCTTCGTGATCGTTCTGCTTCCCATCGAGCAGTTCGTGATCCGACGGCTCACATTCGGAATGCGAGGCTGGGTGGTCCCAGCGAGGGGGATCGCGCTCGTGCTCTCCGCCACCGCCGGCGCAGTGTTCGTTGTGTCGGCTGCCGGCGACGACTATTTCACGTCGCGACGCGAGTTCGTGATCTTCATGCTGCTGACCGTGCTCGTGCACTTCTTCTTCGCGGTCGGCCGAGGGTATCTCGCAGGGTTCCGAAGGTTCCGCGCCTACGGGTACTCGTCGGCGGCCGCATCCCTGCTCCGTGTGGGTGTCGCGCTCGTCGTCGCTGTTGCCGCACCAAGCGTCACAGGGTTTGCGTGGGCGCACATCGCAGGACCTCTGGTCATCTTCTTCTGGCGCCCATGGAAGGGGTCCAACGAACCGGCTCATGCGGGCGCTGTGGAGCGCGACGTCGAGTCGGAACGCGGACTCCTGACGGGCTTGGTGATGGCCGCAGCTGCCTCCCAGGCCCTGTTGCTCGCAGGCCCACTGGTTGCGTCGAGGCTCGGCGCAACCGCAGCGCAGTTCTCGATCACGTACGCGACGCTTTTGATCGCGCGGGCGCCGCTGACACTCGGTTACAACCTGATCGCGCGCATTCTCCCGCCGTTCACACAGATGGCGGCGCGGGGCGAGCGAAGGGAGTTGCGAGCGTGGGCACGCGGCATTGCGATCGCATCGATCGTCCTCGCTGTTGTCGGAGCACTCGCTGGCGCTCTTCTGGGACCGACCCTCGTGGGCGTCGCCTTCGGAGCCGGGTTCCGTCCAGAGACGGTCGTCGCTGCGCTTGCCGGTGCGGGAGTCGTGCTTGCTGCTGGTGCCTTGTTCATCGGGCAGATTTTGGTCGCGGGTGGCAAGTCGCTCAGGCTCGCGATGGCATGGGCGGTCGCGGTCATCTCGTCGATTGCGATGGTGCTCTTCAGGATGGACGACCCCGTACTCCACGTCGTGGTTGCCTTCCTCGTCGGTGAGGCAGCCGCATTACTCGCGCTCATGGTGGCCGCGCTCGTGAAGGACGCAGATGAACTCACGTCGTCACACGGGTACGCCGTGGTGAAACGGTCGATCGACATTGCCGGATCCATGGTGCTGCTCGTCCTGCTGTTCCCCGTGCTCGTCGTCGCGGCGATCGCGGTGCGACTCGATTCGAAAGGCCCCGCCGTTTTCCGGCAGCAACGCGTCGGGCGAGGTGGCCGTGACTTCTGGATGATCAAGCTCCGAACGATGGTGATCGACCACGACGAAGAAGTGTTCCATGATCACCTTGCGCGGCTCCGCGAGGCTGGCAGCTACGACGACGAGTACACGATCAAGATCGAGGAGGACCCGCGCATCACGCGTGTCGGAAGCCGATTGCGGCGCTGGTCGATCGACGAGCTGCCGAACCTCTGGAACGTCTTGAAGGGATCGATGTCGCTCGTTGGCCCGAGGCCACTCGTCCGGGCAGAAGCTGAACTCATAGGGCTCGACAACCCAAGGTTCACGGTCAAGCCTGGCGTCACGGGAATGGCGCAGGTACACGGAAGGGACGAGATCGCACTCGCGGAGAGGACGGCGTGGGACGAGCGGTACGTGGCCGAACAGTCGACTCGCCTCGACCTCTCCATCCTTGCGGCGACGGTGACGACCGTGTTCACGACTCCTGGCGAGTCGTCGGGGGAATAGGGTCCGTGGCAGGAGGGTTGGTCGCGACATGAACGATCCTGTTTCCGAAAAACTCATGCTGCCCGACCCGCTGATTGCGATCGTCGGGGCGACCGATGCACCGCACAAGTACGGCAACATCATCTACAAGGACCTGAAGCGGAAGGGCTTTCGCGTCGTCGGTGTCAATCCGACTCGTGAAACCATTGACGGGGACAAGGCGTATCCGTCCCTCGCTGACCTCCCCGAGAAGCCGGACATCGTGAACGTCGTCGTGCCACCGAAGCGGACGATGCGGGTGCTGGAGGCGGTCGCCGAGATACCGGGAGCCGCCGTGTGGATCCAGCCTGGCGCCGCAGACGAAGCCGTTCGCGCCAAGGTGGAAGAGCTCGGCCTCGACGCGCTCATCGACGCGTGCATCATGGTTCAGACACGCGGCATCCGATAGGGCGCACCGACCACCGTTAGTGTTCGGCACGCGAGGGAGAACCTGCGTGCTGGCGAACAACCTTTCCGAACAACTCGAGTCCATTGCGGGCGTGGCGTCGGTCGACGTCGAGCTCGGTACGAACTCCGTTCCGATCGCGCGCGTCTACCTCGATGGAACCCGCGACGCCGCGGAGGTGCAGCGCGAGGTGGACGCCGTCCTCGGATCGTCAGGGGCCGCCGCGCAGGGACCTGTACGGCGCCGAGGTGGGCTTGGGCGGAATCTCGCCGAGATCATCGATGCCAACGGCGACGAACCGAGTCCTCTTCACGTCCAGGGCTCGCCGAGTTCTGTGGTGTCAGGGCTTCGAAGCGTCGCGGTGGTGGAGACGGCTGATGGCGTATCGGTTGAGGCACAAGATGCTCTTGGTGAACGTCGATCGGTTCGCATCGGTGACGCGATGCCTTTCGACCGGGCTGTGGTGACCGTTGTCGCCCAGTTGCTCGGATCTGGCCGGCTCGCCGAGGTCGCCGTGCACGACGTCACGACGGACGGCACCGAGATCGTGGTCGTGAGCCTTGTATCGGGCGTCGACCGCAAAGCGGGCGCGTCGCACGTCGATGTGGGTCGAGCGTGGGCCATTGCCGCTGCGACCGCGCAGGCGCTCGGTTCGGGTTGATGGCACTCGACATTGCGTGCCTTTCGTGCGGTGAGTCCGCCGATCTCACAGGTAGGGGAGAGGCTGACGGGCGAATCGCCCTGACATGCGGCGCGTGCGGATCGCAGTGGCTGCGTGGCGGGCGCGATGAGTGCACGCGGTGCGGGTCGTCCGATCTGCAGACAGTCCCGCTAGCGATGGTGGAGCGGAGTCGGGGAACGCAGCTCTCCGTGGTCGGAACACGGCCGGTTACGCTGTGTTCGGAGTGCGACGACGATCGCCTGAGGACGTACCACGCCCACCGGCCGAACCCGTTGATGCCAGAGGAGCTCCCGACCGTCGGCGAAGAGCAGATGAACGGCTAGCGCTCAGGCGTTGGCGACGTCCGGCTGGGCGAGTCGAGCCTCGAGACTCTTCGTGGGCCGCGTGAGAATGTAGGACGCGATCACTGCTGCGAGCAACCACAGAGAAGCTCTCGCCCACATGGCGTGGATGAAGAACGTCGTCGTGACGCCGAACGAGATAGCGATTGCGACGATGGCGATGGTCTTCGCGCGACGGGTGAATCCGCGCCTGGCGCGCCAGTCCTGGACGATCGGGCCGAAGTAGCGGTTGTTCACGAGCCACTCGTCGAAACGCTCGGACGACTTCGAGAAGAGGAAGCCAGCCAGCAGCACCGGACCTGTGGTCGGGATGCCCGGGAGCACGACGCCGACGAAGGCGATGCCGAGGAACAGCCATCCCAACACGAACAGCACGAGGCGCAGGACGCGATTCTTGACGACGGCCATTCGCAAAGCGTACGTGGCGTGATCGCCGACAGCGTGTCGGTCGAGGGGCTCTCAGCAGTGCCCAGTGCTTCACGGCGGCACCCTCTACCATTGCCCGACCCGGGCGCTTAGCTCAGTTGGCTAGAGCACCGCCCTTACAAGGCGGGGGTCACTGGTTCGAGTCCAGTAGCGCCCACCACCCGGAAGCCGTTGCCATGCCTGCGAAACGTAGACGTGGCAACGGTTTCGACCTTTGCACGGCCCCACCCGTTCCTTGTCCTGAATCATGCCGGAATGTGTCGAAATACGGCTTGAACTGTGACCAATGTGGACACTTTGTGGACACCATCAGTTCGAAGCTAACCGATGAGTGTGCCGGGACACCAAGCAAGCCAGGACTGCTCCGCGTGGCTGGACCGTCTTGGATGGCACATGCCGATTCCCGGGAGGACATCCCTCCCCCTCCCAGGCCGGGAGTCATCCGCGGGTCGCCGTCAGTCCGTAGTGCTCTTGAGTTAACGGGAGGAAGATGTCTCCCGAGGAGGTTGGACAGAATGCGTGACCCTCGAATGGCCGGCACACTTGTGCTCCTTGTCGGTGTGTTGCTGATCGCTCTACGGTGGATCATCCCGGCGGTCTCCGACGTCGAGTTGAGTTCGACGTGGAATGTGATCCTCTCCTCGACCGGTGCGGTCCTGACGGTGATCGGATTCGTGATGCAGATGCGCGCACGGTTGAGGTCGAACGACCGATAGTCGGGCTGACCCCGCACATACATCTGCCGGGGACCTTGGCCAGCTGGGACGGTTTCCGGCGACATCCGCGTTGGGAGGCGCTGGTGAGAAGTTGGCCCCTCTTCGAACAACGGGGGTGCTGGTGGACTCTTCGGGGCCGGTGGTATGGGCGGCCACCCTGAACGTCATGCGCGCCGATCGCGCTGATTAGGGTTGACTCAGCGGCGCGTCCTCGCGTGCGTTGGCAACGCCTTTCGCGGTGTGGGTATACGATGGCCTTGGTTCGATGTCTTCTTTGCAACCATGACGTACCGAGCCGAACCTCGTCCTGTCCCGACTGCGGCTTTCCGTTGAAAGAAGCCAGGACACCGGATCCAGACGTGTCAACTCGCACTGCGATCGTCGGAACGAGCCGTGCCTTCAGTGTCGCGCTCACGGCAAGCGGAACCGCGGTCGCGCTCGGGTCGCTGTTGCCCTGGATCAGCGTGAAGGGCGGACTCTTCGGAACTGTGAACCTTGAACGACTCGACGACGATGCGGCCCTGTTCGTGGCGATTGGCGCCATCCTCACCCTGATCGGCGTGGCAGCTGCAACCCATGGGCCGACGCGGCTGGGAGGTATCGCGGCGCTTTGCATCGCTGCGACGACAACGATGATCTGGTACCTGGATCTGACGGAGACACTCGAGGCCATCGACATGGTCAATTCGCCGCTCGAGCCGTTCGCAAGGGGTGGCATGGGTCTCGGGCCGTCGGTGCTGGCAGTTGGCCTGTGGGTCGGTTTCGTGGGTGCAGGCGGCATCGCGAGCAGATCGGTCCACTCAGGGTCGTGACGACCTAGGACTCACCCGACACCGACGCGCGACGGTCTGGTGATGCGATGCGATGGCACCCAAGAAGTGCCCTGCCACTCGGCGCGATCCTGGTCCCCGGCGGGATCACCAAGAGTTCGGTGGAATCCTGGGGTCGCTTCGTAACTGGAAACCCTGTGGTTGAGCCGTTTACAGTGTCTTGGACTCAGCCCTCACAAGCCTTGGGGTCGCTGGTTCGAGCCCCGTAGTGCCCCACTGGTGTCGCGCGTCAACGTCCCCTGTTACCGCGACTCCTCGGAAGCTTCCACGAGGGCGGAAAAGGCGTCCAACTCGGCCGCGCCCGGCTCACCAACCACAACCTGGACGTCTGCTAGGTGGTCTGCGTACTGCACCTCTTGGCCAGGACGTACTGAGACCCACAGCGGAACATCGTCCGCGAGCACCTCCCGGTACCGCTTCAGAATTGCCCGGTGCTGGGGCCGGTCGAGATCGAGTTGGAAGACAACACCGTGTGCGTCCTCGACCTTCGGGCAACGGTCCTTGAGAATTGGGCAGAGCACGCCATGATCGGGTCCGTGACAAATGAGTACCGAGTGGCCGGCAGATTCGAAGAACGACACATCGAATCGGCCGTCATGGGGTGTCACATCGAGGATCACGCTTCGTTCGTAGTTCACGATCGAACCTCCTCAGTCCTACTGCCATTCTACCTTGCACCCCGGACTGCACATTGAATCGCGTGGGTGCTCGCCCCACTGCCCGTTGCTGTTGCGCTGGTGATCCTGCGCCTGTCGGAGTTCTGGTGGGCGCTGGACACCCCGCTGACCCGACCGCTCCGGACGTGGGGATCAGCGCGCGAGAAGCGCGCCCAAACACGTCGAAACGGGGCGCACCCCGGGTGCAAGTTCCCGCGGTCTGCTCGCGACGCACGCAGCGGGCACGGAGCGCGAGACCGGAGAAGAGCACGCGCCCTTCTCGGACGTGGCTACATCTCGGTGGTTTCAGCCGGAGCTTCGAGCGCCGCGATTCGGGAATCGACGTCGCGTATCCCGAATCCGAGAAGCACGAACAGCGCGCCGATGAACATCGCCATTGCGGCGACGCCGAAGGCGACGACCGATGTGAACAGCGACGCCTGCAGGAATGCCGAGGTCTGGGCGAGCGTCCGCAGCGGGTCATCTCGATCGAGCTCCGCGTAGCGCTTGCCACCAGTGGCATTGAGCGTGTGCTTGTCGATCACCTTCGCTTGGCAATAGGCCGAGAACGGTCCGTTGACCTCGTCACCTGCGAGGCAATCTGCATCCTCCGACACGACGATCTTCTGATCCGCGAGTGTGGAGCTGACCACGATCCAAGTGGTCAATCCACCAAGGATCATTGCAATACCGAGCACGATTGCGACAATCGATGACGCCTTTCGCATTCAAAACCTCCCTGATTCCGACGAAGAGGTGATGCTATACCGGGCTCGTAACGGCTGAAGCGAACCAATGCCTCATCGATTTCCCTACGGTTGGAGCGGTGTGACCGGTGAACGCGCCACACCTCCGCCGGAGTCCTCGGCTGACCCGCGACCCGTGAGCGGCCTGTCCACTCGTCATGTAGCGTCGGGGGTGGAGGGAAGCGTGTCCGGCGAAACTCGGTACGTCCACGTGGATTCGGAGCTTCTGATCGGCGGCGGAAGCTACCTCGAACTTGAATTCGATCACGAACTCGGTGACTGGCGGGCTGCACGCGAGATCGGCCTGACCGACCAACTCGAGCCCGCGCGTCGATCCATCGGGCTCTTCGGTTGGTGGGAGCAGATCGGGCCCGGCCTTTCCGACTGGGAGGAACAGCCAGAGTTCAGCGTGGTTCCGATCACAGAAGACGCATTCGTTGCCAAGTGGGACGAGGCAGAACAGCTCGGGGTTCGGGTGGTCGACGAGTCAGGCATCCCGTGGGGGTTCTTCGCATTCGCGGCCGCCCTTGTGGGACTCGCGTTCCTTGCATGGGTGCTCATCCGACTGGTCGCGGGCTCCTCGGATGTCGTCCGGATCTTCGTCACTTCGATTGTCGGGTACCTCGTGGTTGACTCGGTCATCTCCTACCGGCGCCGAGAGGCGTCACTGGGAGACATCGTCGGGGTGGCAGTTCTGGAGTTCGCGTTGATCGTGTTCATGTTCTGGTTCTTCGAGCTCCTCGGTTGACACCGGTCTCGCCGCTGTCGTCGCCCTTGTGGTCCTCTCGAACTGAGTATCGCAGTTCATGTCACGTTGAGGTCGGATGTCACCCACTCTGCCGTTGTCGTGGTCTACATGGTTAGAGGCTGAGGACGGATCTGCCCATGAACTCCACGAAAGCAGTCAAGGAAGACTTCCGGAGGTTCGTCATCGAGGTCGAGCCTCGGCTCTCCTACGCGTTGGCGGCTGCGTACGGTGTTGACATCGGGCGGGAATCGACCGCGGATGCGCTTGCGTACGCATGGGAACACTGGGACACGGTGCGCTCCATGAGCAATCCAGGGGGATACCTGTTTCGTGTCGGACAGTCGAGTGCCCGTCGGTACCGCCGGTCGGGTCCGCTGTTCCCGGAGGTTTCCAACGATCGGCTTCCCGACATCGAGCCCCGCCTGCCGGCTGCCCTCGGCTCGTTGACGGACGCGCAACGGACTGCAGTGGTCCTTCTGTACGTCCTCGAGTGGACTGAACGGGAGGCGGCGGACTTGCTTGGTGTCGATCGTTCAACGGTTCGCCGTCACCGAGATCGGGGCCTGGCGAAGCTACGTGCTGCCTTGGAGGTGGTCAAGCATGCCTGAATTGAAAGATCAGCTTGTCGCGTACTTGGACGATGTGGTCGAGAGGGTCGACGCCAGCCAGATACTTGCCTTCGATGCATCGTCCTTGGAGCCCCTCGAACCAGCCGAAGCAGGATCCCACAAGCCGGGCTGGCTCTACGCGGTTGCCGCTGCATCCGTCGTAGCTGTTCTCATCGGCGGTCTCGGATATCTCGTTGTCGCCGGAAGTGATTCCCCGAGTTCGCCGCCTGGCGATGAGGTCAATCCGCTTGATCTGCCATTGCCGTCCGCAGCGCCGACCTTGAACACCGTGGGTATGCGAGACCTTCCATCCGAGGGCGCTGTGCCGAGCGAGCCAGTCGTGGGAGAACTCGTCTTCGGTCTCTGGACGCACGTTGTACAGGCGGAGGACAACGCGTGGTTCGGGTGGGGTTCGATCTACTTGTACGACGATGGACGACTCATCTGGCAGAGCCTCTACCCGGGCGACGCGACAGGCCACACCGGGCTTGTCGAGCAGCGTCTCACGAAGGAAGGAGTGGCGCTTCTCCGACAGGAGGTGCTCGACAGCGGGCTGTTCGGCCCCGACGCGGTTGAGAGTCATCGAGGCCTGCCAGCGCTTGGTTGGCTCGTCGCGAAGGTTGGTGATGGGTTCGAGGTGAGGTGGAACCGCGACTTCGTCGACGATCCCATCCATGATCGCCTGATCTCGATTCATTCGTGGCTTCCTGCTCGAGCGTGGGCGGATCCGGTGCCGAGGGAGTACGTGCCGACCCACTACGAGCTGTGTGTGACAAACGAGCCTCGTCCGACGCTCGAGCCGGACAGCGAGACCGACACAGAGAACACGCAACCCCTGCCATTCTCCGTGAGAGAGATCCTCGTGTCGGCCACGCCTTCGCACCTTCGATGGCCACCGTACGAGAACGATGACACACGCGAGTCGAAGTACCACCATTGCTATGACGTCACGACCGACCAGGCTCGGTTCATCGTGGGCGAATTCGATGACTCTCCGTTCCTGGAACGTTCTGACAACGACGTGAGGACTGCGTACGAAGGAAGCGTCTGGGGGGCGAGGTCGATCTACGTCACCCTCACGCCGTTCCTTCCCCACGAAGCGCCCGAGTTCTGAGTGTTCGACAACAGGCTGACCGTCGGCGTTCGTGGGAATGCAGCGATCATCCACTCGTGTCGATTACCGCGATCAACACCACGAACAGGACTGGATTGGCCCACGACACGACGCGGGTGGTCATCACGAGACGATCTCCGGTGCGGCCGAGTCGGCGGGCGGCTTCATGGCGGACGACCCACAGCCACCGCATCGCGCGAAGGGCGCGCGTCATGTGGATGCGGTCCTTCCACATGCGCAAGTGCGCCCGCCACCTGCCCTTCACCTCGTAGTCACTGACGGACGTCGCCCGGGTGACGGCGAAGGCGAACCCGAGCGCGACAAAGCCGACGAGGAATCGAAGGCCGATCGCGATGATCACCCCGGCGAGTGGTGACAGGAGCTCGTTGATCACTTGAGACGGGGACGAGATCCCGCCGAGATCGGTACCCAACCGATCGTTCAGGTCAGAAGTACTTCCAGAAGCCAGCACAGCGATCGAGAGACCGATCCAGACAAGCGGGAAGAACGCCTTCCGGGCGCACCAGAGCACGAGCAGAGCGATCGAGTCGTACCGCTCCTCGCGCAGCACCGACGTGGGGTCGAACCTCGTTGTCGTGGAGGGGACATCGTGCATGCGGCGACGTTAACGCCGCGCTGGTCCGGTCGTCATGTGTGGCCCGGCGATGCCCACGCGGCAACGGCCTTCCGGTAGTGTCGCGGCGTGCCGATCCGTGAATCTCCCGAGATCGCCGCGTTGCTGCGGCGAGCCATCGAAGCGTGGGGCCGTCACGACCTCGACACCTTCGAGACCTTCTTCTCCCGGACCCCCCACTTCCGCGGAATCGGCACCGATGCGGACGAGTATTGGGAGAGTGTCGACGAGTACCACCGAGTGAATCGCACCCAGCTGTCAGAACTCGAAGGCACGGGTTGGGAACTCGCCGACGGCGCGGTGAAGCGGATGTATGCCGTTGAAGAAGGTCCCGTCGGATGGGCGACGCTCGACTACTCGATCAGAAACCTCGATGAAGAGGTGACCTTTCGAAGCTCGGTGATCCTCGTCCTCGAGGCCGGTGCATGGAAGATCGTGCACTGGCACTCGTCGGTCGGCGTCCCGAACGTCCAATCCTTCGGGGTGGAGCTGACCACGACGCTCGATGACCTCCTCAATGCCGTTTCCCGTGACGAGGACGCCCAGAAGGTGCTGGCAAGGGCAGAGGCGACGATGACGCTCGTGTTCACCGATGTCGTGGATTCAACGGCGCTCGCCGAGCGCCTTGGTGACCAAACGTGGGTCGCTTTGATGAAGGACCACGAAGCGGACATCCGCAGGATCACGGCGCGATACGGTGGAACCTTGGTGAAGATGATCGGGGATGGCTCGATGCTTGCATTCGAATCGGCGCGGGCAGCGATCAGGGCGGCTCTCGATATCGAGCAGGCGGCGGACGCCGCTGCGTTCAATGTTCGAATCGGCGTCCATTCAGGCGAGGTCGTGCGAACGGAAGGCGACCTGCTCGGTACGACGGTCAACAAAGCGGCACGGGTGGCGTCGGTGGCGACCGGCGGCCAGATTCTGGTCTCATCGATCGTGGCAGAACTCGCCGGAGCCGTTGACGGCGTGATGATGGGAGCTCATGAAACCGTGGCCCTCAAGGGCCTCTCGGGCACGCACGTCGTCCTCCCGATTCGACGGGCCCGGATGGGGCAAACGGAGTAGACCAGCCGTTCTGCGGTGCGCGGATTCGGGTAGGGTCCCAGCGTGCCGGTCCGCGAATCCCCTGAGATCGCCGCCGTGATGAGGCGGATTGTCGACGCCCGAGGCTCACGCGATTTCGACACCTTCAGAACGTTCGTAACCGGGAGTCCACACTTCCGGGGATTTGGAACGGACGAGAGTGAGTTCTGGGATGACGCCCAGAGATTCGTGCGCATCCACCAGATGCAAACGCAGGAGATGGAAGCCGGCGTTCAAGGCACCGCCGGAGGGACCCTCGAGGTCCTGGATGCCTTCGAAGACGGAGGCGTCGGATGGGCGTCCCTGATCTACCGGTTGAGTACGCCGATGGGTGAGGTGGCCCTTCGACTGACGGCGGTGTTGGCACTCGAGTTCGGCGCCTGGAAGGTCGTGCAGTGGCACGCGTCAGTACCGACTCCCAACGTGCACACCTTCGGCATCGAGCTGACGACCACGATCGACGACCTGCTCGAAGCAGTGGCGGAGGACGCGGAGGCACAGGACACCCTGGCGAGAGCCGAAGGAACCATGACCCTGGTGTTCACGGATGTTGTCGACTCGACGCCCATCGCCGAGAAGATGGGCGATCGGGCGTGGGTTGAGCTGATGAAGGAGCACGAGTCCGACATTCGCCGGATCACCTCCCGCCACGGCGGCGCGGTGGTCAAGATGATCGGTGACGGCTCGATGCTCGCCTTCGAGTCAGCGCGAGCGGCCATCAGGGCGTCGTTGGACCTCGAGTCCGCAGCGGCCGACCTGGCGTTCGAGATCCGGATCGGCATCCACGCCGGGGAGGTCGTCAGAACCGACAACGACCTCCTCGGAACCACGGTCAACAAGGCGGCGCGCGTCGCCTCGGTCGCGAC
>QJWC01000068.1 GCA_003235475.1 Acidimicrobiia bacterium | reverse complement strand
CGACCGCTACCTCTTCGAGGAGGTTCACGGGCGGTCGCGCTGGCTCCTGGTCGTCGTCCTTCTCTCGATCCTCGGCATCGCCGCATACGTCGTGCTCGGCCAACTCGACGCCCTGCTCCAAGGCATGCATCTCACGGGCGAGCCCCGTGTCGGCTTGAACGACCTGGTATCGGTCTTCGAGCTCGATCTCAGCCAGAAACCGGGCCAGTTCATCGACGGCGTCCGGATCTGGGGCGACTATGCCGCGAAGGTCGGCAACGACTTCGCCTCCGGGTACGCCGTTGCCAGTGCGTCGACGCTGATCGACAGCCTGGTCCTCGTCCCGTCGTACACCATCGTCTTCACGATCCTGCTGCTCCATGCGCGCCGTACGCCGCCCGAAGGGATCTCGGAGACCGACACGAAGAGCTACATCTTCATCGTCGGCATCGGCATCGTGCTCGTGTTGGTGGTGGCTGCGGCAGACCTCGTCGAGAACCTCATGGCGTGGATCGTGATCGATCGTGCGTGGCACGCACCGGACGCAGTATCGAACTGGACCGTTCGGCTTGCCTGGTTCGGGTCCCTTTTCCGTACCTTGGGCATGATGGGGGTGGGCGCTGCCGGCGTGCTGATCCTGGCGTTTCGGCGTTCCCGGTTTGCCTCGATCGCACGCGGCGTCGTCGCCGTGCGCGGTGAGGTGTTGGTGGTCTCGTTGATCGCGGTGGCCCTCATGCTTTCACAGACCGAGGATGTGATCCGCTCATGGACCGGGTCGATGGCGCTCATCACCACAGCGTTCGCGACGGCGCTCGCTGTGCTCGTGTACTACACGTCGACTCGGACGCTTGCGGTGCTGACGTCGACGGGTGCGCGAGTGCAGGCGGGCGAGAAAGTTGAACCCCTTCAAATCAGACTTCCCTTTGCCAGCGCTGACGTGAGCCTTCGCAGGGCCGTGGTGACGGGCATCTTCATTGCAGCGCTGACCCAAGTGGTGTTCGTCTCCGCAGGTGTTGCGATAGGACTTGGATTCCTCGTCCCTTCGACGCTCATCTTCCTGCTATGGCTGTTCGGGATACCCGTCCCACCGACGCCGTTCCGAAGAGGCGACCGAGTGGTGTCCGAGTTGCTGCGCGCGCAGCTCCCGCGCTTGCTCGGCGCCTTGTTGTTCGTTGTCCTCGGCATCGCCGTCGTGCGGGCCGCGGTGCCCCAGGTCGTGTTCGCCAGGCACGGCGATCCGTGGCTGGTGTTCGCGATAACGCCCGTGCTGCTCGGCGCCTATCGCATCCACACCCGGTCGTGGCACCGCATGGGCGTGATCGAGTTCTTCATCGTGGCCGGGGTGGTCGTCGCGGTGATCTATCGGATGATGTTCGACGGTGATCAGGAGCTGTCCCCGGTGGCGTTGACGTTTACCGGGTTCATGCTGCTGTTCGGGTGCATGCCGTTCTACTACTCGTACGAGCCGGAATCGAAGCCGAGTCGACTGCTTGCCGAGAGGTTTGCCTGGCTTCGCATCCAGCCGCTCTTGCTCGGCGGGACGGTGATCGCGGTGGTCGTGTCGATCGGCCTTGTGGCGTATCCGCTGTCGTTCGCCGACAATGTCGGCACCGTCGCCATCGTGTTCCTCGGGGGAATGGGGTTCGCAGGCATCGCGGCGGCGTCCGTGGCGTTCGCGGAAGTGACAGAGCCCCCGAAGATCCTCGCAGCCTTCAGGCTCAGGCGTACGCCGGTGTTCGTGTTCCTGTTCGCGTGGCTCGCGCTGGCGTCGGTCGCTGCGACGGGTGCAAGCAACGACATCGCCACGATCGCCGCGCACGGCACGCGCACGGCGTACGCCGGCGTCACCATCGACGACGCATGGGAGCGATGGAGCAATCGCAACCTTGACGATTCGAGGGATGGCGCCATTCCCCTCGTGTTCGTCGCGAGCTCCGGAGGGGGACTCAGAGCGGCCGTGTGGACTTCGTACGTGCTCGACTGCCTCTTCACGGGCGAAGCGCAGTCGTACGATCACTGCGCGGGCTCTCAGATCGGATCTCCCTCGTCGATCATGGTCATGTCGGGCGTGTCCGGCGGAAGCCTCGGGATCGCGTCGTTCGCGGCGTCACAGCTCGAACCCACGCCATCGGATGACTGGGTGAAGTCACGCCTCGGCGACGACTACCTCGCCGGGACGATGGCGTGGCTGGTGCTTGTCGACACGCCGAGGAGCCTCATCGGGTTCGGGCCGGAGGTTCGCGACCGCGCCGAGCTCACCGAGCGCGCATTCGAAGCCTCGTGGGCGACGGGGACCGGCGACAGTGTTCTCGCGCGGGGCATCTTCGACCTGTGGGTGAACGAACCGGATCTGCCGTTGATGGTGTTCAGCGGTACGAGCATCACCGAGCCGTGCCGCTTCAATGCATCGGTCCTCTCGGCATCTCCCCACGAGCCGAGCCAAACATGTACTTCACTCGAGCAATTCGAAGCACAAGACGAAGGCGTGCCGCCGGGATCCTCGTTCGCGGCGTCGCGGGACCTCGCGAGTTACGTCTGTCGCGCCGACGACGTTCGCTTGTCGACCGCGGTGATGCTCTCGGCGAGATTCCCCGTGGTGTCGCCTTCGGGCCGCGTCGGAGGGTCTCTCCGGGAGTGTGGAGGTGCCGACGCTCCTGAGTACGTGGTCGATGGGGGATACCTCGAGGCCTCGGCTGCGAGCGCCGTGACCGATCTGTGGCTCGCCCTCCGAGACCACGTCGAGGCCTACAACGCGTCCCACGAGACCTCGTGCGTCGTCCCGTTCCTGATCCAGATCGACAACGGTTACGAGAACCCTGGAACTGGCGGATCCGGCGCGCCGCGAGAGGTGCTGGTCCCGCTCCAGGCGCTCTTCGGGAGCCAGTTCGGCAGACTGGCAAACGCGAGGGAGCTCGCAGCGCTCGAGTTCAACCGCCCGCTGGCGGCGGGATCCAACGTCCTCCTCGTGACCGATGCGACCGGCAGCGAGGTAGCGAGCCGCTATGCGCGGATCACGACGCGAGCCCATCCCGGCGTCCAGGCTCCTCTCGGATGGTCGCTTTCGGGCGTGTCGTTCGACGATCTGAAGAACCAGCTCGACATCCCCGAGAACCAGTCCGAGATCTTCGAGGTCGCTTCGTGGTTCGGCGGCCTGTCCTGTTCGAAGCGACCAATCGAGTGAGGTGCCCGTGACCGCATATCTCAATTACACGAAGTCCCTGGCTGAGCAGACGCCGCCTGAGCGGAATCGGGTCGTGGATGCGTGGCGCGTCGTCGCGATCCTCGTCGTCATGTTCGGGCACTGGCTCGCCGCGTCGATCTGGCTGATGCCGGATGACGAGATCCGGCTGATGAACTCCCTCGAGTGGATCCCGTACGCCGGCTGGGTGACGTGGATCGTCCAGGTGATGCCGATCTTCTTCTTCGTCGGTGGATACGCGAACGCCAGAGCCCTGTCACGGAGTGGAGAGGTCGACCATGTGGCGTGGATCACGAGCAGGGTGCGTCGGCTGTTCACACCGGTCATCCCGCTGGTCCTGGTGTGGACGGTGCTGATCGTTGTGCTCGGCCCCTTCCTGCCATCGGACGTCGTCCGGGCAGGGGCCATGTCGGCAACGGTTCCCCTGTGGTTCATTTCCGTCTACGTGTCGCTGACGGCGCTCGCACCGTTCACGCACTCATGGTGGCGCCGCCACGGACTGCTGTCGCTGGCCGTGCTGTGTGTCGCGTCGATGGCCGTCGACCTCGCCCGGTTTGCGTTCGATGTCCCTGGCATCGGGTGGGTGAACTTCCTGTTCGTGTGGGCGGCGGTCCACCAGGTCGGATACTGGTGGGCTGACCGCGACACCGACGGTCCGCCGATCTCGGCAGCATTCGGTTGGGCATTCGGAGGCGTGTGGCTGGCTGCGCTGATCGCGGTCACCTGGATCGGGTGGTACCCGGTGGCCATGGTTGGCGTTCCGGGCGCTGCGTTGACGAATATGACGCCCCCCACGTTCGCCATTGCGATGCTCGGCGGGGTACAGATGGGTGTCGTATGGGCAACGAAGGATGCAATGGCGCGACGGCTCGCCTCGCTCCGGTCATGGCATCGGGTCGTGTCCGTGTCTGGCGTCATGATGACGCTGTACCTCTGGCACCTCACAGCGATGACGCTCGTCGCATCGGTCTTCCTCTTCGCGTTCGACGGTGCGGTGTTCCGCGTCGAACCGGGGACCACCTTGTGGTGGGCGACGCGGCCGCTGTGGATCGCCAGCCTCGGGATCGTCACGATCGGGCTCGTCCTCCTGTTTGCCCGCTACGAGTGGCGCATCAACAAGGACCGAGCCCCAAGGCGCGCCTCGTACCTCCTCGTCGGGTTGCTGCTCCTCATCGGATCAGCGGCGGCGATCTCGTACTTCGGGCTCGCGACGAACCGTGCCACGGTGAATTGGATCATCCCGATTTCGACGCTCGTCGGCGCGGGGATCGTCGGCGCGTACCCGCGACGATCGCGGCGTGATGACGGCGAACGATCGGCTCAGTCGTCGAGCGGCTGACGGTCGAAGGTTGCGACCACTTCGACGTGGAAGGTCTGCGGGAACATGTCCACCGGCGTCGCCTCGACGAAGTCGTATCCGAACGTCGCGAGGGTGCGGGCATCGCGCGCAAGGGATGCTGGATCGCATGACACGTACACGATCCGCCTCGGCATCGCAGAGGTCACCGCTTCGACCCCACGTTCCGTCAGGCCCTTTCTCGGCGGGTCGACGATGGCGACATCCCAATACGCATCGAGCGATTCGATGTCGTGCGTGAACGAGCCAGCGACCACCCGTGATTCGACCCCGGCACTGGAGAGGTTGCGTCTCGCGTACTCGACGGCGCGTTTGGAAGCGTCGATGCCCACGACGAACCCCGCGCCTCTGCCCACCGTGGCCCCGAAGAGCCCGACCCCGCAGTAGCCGTCGAGAAGGGTTTCGTGGGGTTCGAGCGCCGCCGCCGCCTTCGCCAGCTCGACGAGGGCCTCGGCGCCGTGGGTGTTGTTCTGGAAGAAGCCATCGAGGGGGATCTCGAAGGTCGCGCCATCGACGATCTCGGTGAGGGTCGCTTCGCCGATCACCGGCTCGAGGCGGTTCCCACGCCTGTGAACCACGGGAACGCCCCACGAACCGGCCTGCTCGGGTACCTCGCCTTCCACGATCGCGAGGACGTCCCCCGTCCGCGTCCCGCACCGCAAGGTCAGCCGTGACACACCTTCGAGCGACCCGAGCGAGTGCCACACGGGCTCGAGCAGCGGATCGATGAGGAGGCATTCGGAGAGGGGTTCGACGTCGTTCGATCGACTCCGCATGAGTCCCGGCCTGCCGTCGACCACGTGGAAGTCCATGCGGTTCCTGTACCCGAGGCCCGGGCCCGGAGCGACGATCGGGCGCACGGAGGGGCTCTCGATCCGACCGAGATGCTCGAGTTGGGAGGCCACGGTGTCCCGTTTCCAGCCGCGCTGGGTGGTTTCGTCAGCAAACTGCCACTGACAACCGCCACACGCCACCGCATGCGGGCACGGAGGTGTCCGACGCTCCTCGGAAGGGACGAGTACCTCTATGAGGGCGGCACGGGCCCACGATCCCTTGTCCTCGACGATCGACGCCTCGACGACTTCTCCCGGCATCGCACCCGCGACGAAATGTGCTTTTCCGTCGCGCCGCGCGACGGCTTCGCCCCCGTGGGCCATCGCATGAGGATGGAGCTCGACCATGGTGGATAACCTACTGCCGACCGCACCCCACCATCAGGGTTCACCGCGTCGAACGGAGGGTCCGTGAACCTCGCAAACGTGCTCAGCTTCCACCAGAACTGGTTCTACGTCGCCGTCGTGTCATGCGGCATCGTGGGTGTCTGGGGCCTCGGCCTGGCGATCGCAAGAAAGGCCCCGAACAGGGCATTCGTCGTCGCACGAGGCGTGGCGATCGTGGCGATGCTGATCCAGGTCGCAGCCGGGGTGTACCTCTACTCGAACGACGTTCGCCCTGCCTCGGGCTTCCACGTGTTCTACGGTGTCGTGATCGTGATCACGCTGACACTCGCGTACGTATACCGATCGACGATGGCCAAACGGCCGGCCCTCACGTACGGGATCCTGCTGCTGTTCGTGATGGGGCTCGGCATCCGGGCATGGATGAACGTCGGCTGAGGCCGGACTCCGGCGGGTCGGTCTAGGCTGGAAGCCCGCTATTCGACAAGGGATGGGGAAGACCGCAATGCTCGATGGCAAGAGGCTGCTGATCACCGGCGTGCTCACCGATGGATCGATCGCGTGGCACTCGGCCAGGGTCGCTCAGGAACTCGGTGCCGAAGTCGTGCTCACCGGGTTCGGGCGCGGTATGTCGCTCACGAAGCGCTCGGCGAAGCGGCTCCCCGTCGAGGCAGAGGTGATCGAGCTCGACATCAATGACACCTCGCACATGGACGACCTCGTGACCTTCCTCGATGAGAAGTGGGGCGGGATCGACGGGGCACTCCACGCCATTGCGTTCGCACCCAACGACGCGCTCGGCGGCAACTTCCTCAACACGCCACCGGATTCGGCGAGCACGGCATTCCTGACGTCCGCGTTCTCCTTCAAGACGCTCGCGGTGGGGCTTCGACCGCTGTTCGCCAAGGCAGGCGGGGGTGCGCTCGTGGGCCTCGACTTCGACAACCGCCTCGCGTGGCCTGCGTATGACTGGATGGGTGTTTCCAAGTCCGCGCTTCAATCTGTCAACCGGTACCTGGCGAGCTATCTCGGCAAGGAGGGGATCCGGGTCAACCTGGTGTCGGCAGGGCCCCTGGGAACCGTTGCGGCAAAGTCGATCCCCGGGTTCGACCAGTTCGAGAACCTGTGGCAGGTTCGAGCCCCGCTCGGATGGGATCCCCACGATCCCGAGCCTGTCGCCAACATGGTCTGCGTGCTTCTCTCGGATTACGCATCGTCGACATCCGGCGAGATCGTCCACGTCGACGGGGGATTCCATGCCGTCGCTGCCGGGGATGCCGAAGGCTTGCTCGCAGCCCAGCAAGTCCTGAACGAAGCCGACTGAACCGACGTCAGGCCGCAGGGATGGCCACGGTGAACGTGGCGCCGCCGCCGACGGTCGGCTCGAACCACACACGGCCATCCATCGCTTCGACCAACCCCTTCACGATCGAGAGCCCGAGCCCCGCCCCGCCCCTTGATCTTGTCGCGTGCGGCTGGAGTTGGGTGAACCGCTCGAACATGCGGTCGCGCTGCTCGTAAGGGACGCCGGGCCCATGGTCGATGACGGCGATGTGGACGCGGTTGCCAACCTGGCCCACAGAGATCGCGACGTCCTTTTCCCCGCCGTACTTGATCGCGTTGTCGATGAGGTTCGTCATCACGCGAGTGAGATGGTCCGGGTCGGCAATCACTGACGGCAGAGTCGCCGATCGGTCGTGAACGAGTCGATCCCCACCCGGGATCGACTCGAGGAGCTCTCCGAGGAACGTGGTGAGGTCGATGGTTTCCGGCCGCATGGGAAGGGACTGCGCCTCGATGCGCGAGATGACGAGGAGGTCCTCGATGAGCGTCTTCAGTCGTTGCGACTGTTTCGCCGCCATCTCGACGAGTTCGACGGCCCTCGGGTCGCTCGGACTCAGCTCCGGCCTCTTCAGCGTCGAGAGCGCGCCGATGATGCTCGTGAGGGGTGTACGCAGTTCGTGGGAGACGACCGACACGAAGTCCGTCTTGAGTTCGGCGAGCTCTGCCATTCGCTCGCCCGTCGTACGGGCTGCCTCGTACCGCGCCATCTGGTTGAGCACCAAGGCAGCCGGAGCCGCGACCGACTCGAGCGTCCGCAGGTCATCCTCGGTGAACTCGCTCTCCTTGTCGCCAACGAGCAGGACGCCGATCGTGCGGTCCTCGACGCGCATCGCGACCGAGGCGACGCGGTCGGCCGCGAGTTGCGACGCGAGGCGATCGGCGCTCGTTGCGGACTCGTCGTTCATGACGGCCGGGTCGCCGGTCATGAACACCCTCGGGGCGACGCCCGGCTCGTCGAGCGAGAGCGACAGAGGGTCGGCGTGGACGGTGTGTCCCGCCGCCCAGATGGGTGACATGAGGTCGAGGTGCTCGGTTTCGGGGTCGTACAGCAGCACGAGGCCGACCCGTGCTCCGACGCTCTGTGCAATCCGTCCCACGAGCTCGGGGAGCACCTCGTCGAGCTTGGTGCCGGCGCCGATCGTCCGCGACACGTCGTAGAGCTGGCTGATCTCCCTCTCACGCCTCTCCAGCGCGGCTCCCTGGGCAACGAGCTCCGTGTAGGCGCGGTTCGTGCGTTCGAGCTGCGTGCGGATGCCGATGGAGATCAGCAGCACGAACACGACGGCTGCGAGGTAGGCGAGCAACGTGCCCGCGACGGGGACGTCCGCGATGGACGACGTGGCGAACAGCGACGCCCCGTATGCCGCGGTCGATGCGATTCCAACCGCGAGCAACGAGGCGTTCGGCATCAACGTCGCGGCGGCGAAGAACGTGACGAGCAGGAACCCGATGCCGGACGCGACTTCATCGTTCCTTGCCGTCTCGAACACGATCACGGCAGCAAGGATCGCGAGCGACCAGACGAGCAACACCCAATCACCGACGCCGGACTCCAACATCGACCGCCACGGCGTCAGGGTGATGAGAATGAGAGCCACCAGCAAGCCGCCCAGGAAGGTCCAGAGGTACACACCGGACACCTCGTCGACCGTCAGTGACCAGATGGCGAAGACGATCAATCCGAACCATGAGACGATCAACCCGGTCGTGACGACGCGGATCCGGTAGTCGATGATGGGGTCTTTTCCCTGCATCGGGTGATTACCTCGGGATGATTGTGGCCACACGGTACCCTCCACCCATGGCCCGGGTACTCCTTCTCTTCGGCGGGAAGTCAGCCGAACACGAGGTGTCCTGCTCCTCTGCGGTGTCGGTCTTCGACGCACTCGAGCAGGCCGGACACCGTGTCATTCCCGTTGGCATCGACCGCTCGGGCGCCTGGTTCCTTGCTGATACGGCGATGCGGCCGTTCCGCGCCGAAGGTCGGCCGGTGTCGTTCATGATCCCTTCCGGTTCCATTCGCGTCGGTGACGACGAAATCAACGTCGATGTCGCGTTTCCCGTCCTCCACGGCCCGAGGGGAGAGGACGGAACGGTCCACGGGGCGTTCGAGGTCGCAGACCTGCCCTACGTTGGCTGTGGGGTGATGAGCTCTGCCGTGGCGATGGACAAGGATCTCACAAAGCAGCTGGTTGCAGCAGCTGGCATCGACACGTCACCGTGGGTGGCGATCCGCCGAAGCGAGTGGGACACCGACCCAGGGGATGCGATCGACAGGGCGTTGAAGGACCTCGGGCTCCCTGTGTTCGTCAAGCCCGCGGCGCAGGGCTCTTCGGTGGGGATCGAGAAGGTGGAGGACCCCGACGGCCTCAAGGACGCCATCGGTACGGCATTCAGGTACGACGACAAGGTGATCATCGAGCAGGGCATCGATGCGAGGGAAATCGAGGTGGCGGTCCTCGACGGACCCCGTGCCTCCCAACCGGGAGAGGTCATCGTCAGCTCGGGCTGGTACACCTACGACGCGAAGTACGCGGATGACTCGAGCCGCTTCGAGGCACCAGCCGACCTCACGGGGGAGCAGGCTGGGATGGTGCGGATGCTGGCGGAGCGGGTCTACGAGCTGCTCGAGTGCAGTGGCTTGGCACGGGTCGACTTCCTCTTCGACCGCTCGACTCGCAGATTCCTTCTCAACGAGATCAACACCATGCCCGGTTTCACGTCCATTAGCGGGTTCCCGAAGATGTGGATCGCGTCAGGGATGACCTATCCGGAGCTCTGTGACCATCTGGTCGCGGCGGCGTTCAGCCGCCACGAGGCGCGAGCGAGGCTCGCGATCCGCTAGAGCTTGACGACGGGGCAGGTGAGCGTTCGGACGATCCCTGTGACAGGCTGGATCTTTGTCACGACCAGCTGCCCGAGGGCATCGACGTCGCTCGCTTCGGCAGCCACGATCACGTCGTAGGGACCGGTGACCGCGTCGGAACTCTGGACGCCGTCGATGTCACCGATCGCCCGCGCGACCTCGGACGCCTTGCCGCTGTCGGTTTGGATGAGGACGAAGGCTTGCACCATGGTGGGATCGTAGCAGCGGCCCCAACGCCCCGAGTCTGGTCAGTAGCCGTCGGACCCGAATCGCAGGTTGGTGGCGTATGCCTCGTCGCCCTCGCCGTGGAGGTCGAAACGAACACGCTGGCCCTGCCTCAGGAATCGGAACATCGACCCCTCGAGGCTCCCTGGCTTGAGGATGACCTCGGACCGGTCGTCGTCGCGCACGATGACGCCGACACCCGTCGCATCGTCGTAGGCCTTGACGACGCCCTGCATCAGACCTTTTCGACCTTGCCGGCCTTGATGCAGGCCGTGCAGACGCGTGCCCGGCGGGAGTTCGAGCCGTGCTTGACGCGGATCTTCTGGATATTCGGACGCCAGGTCTTCGAGGAGCGCTTGTGTGAGAAGCTGACCTGTTTTCCTGTCCACGGTTCTTTGCCGCAGACTTCACATCTGTATGCCATGTGCGGGAGACCTCCTGAGGCGATCCGGAAGCGTAGCAGCGGGGTGGCCTTTCCCACGCTCGGTCGTGGCGGTTGTCGCAGAGGTCGACCAACATCAGAGCCATGACGGCGCCACGACTCGAACCGCGCACCCTCCTGTACCTCGGGAGCATCCAGGTCGACGCCGTCAAGGGCATCGGGCCGAAGTCCCTGAAGCGCCTGGCAGACGACGGCATCCGCTCCGTCGCCGACCTGTTGATGACCGCTCCACGCCGGTACCTCGATCGGAGCCAGATGGTGCCGATCGCAGGGGCGCCCTTCGGCGAGGACATCACCGTGCTCGGGACGGTCACGGCCTTCTCGAAGCGGAGGCTGCGCGCCAGGCGAACGATGGTCGATGCCCGAATCGAGGATGCGACGGGTTCGCTCGACATCGTCTCCTTCAACCCGTACCTCACCCTCGAGGTCGGTGAGGAGGTGGCGGCCTCGGGGAAGATCGAGATGTACCGGGGGAAACGCCAGATGAACACGCCCGCGATCGATCGCCTCGCAAGGGTGTCGAGCAGGCAGACCGGACGGGTCGTCCCCGTGTACGGGTCGTTCGGCGGATTGCGGTCGGCGAAGATCAGGGAGGCCGTTGAGAACGCCGTGAGAAGGAGCATTCCCGTCGAAGAGCCACTCGACGAGCCGACGCTCGACAGGCTCGACCTGATCGACCGTTCGACCGCAATCCGTTCCCTCCACGGGCCAGAGTCGCTCTCCGAGGTCGATGCAGCGAAGAGGCGGCTCGCCTTCGACGAGTTCCTTCGCATCCAGATGGCGCTCAAGGCCCGGGCGCACGACGATTACGAGACGAGGATCGGAGTGTCGAACTCGATTCGGGGGCCGCTGTATGAGCGGTATCTCGCAGCCCTTCCGTTCTCGCTCACGGAGGACCAGCGGTCGGCGCTCGATGCGATCCTCGAGGACATGGCGAAGGAGATCCCGCTTCATCGGCTGTTGCAGGGGGAGGTCGGGTCCGGCAAGACGGTGGTCGTGATCCTCGCCCTCCTCACATCCGTCGAGAGCGGGCACCAAGGCGCGGTGATGGCGCCGACCGAGGTCCTCGCGACCCAGCACTATCTCGCGACGCGACAGGCCCTGGCAGACGCGGGGATGGCACCCGACGTCTTCGGCGACCAGGCCGGGACAGGCTCGCTGTTCGACACCCCCTCCCTCGTCTCCCGTCCGGTGCGGATCGGGCTGTTCACGAGCTCACGTGTGTCGGTCAACTTCCGTGCGGACGATGTTTCGCGCCAGCAGGGGCTGGAGTGGCTTGCCGACGGCACGATCGACATCGCATTCGGCACCCACGCCCTCATCCAGGACGACGTCGTCTTCCGATCCCTGGGCATCACCGTGGTCGACGAACAGCACCGATTCGGTGTCGAACAGCGGGTGAACCTGCGGGATCGGTCGTCGGATGAGGGCGTTCCCGACCTGCTCCTCATGACCGCCACACCGATTCCTCGTACGTTCGTGATGGCGCTCTACGGGGATCTCGACGTCTCGACCATCGAAACGCTGCCGCCGGGCCGCTCGCCGATCGCGACCTCGGCGATCGACGCACTCGATGACGCGGAGGGCAAGGTCGATGCGATGATTGCCGCCGAGGTGGCCAAGGGCCAGCAGGTCTTCGTGGTGTGCCCGCTTGTCGATGATTCGGACAAGATCGAGGCCAGGTCGGCGGCATCGGAGTTCGGCCGCCTCTCGAAGTCGGTCGACGCCCGGGTTGGGCTTCTCCATGGACAGATGGCCTCGCCCGAGAAGGCGGAAGTGATGGGCCGGTTCCGAGCAGGCGACATCGACGTGCTCGTGGCAACGACCGTGATCGAGGTGGGGATCGACGTGCCCAACGCGACGCTGATGGTCGTGTGGAACGCAGAACGCTTCGGGCTGAGCCAGCTTCACCAGCTCCGCGGCCGGGTCGGCCGGGGGAAGATCCCCGGCAGGTGCGTGTTGGTCGCGGACGACCCCACCGACGAAGGCACGCTTCGCGTCGACGCGATGGTGCGGACGAACGACGGGTTCGAGCTGGCCGAGGTCGACCTCGCGATTCGCGGCCACGGGACCATCTTCGGCGCCGCGCAATCCGGCGTCGGCGACCTGCGATTCGGGGACCTCACGCGGCGGGACCACAAGGCACTTGTCGAAGCCGCGTCTGCCCACGCAACCGAACTCGTTCGTATGAACCGCTTCTCGGACGTCGTCCGGACATACACCGATGAGTTCGCGATGTTCGTGGGCGACCGCGAAGAATGGTTGGCGAAGAGTTGACCTCGGAGGTATCGAGTTGAGGATCGTCGCGGGTGTCGCCAAGGGTAGGAAGCTCGTCACGCCATCAGAGGGCACGCGTCCGATGACCGGCCGCGCCAAGGAGTCCATCTTCTCGATCCTCGCCGACCGCATTCCGGGCGCCAGGGTGCTCGACCTGTACGCGGGATCGGGGTCGCTCGGCCTCGAGGCGCTCAGCAGGGGTGCGGCCGATGCCGATTTCGTCGAGGTGGCCAGGAGGGCGGTGCACGCCCTCGAGGGAAACATCGAACGCGTCGGCCTCGGCGGAGAGGTTTTCTCGTCGACGGTCGAGCGGTACCTCGAGTCGGCGCGTCAAGTGTTCGACCTCGTGTTCGTGGACCCGCCGTACGCAGAGGATGATCTGTCGGTGGGGGAGGTGCTCGCCCTCCTCGAAGCCGTGTTGGCACCCGACGGGATCGTCGTCGTTCACCGACAGGCGCGTTCTACCCTGATGGTGCCTGAATTCCTCAGGTCCCGAGACGAGCGGAGGTACGGTGATGCCGTCGTGACGATGCTTGAAAGGTCCGAGCCGTGATCACTGCCCTTGTGCCGGGAAGCTTCGACCCGCCGACCAAGGGCCATCTCGACGTGGTCGAGCGATGCACGACCTTGTTCGACCAGGTCGTCGTCGGGGTCATCCTGAACCCCTCCAAGTCACCGATGTTCACGTCCGACGAGCGTGTCGCAATGCTCGAGGAGTGCTGCGTCCAGTGGGACAACGTCCGTGTCGCGACCTTCCAGGGGCTCCTCGTGGACTTCGCACACCACGTTGGGGCGAGGACCGTCGTCAAGGGGCTGCGGGCCGTCACGGACTTCGATTACGAGATCCAGATGTCGCAGATGAACCGGCATCTCGCAGGTGACGTCGTATCGTTGTTCGTGGCGACGAAGCCCGAGTTCGGTTACCTGTCATCGTCTCTGGTCAAAGAAGTCGCGCGACTCGGCGGGGATGTGGAGGCACTCGTCCCGCCGAACGTCGCATCGGCCCTGAAGGAGCGTCTCGCATGACCGATCACGACCAACCGACCCCTGCACCTGTCGTCCCAGGAGCGCTCGCCGACCTTCTCGAGCACCTGCTCACCGAGATCGAAAACGCTCGCGCGGTGCCGCTGTCGAGCAGCGTGATGATCAATCAGGAAGAGATGCTCGAAAGCCTCCACCAAGCCGCTGAGGGCCTGCCCGAGGAGTTGAGGGCCGCACGGTGGATGGTCCGCGAACGCGAGACCTACATCGCCAGGACCAACGAGAAGGCCAAGAAGATCCTGACGGATGCCAAGGCAGAGTCCGAGAGGCTCGTCTCCGACAACTACATCGTCCAGGAGGCTGTCGAGGAGGCGAACACCCTGATCCGGAACGCCGAGAACGAGGCACAGCGCATCCGCCTCGAGGCAGAGGATTACGCCGAGCGGCACTTGAACGAGGCTGAGAACATCCTCGGAGAGCTCTACCGCTACGTGACGGAGGCCCGCGCAGAGTTGCACAAGTCGCTTCCGCCAGCGCCCGAGCCACAGGGGACCTGAGCGGACCCGTTCGGTCGCTACCTTCTGAAGATGTCACGCGGTCCCTTCGTGCTCAATGTCGCCGACCTGCTCGGCCGCGATGCGTCACCGCGTCCCGAGCGAGTCGTCGCAACGGTCGATTGGGGCATAGAGCTGTCCCGCGTCAGCGGCGACACGCCGATCGAGGCCGATCTGATGCTGCACCCGGTGTCGAAGGGGATTGCCGTCACGGGCTCCGTCGCGTTTCGAACACAGGATGCATGCTTCCGGTGCCTCGACGTGACCGAGACGGACCGCACAGCGATGATCGGTGCATTGTTCGACACCACCGAAGACGACGAGTCGTACCCGCTCGACGGGGCGGACATCGACGTCGAACAGATGTTGCGCGACGAGATCCTGCTGTCGCTGCCCATGTCCCCAGAATGCCCCGACGGGTGCGAACGAGTTGTGAGTAGTGCACAAAAGGACTTGAATACGGACACCTCGGACGACGAAGAAGGTGCGCGCTCGCCCTTCGCGGTCCTCAAGGACCTGCTCGACGAGGACTGAAAAGAAGAGGTTTTCCATCATGGCTGTCCCGAAAAAGAAGATGTCGCGGTCCCGTACCCGCAGGCGCAAGGCACAGTGGAAAGTGGCACGACCCGCCACGGCACGATGCCAGCGGTGCGGATCACTCCACGTGCCGCATCGCGCGTGCCAGAACTGCGGCACCTACAACGGTCGCGAGATCACCGAGACGTCGTAGCCAAATGACACGCGTCGCCGTCGATGCCATGGGGGGCGATCAGGCGCCGCTCGAGGTTGTCGAAGGTGCGATCCTCGCCGCGCAGGACGGTGTCAACACCGTCCTCGTCGGCGACAAAGAACAGATCGAGGGCATCCTCGGAGCGCGAGGTGACGGCATCGACGTCGTCCACGCATCGCAGGTGATCGATTTCGACGACGATCCCACGCACGCGGTCCGCGAGAAGAAGGATGCGTCGATCGTCGTCGCTTCGAAACTCGTCACCACAGGCGATGCCGCAGCACTCGTCTCTGCGGGTTCGACGGGCGCGGCGATGGCCTGTGCGACCTTCCTCATCGGACGCCTCGAAGGGGTGAAGCGCCCCGGGATCGCGAGCATCTATCCGACGGGCCACGTCGTGCTCGATGTCGGCGCCAACATCGAATGCCGGCCTGAGCACCTCCTTCAGTTCGGCGTCCTGGGATCAGCCCTCGCGAGGGTCTATCTGCACAAGGACAATCCGACGGTCGGCCTCGTCAACATCGGCGAGGAGGTGTCCAAGGGCCGTGACGTGGAACGCCAGGCCCACGCGTTGATGGCTCAGAGCGCGTCCATCAACTTCGTGGGCAACGTCGAAGGCCGTGACCTTGGAACGCAGAAGGCCACAGTCCTGGTCACCGACGGATTCACAGGGAACGTCCTCCTCAAGACCAGCGAGGGCGTCGGCAGAGCGATCCAGGCGATGATCCTTGAAACACTCGCCAAGCCCGAATACCAGGACGCGGTGATGAACCTCTTGCCTGCGTTCGCTGAGCTCAGGGAGCGCCTCAGCCCCGAGACCGTGGGCGGAGCGCATCTCGTCGGAACGAAGGGCGTCGTCGTGATCGCGCACGGTTCGTCCTCGCGGATTGCCATCCGCAACGCCATCGCCATCGCCGATGAGGGGGCGCGCCACGGCCTCGTTGCCGAAATGGCAGCGGGGATCAGCGCCGCGGCCCAGTGATGGCCGACTCGTCCTCCCTCGCAGCGATCGAGGAACACCTGGGTTACGCCTTCTCGGACCCATCTCACCTCGTGACGGCCTTGACGCACACCTCCTACGCCGGGGAGCACCCGGGAACCGACAGCTATGAGCGATACGAGTTCCTCGGCGATTCCGTCCTCGGCCTCGCGATCACGCTGCTGATCTTCGAGGCGATGCCAGACGAACCCGAGGGCACGATGACGCGGGTTCGCGCCCTCCTCGTCGACGAGCAGACCCTCGCGGCCGTTGCCCGCAGCTGGGGCGTAGGAGCGGGACTGCGCCTCGGCGTGGGGGAGGACCGCGCCGGTGGCCGCGACCGCGACTCGATCCTCGCCGATGCGACCGAGGCGATTGTCGCCGCAATCGCCCTCGATGGCGGTGCCGATCACGCGCTGAGCGTCGTTCGGGAGGCGTGGAAGCCGATCCTCGCGGACAGGCTCGACGCCGAAGACCACCGGGACGCCCGCTCGCGACTCCAGGAGACGCTCGCGAGCCGCGGTCTGTCGATCGAGTACGCCTTCGAGCGCGGCGGGCCAGACCATGCAGCCGTCTTCACGGCAACGGCGATCGTGGACGGCAGGCCCATCGGCAGCGGCGAGGGTGCATCGAAGAAGGCCGCAGCCGTGGCCGCGGCCGCGAACGCCCTCGATACCGGGCTCCCCGGCGAGATCACATCGGTGTAATTCACCTCTGGTAACCTCGCCTGCGTGAGACTGAAACATCTGACTCTGCGCGGCTTCAAGTCGTTCGCGGACCGCACACGACTCGACTTCTCCACGGGTGTGAATGTGGTGGTCGGGCCGAACGGGTCCGGAAAGTCGAACATCCTCGACGCGATCGCATGGGTCATGGGCACGCAGGCGACCAAAGCCCTCCGCACCGAGAAGATGGAGGACGTCGTGTTCGCCGGCACCGCGACGCGCCCTGCATTGTCTCGAGCAGAGGTCAACCTCACCTTTGAGAACGACGAGGAGCTGATGCCCCTCAACCTGGCTGAGATCACCGTGACTCGGCGGCTCTTCGCGGACGGCACGTCCGAGTACGAACTGAACGGCGCCCCTTGCCGGCTCCTCGACATCCAGGAACTCCTCTCTGACGGCGGAATCGGCCGCCACCAGCACGTCCTGGTCGGGCAGGGCGAGGTCGGGCAGATCCTGAACGCCCGCCCCGAGGACCACCGCGCCGTCATCGAAGAGGCAGCCGGGGTCACGAAGCACCGAAGCAGGCGCGAGCGGGCCGTCCGCCGCCTCGAACGCACCGACCACGACATGGAGCGGCTGAACGACATCCTGCTCCAGCAGCGCAAGGCCCTTCGACCGCTGAAACGGCAGGCGAATGCCGCGGCTCGCCACGATGCCGTGCGCGACGAGGCGCACGCCATTCGGATCTTCCTCGGCGGCGAGGAGCTACGCCGAATCCGCTCCCGTCTCGGTGCCGCATCGTTGGAGCGCGAGGCCGCGATGACCGCGCGCGACGAAGCGGACGCCGCGCTGGGTGCCCTCAAGGGGCGCCTGATCGAACTCCGAGCGCAGGCCGGCGAGGTGGGAGCTGCGCTCGAACGGGACACCGGCGCGGCGGCACGCCTCGAAACGGTGAAGGAGCGGCTCACCAGGATTGCACAGGTCGCAAGGGAACGACGCTCGAGCCAGCAGGCTCGTATCGACGGTGCGGACGACCGCAGAGTCGACCTCGAAGACGAGCGTGAATCGCTCATCGCGGCGATTGCGGCTGCGCAATCTGAGTCCGTTGAGCTCGCGGACATCGTCGAGCGCCGTGATGTGGCGCTCAAGGGCCTCGAGGACGAGGAGCGAGCGCTCGCAGAGCAGGTCCAACTTCCAGCAGAGGGCGTCGTCGCGAACCTCAGAGGGGACCTTCGATCCCTCGAGATGGCCGCCGCACGCGACGACGAGGAGGTCACCCGCATCCGATCACGCCTTTCGGTGATCGACAGCCGCATCGAGGAGGAAGAGGCCGAACGTGAGCGCCTCAATGCCGCGATCGAGACGGCGGACGCCAAGGCGGGGACGGTTCAGGCAGCGTACGAGAAGGCGGCACAGGTGCTGTCCGAGGCAGAGGAACGTCTCGCTGCTGTGAGCGCCGACCTCGCGATCGCCCGCGTCGGGCTCGCTGGGGCCAGGGCCCGCGCCGAGGCACTCGAGAACGCCGTCGCGGGGCTCGTCGACCCTGCTGCAATCGAGGCGGCCGAGGCGTCCGAAGGCGTACTCGGGACCATCGTCAGCGCCCTCGACGTGCCCGGCGAACTTGCGGTCGCCGTCGACGTGGTGCTCGGGGGGTGGCGCCACGCGTACGTCGCGGCGGACGACACTGCGCTTCTCGATGCTGCAACGCGGGTCAAAGCCACGGGTGGGGGTGGTGTCGCCTTCGTCACGGTCTCGTCGGCAGACACGAAAGCGGCCCAAGCGGCGGCCATTGCGTTCGGCGTCGACACACTGATCGACATGCTCGGCCCGGATGCTGACCGCTCGGTCGCCACGTCGGTTGTCGGCGATGTCGTGGTGGCTGAGGGTTGGCAGACGGCCCACCGGATCGTCGCGGCCCACCCGGAGGTTCGCGTCGTGACGCCTGAGGGTGATGTCGTCACCGCATCCGGAATGATCGTCGCCCAACCCGATGGCGCGGGGCCCGCGGCGATCGAGGCTGCGAGCGTCGCCGTCGAGGTCGCCGACCGCGAAGTCCACAGGCTCGTGAGTGCCGAGGCTGGCGCCCGGCGGTCCGCGGATGCTGCGTCCGAGCAGCACCGGATCGCCCTTGCGGACCTCGAGTCGATCGAGGCAGAGTTGTCCGGATACACCGAAGCGTTGGGCCTCGTCGAACGCGCGTCTGCGGCCTCTGTCAACGAGCGGGAGAGGTTGCTCGCGAGGATCTCGGCGATCGAAGAAGCCGCCGTCTCACGCAACGAGCGTCTGTCGCAGGTGAGGGCGCGCGTCGAGGACTTCGAAGGCGAAGAAGCAGCCAGGCAAGCAGCATGGGATGCGTTGAACGAGCGTCGCCGCGATGTCGCGGTGAAGCGCGATGAGGCCCGAAAGGCCCTCGAGCAGGCTGCCGCCGATCGAGCGTCGATCGTTGAACGCCACAGGTTGAGCGAACAGCGGCTCGAAGTGGTGAACGCCGAGCTGAGCCAACTCACCCTTCTGCCGCAGAACGCGGAATCGATCGACGAGCTCGAATCCATCGAAGCGCGTGCGATCGCTGCCATTGCCACCGTCACAGCCCACGTCGAGGAGCTGCGCGCCCGTCAGCGGATGCACCGCGAGCAGGCAGGAAGCGCGAACTCGGAGCTCTCGGAGGCCGAGGCCAGGAGGGAGCGATATGACACCGAGCTTCGGGCGTCGGGTGCAGCGTTGTCCGCGCTCGATGTCGAGCTTGCTGAGCTCAGGGTCCGCCTCGAGAGTGTTGCTGAAGCGCTCCGTCGCGACGCTGATACGGACGAAGCAACCGCCCTTGCAGCCGAAAGGCCTGAAGTCGAGTCGGGCATCGAGCTCGAGGACCGCTTGGCGTCCCTCGATGCCGATCTCAAGCGAATGGGACCGATCAACCCGCTCGCCGCCGAGGAGTACGCGACGCTCGCCGAGGAGGTCGAGACGCTCGAGACGCAGCTGGCGGACCTGTCGTCGTCCCGTTCGGAGCTCAAAGGGGTCATCAGGGCCCTCGATGACAAGATGGCGGACCTCTTCGACGAAGCGTTCGCTGACATCGCCAGGTTCTACGAGGAGAACTTTGCCCTCGTGTTCCCCGGAGGCAAGGGGAGTCTCCGCCTCACCGATCCGTCGGATCGCCAATCGACCGGTGTGCTTGTCGAGGCCCAACCCGCCGGAAAGGCGGTGGGTCGGCTCTCCCTGCTTTCGGGGGGCGAGCGATCTCTCGCAGCGTTGGCCTTCCTCTTCGCCGTGTTCCGTGCACGGCCGAGCCCGTTCTACGTCCTCGACGAGGTCGAGGCCGCGCTCGACGACACGAACCTGCACCGATTCCTCAGGCTCGTCGACTCGCTTCGCCAGAACACCCAGCTCGTGATCATCACGCATCAGCAGCAGACGATGGGCGCTGCGGACGTGCTGTACGGTGTCACGATGGAGCCCGGCGAATCGTCGAAGGTGCTCTCGAAGCGCATGAGCACGGCCAGGGTGTGAGCCTCGGTTGTCGTCGGTGATGTGATGGATCAGTCGCTATTTGTGGTCCTCGTCCTTGTTTCGGTCGTGCTGATCGCTGTCGGCGCCTTGCTCCTCCGACGACGATCAGGAACGACGGACGCTCCGGCACCGTCCACGGAAGTGCCTTTCGGTCTCGCGTCGCGGCTCGGGAGGTCGCGTGAGGCGTGGTCTGGGGCGATCGCCTCGCTCTTCGGATCCGGCGAACCTGACGACGATGCGTGGACGGCGCTCGAGGATGCACTCGTGACTGCCGACGTCGGGCCCGCGATCGCTGCTTCGATCGTCGGTCGCGTGCGAGCGTCGTCACCCACATCGTCGAGCGAGGCCAGGGATTCCCTTGCCGATGAGCTCGTATCGCTGTTCGAAGGGGTCGATCGGCGTCTGGTGCTCGACGGTCGACCATCCGTGATCGTCGCCGTCGGCGTGAACGGCACAGGAAAGACGACAACGGTTGCAAAGCTCGCGCACCTCCTTTCGGAGGACGGGCATACCGTCACGCTGGGCGCCGCCGACACGTTCCGAGCCGCGGCCGTGTCCCAACTCGAGACGTGGGGCGACCGGATAGGTGTGCCCGTGGTTTCGGGGGCGGAAGGTGCCGATCCCGCTTCCGTAGCCTTCAACGCATACCGTGCGGGAGTCGAAGCGGGGGCATCGTGTGTCATCATCGACACCGCCGGTCGGCTGCACTCGCGCAGCAACCTCATGGATGAGTTGGGGAAGGTCGTCCGCGTGCTCGCGAACGAGGCGGGCTCGATCGACGAGATCCTGCTCGTCCTCGACGGTACGGTCGGCCAGAACGGCATTGCGCAGGCGAGGGCGTTCACACAGGCCGTGCCGGTGAGTGGGGTGATCATCACCAAGCTCGACGGGACGTCGAGGGGTGGCATCGCGATCGCTGTCGAGCAGGAACTCGGGATCCCCGTGAAGCTGATCGGTGTTGGCGAAGGGATCGGCGATGTGGTTCCATTCGAACCGGAGGAATTTGTCAACGCCCTCCTCGCACCATGACTGATCAGGACGCCACGCTTCTCGATGCTGCGGCCGAGGCCGCACGCAGTGCCTACGCGCCGTACTCCAACTACCGCGTCGGTGCGGCGTTGGTGGGCGCCGACGGAAACGTCGTCACCGGATCGAACGTCGAGAACGCCGCATACGGCTCGACGATGTGCGCCGAGGCGAACGTGATCGGATCTGCCGTCTCGGCAGGTACAACGACCATCGACACAGTCGCCGTTGCCTGTCTCGATGGGGACACCTGCACACCGTGCGGGAACTGCCGCCAGGTCATGCGCGAATTCGGCGTGCAGCGCGTCATCGCGCGCGGTCGCGACGGTCGTGTCGCGGAGTTCACGCTCGATGAGCTCCTCCCCGAGTGGTTCGGTCCCGAGGCCCTCAACGAGTGACGGCCTAGTCGCGAGCCTTCAGCGCGTCGATGAGTTGGGGAACCACCGAGTGCAGGTCGCCCACGATTCCGAGGTCGGCGATGCCGAAGATTGGTGCGTCCGGATCCTTGTTGATCGCGATGATGGTTGATGACCCTTTCATCCCGACCACGTGCTGCATCGCTCCTGAGATCCCGCACGCGATGTACACGTCGGGCTTGACGGTCTTGCCCGTCTGGCCGACCTGATACGAGTAGGGAACCCATCCGGCATCGACCACCGCTCGGGTTCCCCCAACGGCGCCTCCCAAAAGCGAAGCCAGCTCGTCCATGAGGGCGAATTTGTCGGCTGCGCCGAGCCCTCGTCCACCGGATACCACGATCGACGCAGCCTCGAGGTCAGGTCCCTCCGACTCCTCCGCATGGCTCGCGGTCACCGTGGCCGCACATGCTCCGACATCCGGAAGGTCGACCGCCGTCACGACGGGCGCACCGCCACCAGAGGGTGCGGCCACGAATGCCTTCGGACGTGTTATCACGATGGTGGGGGATGCCTCGGAGGTCGTGGTCACGGCTTTCGTGCCTCCGAGGATCTCGGACGTCACGCTGACACCGCCGTTCACGGCGACATCCAGCGCGTTTGCGATGACGGGAACGCCAAGCCGTGCAGCGAGGCGACCCGCGACGTCACGGTCGGTGTTCGACGCTCCGAACAGGATCAAGGAGCACGAGTCGCCGATGGCATCCGCCATGGCGGCGGCCGCGGGCGCGCCCGGGAGGGTGGAGCCTGGATCGAGGTGCGTCACGGAGCCGGCACCGTGTGCGCCGAGCGCTCCGAACGCCTCGTCGCTGCCCTCACCGACGTACATCACGCTCACATCGCCAAGATCGCGGGCCTTGGTCACCAGCTCGAGGCCACTCTGGCTCACAGATCCGTCGACTTCCTCAGTGAATACCCATACGGCCATCAGATCACCTTCACGGTCTCGAGAAGCTCGATGATGCGTCGGTATCCCTCGCCATCGTCCTCGACGATCTCACCGGCGGCCCTTGCTGCAATCGGCTCCACCGACTGGACGCACTGGGTGACCGCGGTGTCGACGCCCAGGTCCGCGGCGGTCAGCGTTTCGATTGGTTTGGATTTCGCCTGCATGATGCCTTTGAACGTCGGGTAGCGGGGCTCAACGACTCCGGCCGTCACCGTCAGGAGCGCAGGAAGCGCTGCTTCGACCTCGTCGTAGCCGGAAGGTGTCTGGCGCTTGATGCGGAGACCCGCGTCCGTCGTTTCGACATGGGTTGCGAACGAGAGGCACGGAAGGGCGAGCAGCTCCGACATCATCTGCGGCATGACGCCCGAGTAGCCGTCTGTGGACTCGGTGCCCGCGACCACGAGGTCGTAGTCGCCACGGCTGATCGCAGCGCTCAGGACCCTCGCCGTCACGAGTGCATCGGATCCTTTGAGGGTCGGGTCGTCGATGAGGACTGCAGCGTCCGCGCCCATCGCGAGGGCCTGCCGAATGCCCTGGAGCGTTCCGGAAGGCGACATGGAGACGACGGTGACCGAACCATCCGTCGCCTCGGCGAGCTGGAGGCCGATCTCGATCCCATACCGGTCCGTGTCGTCGAGCACCTGGTCGTCGGGCCGAACCACGAGGTGGGTTTCCGGATCGAGCTTGTACGGCGTAGCGGGATCGGGAATCTGCTTGACGCAGACGGCGATGTTCATGGACGGACTCCCTTGATGCGATGAAGCCCCCACATGTTACGGAGCCTCCGCGTCTGGCTGGAATCGGCGGCTAGTGCTGCACGAGCTGCGGGAGGAAGGCGTCGACAACGTCGCTGAACGTGGATCGCGCCCTCGTGGCGATCTCGTTCACCTCGTCGTGCGAAAGGGGCGTCGGTGAGATGCCTGCCGCGAGGTTGGTGACAAGGGACACAGCGACGACATCCGCGCCCATGTGGCGCGCGGCGATGGCTTCCGGCACGGTTGACATTCCGACGAGGTCCGCTCCCATGCGTCTTGCCATCTCGACCTCGGCGGGCGTCTCGTAGGACGGTCCGGGGAACCAGGCGTACACACCTTCGTGAACGGGCAGTCCCTTGTCCGCGAGGACGCCCGCGAGGGCCCCTCGGAGGCGGGGGTTGTATACCGCAGACATGTCCGGGAATCTCGGGCCGAGCCTGTCGTCGTTTGCGCCCTTCAGAGGGTTGAGACCGGTGAGGTTCAGATGATCCGAGATGATCACGAGGTCGCCCGGCGAATAGGCGGCGTTGACTCCGCCAGCCGCGTTCGTCAGCATCAACCTCGATGCGCCGCATGCGACAGCGGTCCTGACCCCGGCGACGACATCGTCCATCTCCCAGCCCTCGTAGGCGTGGACCCTCCCGGCGAACACGAGCACGGAACCACCGTCCAACGCGACAGAGAACAGGGAGCCGCCGTGCCCCGGGACCTTCGGCACTGGCAGGCCCGGAAGGTCGGCGTAGGGGATCTCGACCGCGTCGGGGAGCGATCTCGCATAGTCGGAGAGCCCCGACCCGAGCACCACTGCTGCATGGTGGCGCTCTCGCTCGGTCCTCGACGCAATGACGGCTGCGGCAGCCATGATGGTGTGATAGGTCACTCGACCACCCCCAGGATCACGTCGGTTGGTTCCGGTTCGTCGTCGGATATGGTCCACGCACCCGAGAGGCCCTGGAGCGCCCGCTCCAGCACGGTTTCGCTCTCGAATGCAACCCTTGCCAGCGGGTGGCCTTCGGTCACCCGCTGGCCGACCTTGGCCAGGATCTCAAAGCCGACGCTCGGGTCGATGGCGTCTTCCTTCGTGGCGCGGCCGGCTCGGAGGCGGACCGCGGCGTTGCCGATCACGCGGGCGTCGCACCGTGTCACCCACCCGTCGCGTCTGGCTTTGAGCACGTACTCGCGCGGTGCGTGCGGAAGCAGGTTCGGGTTGTCGATGATGCCAGGGTCTCCACCCTGCACCTTCACCAGCTCGGCGAACACATCGAGCGCCGCACCAGAAGCGACCGCCTTGCGAACGGAATGCGTCGCCTCGTCCGTCGACTGGCCCACGCGCTTGAGCATGGCGACAGCGAGGGTTTCGACCAATTGGGCGACGTCGTCTGGACCTCCGCCCTTGAGCACATCTATCGACTCCGCGATCTCGTTCGCGTTGCCGACCATGGCTCCGAGCGGTTGATCCATACGCGTGAGGATCGCGACCGTCGGTGTGCCAGCGGCCCGTCCGATCTCCACCATCGTCTCAGCAAGTGTCGTGGCGTCCTCGAGGGAACGCATGAAGGCGCCCGAGCCGACCTTCACGTCGAGCACGAGGCCGTCGAGGTCCTCAGCGAGCTTCTTCGACATCACGGACGATGCGATGAGCGGGATCGAGGGAACCGTTCCCGTGGCGTCCCTCAGCCCGTACATACGTCGATCGGCGGGAACGAGCGTCTCGGTCTGTCCGGCCATGACGACGCCGACGGTGTCGAGTTGATCCTTGAACTCCTCCGGATCGACCATCACGGAGAACCCTGGTATCGACTCGAGCTTGTCGAGTGTGCCCCCGGTGTGACCAAGGGCCCTGCCCGAGATCATGGGTACCGCCACCCCGCATGCCGCGACGATCGGCGCGAGCGGGATCGAGATCTTGTCGCCCACGCCACCCGTTGAATGCTTGTCGATCTTCGGCTTGCTGACATCGGAGAGGTCGAGCGTCTCACCGCTGTGGAGCATCGCCTCGGTCCACGGCGCCAGCTCCTCGTCGGTGAGGCCATTCAGGAGGATCGCCATGAGCAAGGCGGACATCTGGTAGTCGGGGATCCTGTCCGCGGTGTACTCGCGGATGATCCACCGGATTGCATCCGCGGAGAGCTCGAGGCCATCGCGTTTGCTGACGATCAACTCGACCATCGAGAAGCTCACGAGCGTGCCCCCATCGCAACGCGTCCCCGGCGGACGCGGACTCCTTCTGCCCGCAGGTGTTGGGCGTGGTGCCGCTCATGGCCCGGCACCAGTCGCCCGTTCGCAGCGACGACCCGCCACCATGGAAGGCCTGGTGTGGAACGGAGGAGGTTGCCGACGGCCCGGGCTGCACCCGGGTAGCCGGCCTCGGCCGCCACCTCGCCGTAGGTGCTGATCTCCCCGGCTGGAATCGCCTCGATGACGTCCCTGACCGCGTCCTCGAAGGGTTTCCCGCTCGTCATGTCGTGCCGAAGAGCCGATCGCCCATGTCACCGAGGCCGGGAAGGATGTAGGCGCGGTCGTTGAGCCCTCGGTCGAGCGATGCCGCGATGACCTGCACATCCGGGTGATCCTGGCGCATGCGGTCGACGCCCTCGGGGCACGCGACCACACAGATCGCGGTGATGGTCTTCGCGCCGGAGGACTTGACCTTGTCGACCGCCCACGACAGCGAGCCACCCGTCGCGAGCATCGGTTCACAGATGATGACGTACGCGTCGGACAGGTCTGGGAGTTTGGCGTAATACTCCTGTGGGAGCGCCGTTTCCTCGTTGCGGGCGACGCCCGCGAACCCGACTTTCACGTCGGGGATCATCTCGAGGACGGCATCGAGCATGCCAAGCCCTGCCCTCAGCACAGGCACGGCCACGACGTTGCGGATCCTGTGACCCTTGGCCATCTCGAGGGGGGTTTCGACGTCGAATGCGTCGTATGGGACGCGAAGCGTCGCTTCGTGCACCAACGTGTAGGTGAGGCCGCGCGCTGCGGCACGGAAGGCCTGGGCGTCAGTGCGCTTGTCCCGCAGGATGGTGAGGTAGTGCCTGGTGAGGGGATGGTCGATGACGGTCAGATTCATGTCTGCGAGGCTATCAGGTGGCTGGCACGACCCGTGGGCCGATTGACGCCGGAACCGCCCCGATGTGTGTTTGAGTCCCGGGGGAGTAAAGAAACCGCCCACTCCGCCGATGCATGCTGCATGCCGAGGTCACAGATGGCATCGACATCCGAATCGAACGCTGCTTCCCGAACTGGTGCCATCAGGGCATTCGAGGCCATGCCGCTGTGGATACACACGGTATTGGTCGCAGTGGTCCTGCTGTCGGCCCTCGTGTTCGTGAAGCCTACGCAGGTGTGGTCGTCCGACGAGGGCGCCATCCGCCTGCAGGCGACGACGATCGAGTCCGGAGGTTGGTTCCTGGAGCGTCCGTTCAGCGGGATCGATCCGGAGGGCGCGACCGCGCCGATCCAGGCGGCGACGGTGGATGGAGATCGGTACGCGCCGTTCACGAAGCATCCCATCACTCCGCTCCTCGTGGCGCTCGTGCCTGGCTCGTCCGATGGCTGGGTACCTGTGCTCCTGACGCTCGCAGCGACGCTCGCCGCCGCGGTCGTGATGTCGCTCATCGCTGGCATGTGGGATGTCCGTGCCCGAGCCTGGACGCTGTGGACAGGTGCCATCGGAACGTCGCTGCTGTTCTACGGGTTCACGGTGCTGCACCACTCGCTCGCCGCCCTCATCGCTGCTGCTGCGGTGCTCGCGTTGATGCACGAGGTTCGCAAGACGAGCACACCGGCGGTCGCAGTTGCCGCAGCATCGGTGTTGGTTCTGCCGTTCATACGGAGGGAGGGTGTGCTCTTCGCGGTTGCGCTTGGGTTCGCCGTGGTCGTCACTCGTCGCGCATCCGACCTTCGCCGACGACTCGCTGTCGGCTCGATCATTGCTGCATCTGGTCTCGCGGGCATGGTGGCGAACGGCTGGTGGGCCCGTGCGATTGCAGGCGAGCCAGCGGTCATCGAGGGAGATCGCCCGTTTCTCTCGCTCGCCCGCGTCGTCGAGGGAATCGCAGCAGGCCTCTTCGACTTCGAGGGCGTGGTCAGCCTGACGGCGGTGTGGGCGCTCCTGTTCCTCGTCGGATGGGTCGGCCTCGGACGAGGGTTCGCTGCACATCGGCAAGCCGGTCGAATGCACTGGATGTTCGCCATCGCGGCGTCCGTGGGGGCTGCCGCGATCGTCGGCGTCGCGCAGCCGTTGCTCGGCGGCTTCGTGATCGCGATGCCGTGGCTGATCGGCGGCCTCTTCCTCGTTCCGGGCCGTCTGGCAGCGATGCGAGGCGCTCCGACGCTGTTGGTCGCTGCCGCAACCTATGCAGGTGCCGTGATCGTGACCCAGGAGCGCCACGCGGGCGGCGCGCAGTGGGGCGGGAGGTACCTCGTTCTCGCGCTCCCGCTCGTGGTGCCAGTGGTCGTCGTGGCGTGGCGTGCGGTGGCGGATGTGGTTCCCGCAAGGAGCGTTCGAGCGCTCGCCACCGCTTCAGCCGTGACCGCTGCCGCGCTCTTCGTCACGACGGTGGTGGTGCTCGACCGTGGTCGGTCGACGGTTGAGGAGACGGTCGACACGTGGTTGTCCGTGTCGGTCGAGATGGGGCCGGACGGCGTCGGGAGCCGCCCGGTGTGGGTGTCCCCCGACAGCCAACTCGGTCGCTTCGCATGGCAGCACGTCGAAGCCGTCGACATGCTGATGATCCCGACCGACCTCGAGACCTACCTCGATCGGTACACGGCGCTCCGGCCGGAGCGATTCTTGTATCTCGGCGAGTGGAACGCAGCGGCGATCGAGCGGTTCGCCTCGCGTGGCTACGGCGCCTTGAGCGAGACGGATGACGGGGGACCGGTCGAGTTCACCGTCGTCGGGCCACAACCATGACGAAGTCGCCCACGCTCCCGTGGCGCAGCTACGTGCTCTTCGCGTCGCTGGTCGCGATCGCGGTCTACGGCATGCTGTTCTGGGCGACCTTCGGGTCGCAGATGCTCGGTACGGTCGGTGACCCTCCGCAAAGCATCGAATACGGCGAAGATCTGCGGGCCTTCCTTGGCGCAGGCGAACTCGCAGCCCAACGTGAGGGACGCTCGATCTACGACCAAGCCGACCCGACGTACGCAGAACTCGGAGCTTCGAAGTTCGTCTATCCGCCGTGGTTCGCGATCGCGATGATCCCCTTGTCGAAGGTGCCGTTCTCGGTCGCGTTCCCACTGTGGTCGTTGTTCGGCGTTGCCGCGGCGTGGTTCGCTCTGGCCCGCGCACGTACACCCGATGTGAAGCGGGTCATGGGAATGACGCTGCTCACTTTGTCAGGGATGTTCGCGCTGTACTTCGGGCAGACCACGTACTTCATGGTCGCAGTACTGATGCTGGCGACGATGTCGCTTGCTCGGGCCGACGGGACACTTGGCGCCGTGGGGCTTGCGTTCCTCGCGTTCAAACCACACCTGCTGTTCGGTTTCGCTGTTTGGTGGGCACTCGAGATCCGATCACGGTGGCGTTGGCTGGCGATCACTGGCGCCGTGACGGCAACCCTCGCCGCGGTGTCGGCGCTGTGGCTGCCCGGTTCGTGGCCTGCGTTCTTCTCTGCCGTGTCTGACCCGAGCAGCCTTGTCGACCCTGCGAGGGAGGTCACCCTCATCAGCGTGGTGCAACTCCTCGGGGCGACCGGCATCACACTCGCTGTGGGCATCACTGCCGCCGTCGGTTTGGTCCTGTCGCTCCTGTTCGTTGGGATGCGCAGATGGGCTGACCAGGTGGAGGTGGTTGCGTCGCTCTCGATCGTTGCGTCGCTCCTCCTCGCTCCGCATGGGCTCATGTACGACTGGCTGCTGTTGCTCCCCGCAGGTGCTCTGCTGGTGAGAGCGAGGGCGGTCAGCCCGGAAACGCTTGGGTTGATCGGTGCGGTGCTCGGAGCCGCGGTCGCCGCTGGGGACACTGCGACCGCATGGCAGTTGGAGTCGTTCGGAAGGGCGCTGCATCTCGCGCCGCTCATCCTCGGCGGCGTGTTCGCATGGCTGGTCACAAAGGCGCACATCGACATCCGTTCCACGGAGGTCCCAGCGAGCCACCCGTAGACTCCCCGCCATGTTCGACTCGCTCTCAACCCGACTCGGTGGCGTGTTCGCGACGCTCCGGGGCAAAGGAAAGCTCTCCGAGGCGGACGTCAACGGAGCGATGAGGGAGATTCGCCTTGCGCTTCTCGAGGCCGATGTCGCCCTCCCCGTCGTCAAGTCCTTCCTCGCTCGCGTCACCGAGCGCGCGGTGGGTTCCGAGGTGGCCAGGAGCCTCACGCCGGGTCAGCAGGTCATCAAGATCGTCCACGAAGAACTCGTCGTCACGCTCGGGGAGAAGGACGTTCCGCTCGAGCGGCCGGCTGCACCGCCGTCAATCGTCATGGTCGTCGGGCTCCAGGGTTCCGGGAAGACGACCACGGCCGCGAAGCTCGCGCATCGACTCAAGACGACAGGCAAGCGACCGCTGCTGGTTGCTGCTGACCTCCAGAGGCCAGCAGCGATCGAGCAGCTCGAGACCCTCGGCGCCCGAATCGGCGTGCCGGTGTACACCGACCGTGCAGCGAAACCGCCGCGTCTCGTGAAGGCTGCCCTGAAGGAGGCGAGAGCTTCGACCCACAACGTCGTGATCATCGACACGGCCGGCCGACTGCAGATCGACGAAGAACTCATGGGCGAACTCGCCGCCGTGAGGAAGGCCGCCGCTCCGACGGACACGCTGCTCGTCGTCGATGCGATGACAGGCCAGGAAGCGATCAACGTGGCGACGGGATTCGCCGCGTACACAGATCTCACCGGACTGATCCTCACGAAGATCGACGGCGATGCCCGTGGCGGTGCGGCGATCTCCGCCCGTGAGGTCACTGGGGTGCCCATCAAGTTCGTCGGAACGGGTGAGTCGATCGGGGATCTCGACGTCTTCCACCCGGATCGAATGGCGTCGCGAATCCTTGGGATGGGTGATGTCCTCTCACTCATCGAGAAGGCGGAGGAGGCGTTCGACGAGGCAGAGGCCGAGCGCGCCGCTGAGAAGATGCGAAACGCCTCGTTCGACCTCGAGGACTTCCTCGAGCAGTTCCAGCAGCTGCGCAAGATGGGGCCTTTGCAGCAGTTGGTTGGTATGCTCCCCGGCGCAGGAACGGCCCTGCGCGACGTCCAGATCGATGAGCGTCAGTTGGGTCGCGTCGAAGCGATCATCCGCTCGATGACTCCCGAGGAACGCAGGAATCCGAAGGTGATCAACGGGAGTCGGAAGCGCCGCATCGCTGCCGGGTCAGGTACCCGGCCACAGGACGTCAACGGCGTCCTCAAGCAGTTCTCGCAAGCACAGACGATGATGAAGGCCATGGCCGGAGGAAAGAGTCCCATCCCTGGGCTCCAAATGCCGCCCATGGCTCGCCATACCAAGAAGAGGTGACCGATGGCAGTCAAGATCCGCCTTACGCGGCTTGGCAAGAAGAAGCAGCCGACCTACCGCGTGGTCGTCATGGACTCGCGCAAGCCGAGGGATGGTCGCTACATCGAACAGTTGGGCGTCTATGACCCGCGCCAGGAACCGTCGCTGATCAAGATCGACAACGAACGGGCGCTGCATTGGCTCCGCACCGGCGCGCAGCCGACCGAGCGCGCACAGAAGCTGCTCGAGATCTCCGGCGCGTGGACCTTGTTCAAGGTCGCCAAGGGCGACATCCACACCGTTGGGGCACCCGCACCCGAGCCAGCAGCCAAGGTGGAAGCTGAGCCAGCCATCGAGGATGTAGCCGAGGAAGCGCCTGCCGCCGAGATGGATGAGATGAGTGACGAGTCCGGGGAGGACGAATGAGCCAGGGCGAAATCGTCGACAAGGTGGTCACCTACGTGGTGTCCGAGATCGTCGACGACAAGGATGCCGTCGAGGTCAACGTGGTCCAGGACGGTGACGACGCCGTCGTCGCCGAGGTGCGCGCAGCCAAGAGCGACATGGGGCGCGTGATCGGAAAGCGCGGCCGCGTCGCACGGGCGATCCGCAACGTCGCGAGTGCGGCGGGGGACGAGGAAGGCGTCGCCGTCGACGTCGACTTCCTCGACTGAGCGTGACCGACGGCGCACCGTCGCCAGAATCGAACTTCATCCCCATCGGGTACGTGCGGAGAGCGCACGGCATCCGTGGGGATGTTCTCGTTCGGGGGATGGTGGCGGACGCGAGCGTCCGGTTCGTTGTCGGCGCATCGCTGCGGGTCGAGGGCGACGAAGCGCCACCGTTCACCGTCGTCTCCGTCAGCCCGAAGGGGGATGACTTCATCGTCCGCCTCTCGGGTGTGATCGATCGCAACACTGCGGAGAGCCTCGTCGGAACGCGATTCGTAGTGCCGTCGACCGAGCGACGTTCCCTTGAGGACGATGAGTGGTGGGTCGAGGACCTTATCGGGTGTGCGGTGATAGACGAGGATGGCCGGGTGCTCGGCGTGGTGTCCGATGTCGTCTCGGGGCCCGCGCAGGACAGGCTCGTCGTCGAGCGAGATGGTGGGGTCGGATTCGAGGTCCCGCTCGTCGAGGCGCTCGTGCCGACGGTGGACGTCAGGGCCCGCATCGTCACCGTGTCGTTGCCAGACGGGCTGATGGACGAGCAAGGTCCCACGCGCTAGCTCCCGAACCGGTTCCGGCAGCCCGGCACGAACCACGCGTGCTCGAGGCTCGGCCGTAAGCTCATCGGATGCAACCAGAGCGTTCGCGGCTGTCATGGGAGCGGTACGTCGCGATCGGATCGTTGGTTGTGATACTGACGTTCGGCGCGGTTGCGTGGACCACCTTTGCCCGACACCTCGTGCGTTCGCCGGGGACCGAGCTCGCCGACATCGACTTCGGGCAGGACCTCCGTGGTTTCCAAGCCGCCGGGTCGCTTGCGTCCGACCGCTTGGGTGAGGCGTTGTACGACCCGGAGCGTGCGGAGTTCGTCGCGGTCGGCGCGGCGCTGCCACTGAACCCACCGTGGTTCTCTGTCGCCGTGATCCCGGTTTCCTGGCTCCCGTTCGGTCTCGTGTTTCCCTTGTGGACACTTGCTGGCATCTCGCTGATTGCAATGGCGCTCAGACGCCTTGGCATTGCACGAGTCGGCACGTTGATCGTCATCCTTCTCGTCACGCTGGCCGGATTCTTCAACGTCTGGTACGGGCAGGTCGCGTTCTTCTTCACCGCGCTCGTCGCGTCGAGCGTTCTCCTCCTCGAGCGCCGAAAGGGCATGGCTGGCGCATCCCTCCTCGCCCTCGCGGCCTTCAAACCGCACTTGCTCCTCGGCTTCGTGGTGTGGTGGCTGGTGGACGCCAGGCGTCGATGGCGGTGGATCATCGTCGGACTCGGCACCACGATCTGCCTGGTCGCTGTCTCATGGTGGTGGTTACCGGGCGGCTGGTCTGCGTGGTTCCATCGTCTCCCCGACACGTCGAGCCTTGTCCGCCCCGATACCGAGGTCACGGTGTGGGCTACCGCGCGTCTGGCGTTCGGCGAGTCGACCGCCGCCCTGATTGTGGCGATGGGTCTGTCGGCTGTCGTCCTCGCGCTCCTCCTGAGCGGCCTCAGGCGGGCGGCCGACGTCGGAACATGTGCTGCTCTCGCCATCGTTGCTTCAGTGCTGCTGGCGGTCCACGGACTCGTGTACGACTGGACGGTCCTTCTGGTCGCGGGAGCCTTGCTCGTGCGCAGCGGTGCCCTCGCGAGCTCCGAGGCCGGGCTCATCGGGCTCGTGCTCGGCGCCGTCCTGTACGGTGGCGACCAGATGACTGCGTGGCAACTCGACATGTTTGGCCGCGCGCTCCACCTGGCACCGCTCGTCCTGCTCGCGACGTTCGCATGGATCGTCACGCAGCTCGAGCACCGTTCGGACCGGCAAGGCCAGGCGATCCGGGAAACGGCGTCCGATCTCTGATCGAGTCCGTGGAGCGTGCTCCCTATCCTTGCGACATGGCAGCTCCCCGCGTCCGGATCGTGACGGCTACGTCCCTCTTTGACGGCCATGACGCGTCGATCAACGTCATGCGAAGGATCCTCCAAGCCGCGGGTGCGGAGGTCATCCATCTGGGACACGACCGTTCGGCGGCGGACATAGCCGAGGCGGCGATCGAAGAAGACGCCCACGCCGTCGCCGTCACTTCCTACCAGGGCGGGCACATGGAGTTCTTCCGCTACTTGCGGAAGCTGCTCGACGATGCCGGCGGATCGGAGATCGGCATCTTCGGTGGTGGCGGAGGCACGATCCTCCCCGAGGAGGGCCAGGAACTTCTCGATCAAGGCGTCGCCCGTATCTACTCGCCTGACGACGGAAGGACGCTTGGGCTCACGGGGATGATCGACGATCTCCTCCAACGCGCTTCACACACCCAGGATGCATGGCAGGGCGACCTCGAGGAGCGGGTGGTCGGCGGCGAGCCAGCGGCGATCGCTCGCGCGATCACCCTTGCGGAGAACCACTCCTCGCGGGCTGACGATGTCCTCTCGGCCATCCGATCGCGAGCAAGCGGCATGGAAACGCCCGTGGTCGGCTTCACCGGCACGGGCGGGTCGGGGAAGTCCTCGATCCTCGATGAGCTCGTGCTCCGGTTCCGACGCGACTTCCCGGACCGCAAGATCGCGGTGATCTCCGTCGACCCGTCGCGACGACGCACGGGTGGGGCTCTCCTGGGGGATCGCATCCGCATGAATTCGGTTGCCGGCGAGACGACATTCATGCGGTCGCTCGCGACACGGCAGGCCAACCTTGCGATGTCGCCCCACGTCGCCGATGCGGTCGCGGTTGTGAAGGCCGCTGGGTTCGATCTCGTGTTCCTCGAGACATCGGGGATCGGGCAGTCGGATACGGAGATCGTGGATTCCTCGGATGTCGCCGTGTACGTGATGACCCCCGAGTACGGCGCGGGAACCCAACTCGAGAAGATCGACATGCTCGACTTCGCAGACGTGATCGCAATCAACAAGTCCGATCGCCAGGGCGCCGAGGACGCGCTCCGGGACGTGCGAAAGCAGTACCGCCGCAATCGCCTCGCCTTCGACGCGGACGAGGCTGACCTGCCCGTGGTGGCGACGATCGCCTCGCAGTTCAACGACGCCGGCACGCAGGAGCTCTACGAGCGAATCCTGAGAGCGGTGGACGCTGCAGGCTTCGGCTCGTTCGCCGACGTGCCGCACCGAGGCGGCGCTCCTTCCCGGGGTCCCCTCGTTCCGCGATCGAGGACCCGGTACTTGTCCGAGATCGCGGACGCCGTGCGCGTGTACAACGACGACACCGAGCGCTCCGCGGCCCTCGCCGCAGACGTTCAGTCGCTGTCCCGCGCGTCGGAACTCGTTGAGTCCGCCGAGATCGCGGCGCAGGCAGCCGCGGCGCGCGCCTCATTGCCCGCGGACGTCGACGATGCGCTCGAAGAGTGGGATCACCGGGTTGCGACCTACTCCGGCGGGACCGTCACCTACGACGTGCGCGGCCGCGACGTCGTGGTCGACAACACCGTGCGGTCCCTCTCCGGCACCGAGTTCCCAAAGGTGATCCATCCGAGGCTCGACGGCTGGGCGGATCGAGTGCGATGGATCCGCCAGGAGAACCTTCCCGGCTCCTTCCCGTTCACGGCGGGGGTCTACCCGTTCCGCCGGATGGCAGAGGATCCGACGAGGATGTTCGCCGGCGAGGGAGGGCCCGAGCAGACGAACCGGCGTTTCCACTACCTCGCCAAGGGGATGCCAGCTGTGCGCCTGTCCACCGCCTTCGATTCGGTGACCCTCTACGGACATGATCCTGCGAGGCGGCCCGACATCTACGGCAAGGTTGGTAACTCCGGTGTCTCGATTTCGACGCTCGACGACGCCAAGAAGCTCTACTCGGGTTTCGACCTTCTGAGTCCGACGACGTCTGTGTCGATGACCATCAACGGGCCGGCGCCGACCATGCTCGCGTTCTACCTCAACGTTGCGATCGACCAGGCGTGCGAGGCGTACATCCGTGAACAAGGGCTCACGGACCAGGTCCGCTCTTCCGTCGAAGCGATCCTCGACGAGCGAGGCGGTCCGCACCCCGAATACCACGGCGAACTCCCTGAAGGCCACGACGGTTCTGGCCTGCTGCTGCTCGGCGTGACGGGTGCTGACGTCCTCGAGCGCGAGGTGTACGAACGCATCAAGGCCAAGACCCTATCGACGATTCGCGGCACGATCCAGGCCGACATCCTCAAGGAGGATCAGGCGCAGAACACCTGCATCTTCTCGACGGAGTTCGCACTCTCGATGCAGGGCGACATCCAGCAGTACTTCCTCGATCACGCCGTCCGGAACTTCTACTCGGTATCGATATCCGGGTACCACATGGCAGAGGCCGGAGCGAACCCGATCACACAATTGGCGTTCACGCTCGCCAACGGGTTCACCTTCGTCGAGTATTTTCTGGCGAGGGGCATGGACGTCGACGCGTTCGCACCCAACCTCTCCTTCTTCTTCTCGAATGGGCTCGACCCCGAGTACGCGGTCATCGGGCGCGTCGCGCGGAGGATCTGGGCAAAGGCCATGCGCGAGGTGTATGGGGCAGACGAGCGATCCCAGAAGCTCAAGTACCACATCCAGACCTCCGGGCGGAGCCTCCACGCGCAGGACATCGAGTTCAACGACATCCGCACGACGCTCCAGGCCCTCTACGCGATCTACGACAACTGCAACTCGCTCCACACGAACGCGTTCGACGAGGCAATCACGACGCCGACCGAGGCCTCGGTGAGGAGGGCACTCGCAATCCAGCTGATCATCAACCGCGAGCTCGGACTCAACCGGAACGAGAACAGCGGCCAGGGCTCATTCATCATCGAGGAGCTGACCGACCTCGTCGAGGAGGCCGTGATGACGGAGTTCGACCGCCTCACCGAGCGGGGCGGTGTGCTCGGTGCCATGGAGACCATGTACCAACGGTCGCGCATCCAGGAAGAATCGATGCTCTACGAGACCCTCAAGGACAGCGGCGATCTCCCCATCATCGGAGTGAACAGCTTCCTTTCGCCTGAGGGTTCACCTTTCGTCCGTCCCAGTGAGGTCATCCGTTCGACCGACGAGGACAAGGATCGGCTGATCAACGATCTCGCCGCCCTCCGCGCGCGCTATGCGAAGGAGGCTGAGGCCGCCCTCGATCAGCTCCAGCAGGCGGCGCTCAGCGGTGCGAACGTGTTCTCGGCGCTTGTCGATGCCGTGCGACACTGCTCGCTCGGACAGATCAGCCAGGCACTCTTCGAAGTGGGCGGCCGGTACCGGCGCAACATGTAGCTGCCCTATGGCAGGAGCACGCTCACACGTGCGCCTGCGAGCGGACGCCCGTTCGCGTCTGCCGTGCCGGAAAAGATCGTTGCCGCTCCGGAAGGGCCGTCCTCGATCTGGGCAGTGAACCGTTGCCATGCCGAGGCGTAACCCGGAAGCGCGATCGCCCGATCCTCCACGATGGCCCCGTCAACCTCGATCTGCAGGCGCACGGCGTCGAGGCCGGGCTGCGCGTACGATTCGATGATGAACGGGTAGAGGGCCTCGCCTCCTGTGGGTGAGACGATGACGGCGGTGTCGCTCGTCGCTGCCCCGATGGGATCGGCCTGATCGGGCGCCCTCGCGAAGTCGATGACCAGCGTCGCCGGCGAGGAGGTCAAAACCGCGCGAGCCGCGATCGGGACGCCGCCCGCACCGTGGATGTCGATCGACAACTCACCCTCGCCATCGCGGATGACATAGGTGCGATCGACGAGCTCACCGTCGGTCAGCATGTCGGCGATTGCCGTGTCCGTGATCGAAGGGGGGAGGTCCACTCGAACGGTTCCCGCGAACGCCAGGATGCTCACCCCGGTGAGTCCGAGCGAGGAGGCCGGCGAACCCGAATCTGCGACGAACGACACGACGACCCGCTCGCACTCACTTCCCCTTGCCCACCTGATCTGGGAGATACGTGCGGCGTCGGCACCCGCTTCACCGACTGCAGCGATGAGGCCCTCGGACTTGAATGGGAGGTCACCGCCGAGACAGGCGTCTGCAGGTGGCTGGGTCGTGGTCGTCTCGGGCGCCGGTCCGGTCGTTGTCGACGAGCCAGCCTCGCGCACCGGGCTGCACGCACCGACAACGAGGCCCGCAACGACGATTGTGATCCACCAGCGCATCCCGCGAACTGTACCCGTGGAGGTGAAAGCCGGACTGCTGCCCACCTACTTGACAAACGGTCGGGAAAACCCGACAATAACTCGAACTGAGCAGGAGGAGGGCTCGTGGTCATACATGCAGAGTCTCCGGCAACGTCCATGAAGCCCTTCTTCGTGGTGTGGTCCGGTCAGCTGGTATCCATCATCGGCACGTCGCTCACGTGGTTCGGATTGAGCGTGTGGGTGTACCTCGAAACGGGTTCCGTCACGCAGCTCTCGATGATGATGCTCGCGGCGAACGCGCCCCGGATCCTCTTGTCGCCGATCGCCGGGGTCGTCGTCGATCGCGTCGATCGTCGCGTCGTGATGATCGCTGCGGACTCTCTCGCTGGTCTCGGGACGGTGGTCATCGCCATCGCTTTCTTCACCGATTCCATCTCCTTCCCGTTGCTCGTCACCGTCGCAGCGGTGATCGCGGTGTTCGAAGCGTTTCACTGGCCCGCGTATCAAGCAGCCACGACCTTGCTGGTTCCGAAGGACCGCTTCTCCCAAGCCTCCGGCATGATCCAGATGTCCGAAGCGGCGGGGCAGCTGCTTGCGCCGGTCCTCGGGGCGTCGATGGTCGCGGTCGGTGGTGTCGGCGGGCTGATCGCAGTGGACGTGATCACCTTCCTTTTCGCCGTCGCCATGCTTGCTCTTGTGAGGTTCCCGAACGTGCCCCAGACGGCGCAGGGCATCGCCAGCCGCGGATCGGTGCTCCAGGAGTCGGCCTTCGGGTTCAGGTACATCTGGCGGAAACGGCCCCTCCTGTACCTCCTCGCCGTCTTTGCGGGCATCAACCTCATGCTCGGCGGCATCGGCCCGATCCTCATCGCTTACCTGCTCTCGTTCTCTTCTGAGGCGGCGATGGGCACGGTGTTCTCCGTCGGCGCAACCGGCATGCTCGTGGGCTCGATCGTTGCGTCCGCGAGGAAGGTGAATACGGGCCGTGTCGCTCGGATCCTCGGCGCAACGATGATCCTCGGCGCGATGATGGTGTTCATCGCGAGCAGTCGGAACGTGTTCCTGATCGTCGGATCGTTGTGGCTCGGCATGTTCGTCGTCCCCTATGCGTCCGCGATGAGCCAGTCGCTGTGGATGGCCAAGGTCGAGCCTGACGTCCAGGGGAAGGTCTTCGCCGCGCGGGCCATGATCGCCCAGGCAACCAATCCCGTCGCCCTCCTGTTCATCGGTGCCATCGCCGATGGGATCTTCGTCCCGTTGATGGGTGGTGAAAGCATCCTCAGCGATTTCCTGGCGATCTTCACCGGCCGGGAGGAGGGATCGGGGTACGCGGCGCTCTTCGTCGTGCTCGGATTGACCACCGTCGCGATGGGCGTGATAGGTTGGCTGGTTCCGACCCTCCGGCACCTGGAGCGCGATGTTCCGGACGCAGAGGGTATTCCGGACGATCCGTCCGAAGACGTCGCGCCGGCCAACGACGACATTCCCTCGGTGCATTCCCACCTCGACGACGGGGACGAGTTCGCGTTCGACCCGACGTCGTAGCTGTCGCCGTCGGGTCGATTCGCTGATAGCGTCTCGGCATGCCACTGACCGCACCTGATCGAGACCATGCCATTGCGGTGCTCGACGGTCGCGCCGACGCTGCTCCGCTGCTCGAGGAGGCGCGTCGACTCCGCGATGAGGGCCGCGGCCGTGTCGTCACGTACTCGCGCAAGGTGTTCGTGCCGATCACGACGCTTTGCCGCGATACGTGTACCTACTGCACGTTCGTCAAACCCCCGGGTGCTGGCGGGCAATACCTCACCCCGGAAGATGTGCTCGCCATCGTCACGGCGGGCGACGCCCACGGGTGCACGGAAGCGTTGTTGACGTTGGGTGACCGCCCGGAGGACAAGTGGCCGCAGGCCGAGCGGTTCCTCGAAGCGCAAGGTTGCACGACGACGCTCGAGTACGTGGCGAAGATGTCATCGCTCATTCGGGACGAGACCGGGCTCTTTCCCCATGCCAATCCCGGCATCATGTCGGCCGCCGACATGCGCTCGCTGCGAGAGACCAACCCGTCGATGGGCCTCATGCTCGAGAACATCTCGCCGCGCCTCATGGAGCCGGGGATGCCGCACCACAACTGCCCCGACAAGGATCCGGCGGCACGGGTCGGCACGATCGCCGCTGCCGCGGCCGAGCGGGTGCCGTTCACGACTGGCATCCTCGTGGGCATTGGCGAGACCAATGAGGAGGTGGTCGACAGCCTCTTCGCGCTTGGTGACCTTCAACGCCTCCATGGGCATCTCCAGGAGTTCATCATCCAGAACTTCAGGGCGAAGGCGGATACGCGCATGCGCAGGCATCCCGAGCCCGGGGTCCCGTACTTCGTGAAGGTGGTCGCCGCGGCTCGATGGATCCTCGGCGCCGAGGCGAATGTCCAGGTGCCGCCAAACCTCACTGATTCGTTCGAGGTCTACCTCGACGCAGGAATCAACGACTGGGGCGGCGTGAGCCCTGTGACGATCGACTGGGTCAACCCCGAAGCGCCGTGGCCGCATCTCGATCGACTCAGGGCCGTCACCGAAGCAGCGGGCTTTACGCTGCGTCCTCGTATGCCCGTGTACCCCGAATACATCGACGACCGGTGGATCGCCCCAACCCTGCTCGGCGACATCGCTGCGCGGACCGATGACTCCGGGTACGCGCTGATCGAACCGGTCGCTGCGCGATGAAGCCGATCACGTTCCTCCAAGTCCGTCCCGTCGACGCGATCAACGAGGTATGGGCCTCGACACGGAGGAAGGAAGGCACGCTTGCGGCTGAGATGGGTTCGCCGTCGGCGGCCGACCACGAGGCCGCGCAGAGGGCGGGCATCCTCATCATCGCCCGTGACGCCGAATCCCCTTCGCCTGCGTACATCGTCACGCCGGACGCGGTCGGCTCCCTCCGGAAAGGCCGCACGGCAGGTTGGCGTGTAACAGTGGTCCATGAGGGCACGCCGATGGATGTGCTGGACGCGCTTGCGTTCACGAGGGCCGCCTACCTGAGGACGGGCAGGAGCACGGTTGAGGAAGCTGCCGCGCTCGTCGATCGTCCGGGCCTGCAGGTCGAGGTCTCGGTGCTCGTCGACACGGTCGACGACGCGCTCCGCGCCGTTGGAGCGGGTGCGAGCGATCTCGTCCTCCGCGCTTGGAACTCCGACCTGATCGGATCGCTGCGGGATGCACTCGGGGATCGGCAACTCGCCGAGCGCACGGCTTTCCCGTTGGGGCTCGGCTACGACGACGTTCGCGAGGAACTCGAGGCTGGCGCGTTTTCCGCCTGGCTCAACCAGGTCGACGGTTCGGGTTGGGCAAGGCCTCGAACCGAATGGGCGCCCGGCAAGGAGCTCGAGCCACCGATCGACCTCAGGCCGTCTGGCCAGTGGGGCGACGACGCGTGGCGCTCGGCGCCACGGGGTTCCATCGAAGATGCCTCTCCGGGGATTCGCCCGATACTCGATCGTGCGATCGCTGGCACCGCACCGACCCGCGACGAGGTGGAGGTGCTGTTCGGTGCGCACGGCACGGACGTCGAGGCGATCGCCGACACGGCGGACATGATCCGCCGCACGATCGCGGGCGACGATGTCACCTTCATCGTCAACCGCAACATCAACTACACGAACCAGTGCTACTTCAAGTGCGGGTTCTGCGCCTTCTCGAAGGGACCCCGATCGCTCGACCTGAGGGGGAAGCCGTACCTCATGTCCATCGAGGAGGTCGTCGACCGCAGCGTCGAGGCTTGGGATCGCGGCGCGACGGAGGTGTGCCTCCAGGGAGGAATCCACCCCGACTTCACAGGCGACTTCTATCTCGACGTGGTCACGGCGATCAAGGCCACCGTGCCGGGAATGCACATCCATGGCTTTACGCCACTCGAGGTGTGGCAGGGCGCCGAGACGAGCGGCCGCACGATCAGGGATCTCCTCGCTGAGCTCAAGGAAGCAGGACTCGGAACCCTTCCCGGCACGGCCGCCGAGATCCTCGATGACGATGTGCGCCTCACGCTGTGTCCGGACAAGATCCGGACGAGTCAGTGGGCCGAGGTCATGATGACCGCGCACGAGCTCGGTATACGCACCACCTCGACGATGATGTTCGGCCACGTGGACGGCCCTGTGTCGTGGGCGAACCACATCGAGGTCCTCCGCGACATCCAGCGACGGACCGGCGGCTTCACTGAGTTCGTGCCGCTGCCGTTCGTGCACATGGGCTCTCCCATCTGGCTTCGCGGCGATTCGCGGCCCGGCCCGACGTGGGACGAGGTGATCCTGGTCCACGCGGTTGCGCGGATCGCTTTCATCGGCCTCATCGACAACATCCAGGCGTCGTGGGTGAAGCTGGGACTCGGCGGAGCGGAGGCGCTGCTGCGCGCCGGATGCAACGATGTGGGCGGGACGCTCATGGACGAGTCGATTTCACGGGCGGCAGGAGCCTCACATGGCACCGAGGTCACAGCGACGGACTTCCGGGAGTTGATCCTGGGCCTCGATCGACACCCGGTGCGTCGCAACACGGTCTACGAGCCGATCGAATCCGGCATCACGATCGACTGACACCGCCGAAATCGGCACCTTGTCCGACGCGCCATATGTCCTCGGCGGTACCCTGCCATCATGTCCACACGTGCGCACACCGCGACAACGCGCGACGCGATGCTCGACGCAGCGCGAGAGCTCATCATCGAAATCGGCTACGAGGCGATGTCCCACGCCGATATCACGGCGTCCGTCGGGATCGGTCGCACGACCTTCTACGAGCACTTCGGGTCGAAGGAGGACCTCCTCGTCCAACTCGTGCGCAGGGATCTTCCGCCACGATCACAGGAGCTGCTCGGCCTCGTCGATCCTGACCTTCCGCCGGTCGAGCGGCTGCGACAGCTCGCGTTCGAGATGGTCCGGTATGTCGGGACCGACCACATCGGCCTCATCCTCCACACTGAGGTCCCGCGTCTTTCGCCGGCGGCCCAACGCGACATCGCGGAGGCTCACGCGGGGCTTGCGAGGGAGTTCGCCGCGATCTATCGGGAAGGCGTCGAAGAGGGCTCGTTCAGGAGCTTTCCTCCACAGCTCGCGGGGCGCATGATGGAGGGCATCATCATGATGGGCGGCAAGGTCGTCATGGATTCGGCCGATCCGTCGAAGCACGCGGAAGCGACGGCGAGGTACACCGCGGACATGCTCGTCGCCGCGCTCCGTCCCGAGACCTGACCTCGATGAAGATCCACATCGTCACGATCTTTCCTGAGTTCTTCGAGTCCGCCCTCGCCGTGTCGCTCGTCGGCAAGGCAATCGAGTCGGGCGATCTCGTCGTCGAGTTCCACGACCCGCGTGATCGAACGACCGATGTCCACCGTTCTGTGGACGACGCCCCCTATGGCGGTGGAGCAGGGATGGTGATGATGGTCGAGCCGCTCGCGAAGACGCTCGACGCGCTCATGCACACGCACCGTGTGCTGTTCGCGGCGGCTGGCACGCCGCTCGACCAGCACGCGATCGATCGGCTGGCAAAGATGGATGAAGTCACGCTCGTGTGCGGCCGCTACGAAGGTGTGGATCACCGCATCGCCGAGCACATGGTTGATGAGGAGGTGTCGGTCGGCGACTTCGTGATGCTCGGGGGAGAAGTCGCGGCCCTCGCGGTCATCGAGGGGGTCACGCGTCTGCTGCCGGGTGTCGTCGGCAACCCAGTCTCGATCGAGACCGAGAGCTTCAGGCAGGGGCTCCTCGAGGAACCCCAGTACACGCGCCCGGCGTCGTTCAGAGGATGGGACGTGCCTGAGGTCCTCCTCTCGGGCGACCACGCCCGGATCGAGGAGTGGCGAGCCGAACAGCGCCGTGCGCGGACCGTTGCGGTCCGGCCCGATCTCCTCCCCGGCGACGACGGCATTGCCAGCGACGATTAGCAAACCCGTTCGATACACTTCCGTCCGCATCCAGGCATCGGTGTATGCCGTCGGATCTTGTTTTCTTGGAGGAACCCGTGAACACGATCGAGCAGATCGAAGCCGCGCAGCTGCGCGACGACATCCCGGAATTCTCGCCGGGCGATACGGTGCGTGTGAACGTGCGCGTCCTCGAAGGCGGCCGTGAGCGGGTCCAGGCGTTCGAAGGCGTCGTCATCGGCCGCAGTGGCGGCCATGGCGCACGAGCGACCTTCACCGTCCGAAAGCTGAGCTTCGGCGTGGGCGTCGAGCGCATCTTCCCTGTCCATTCGCCGATCCTCCAGTCGATCGAGGTCGTGCGCAGGGGGGACGTCCGCCGGGCCAAGCTGTATTACCTCCGCGATCGTGTCGGCAAGGCGACGCGAATCAAGGAGAAGCGCGACTGACCGCCGGTGGAATGAGTCCCAGATCCCATGTTGGTTCGGCCGATCCGCGAGGGTCGGCCGTTCTGCTTTCGACGATCGATGACCTCTCCGCAGGTGCAGGGGCCCTCGCTGCGGAACACGAAGTGTTCGCCGAGTTGTACGAGGCCAACGGAGTACCACCGATGTGGCGTCGTGAACCCACCTTCGCGACGATGGTGCGCTTCATCCTCGAACAGCAGGTCTCGCTGGCTTCTGCGAACGCCGCGTTCTCGAAACTCGAAACGCGCATCGGAGTTGTCGAGCCAGCCGCAATCCTTTCGCTCACCGACGCGCAGCTACGCGAGGACGGGTTCTCGCGCCAGAAGACGTCCTACATCCGGGGGATCGCCGACGATGTGCTTGCGGGAACGGTGGGCTTCGACGCGATCGCCGCGGACCCGTCCACCGCGGAGACGCGCCTGCTCGCGATGAGGGGTGTCGGCCCGTGGACGACAGCGTGCTTCAGGCTCTTCGTGATCGGTGAGGCCGATGTGTGGCCGTCGGGAGACCGTGCGCTCCACGTCGCGATGGCGAAGGTGCTCGAGTTGGACGCGGTGCCCGATACGGATACCGCTGCCAGGCTTGCCGAACCGTGGGCGCCGTGGCGCTCCGTCGCCGCGAGGATGCTGTGGCACGACTACCTCGGCGGTGCTGCAAATGACCCGGATTCGATCGCAGGGTTCACGTGACCCACCGGTAGGGTTCCATCCGTGACCCACGAAGACGAGCACCCGATCCAGGGCCCGCCCGACGCCGAGCGCCTCCCGACCGAGGATCTCGTACTCGACCTCCACGACATCGAGGAGGAGCCCGAGGATGCGGAAGCCACGAAGAAGGAACCGTTGCTCCCGTTCTGGGTCGAGTTTCCGCTCCTGATCGTCATCGCCCTCCTCGTGGCGATCGGCATCAAGACCTTCCTGTTCCAGGCGTTCTACATCCCATCATCGTCGATGGAGGACACACTCGACATCAACGACAGGGTCCTCGTCAACAAAGTGACGTATGCGATCAACGACATCTCTCGGGGCGACATCGTCGTGTTCGACGATCCTCGAGGCGGTTTCGAGCAACCGGACGAGTCGGCGTTCCAGGCTGCCGTTCGGAACCTGTTCGAATCCATCGGCGTCGTCACCCCGCGCTCGGAGTTCATCAAACGGGTCATCGGGCTCCCCGGTGACGTCGTGGAAGGCAAGGACGGTGCGGTGTGGGTGAACGGTTTGCGCCTCGTCGAACCGTACCTCAAGGACCCTGACCGACCGATCCGCGAGTTCGGGCCCGTGACGGTGCCCGAAGGCCGCCTGTTCGTCATGGGCGACAACCGTGCCGCGAGCCAGGACTCCCGATTCTTCGGGCCCATCCCGATCGAGGACGTCGTCGGCAAGGCATTCGTCATCATCTGGCCGCCGTCGAGGTGGTCTGGCATCTGAGGTCGTGTCGGTGCCGCCTCATACGGTGGCGGGATGACGACGCGCTCCATTGACAAGGGCACGAGCGGTGAGGACTTCGCCGTGCGCTTCCTCACATCTCGCGGCTGCACGGTTGTCGAACGCAATGCTCGCGTGGATGTCGATGAGATCGATGTCGTTGTCCGCGATGGCCGGTCGCTCGTCGCGGTCGAAGTGAAGACGTCGTGGAACGGAGATGACCCAGTCGCAGCCGTCGACGACGAGAAGTTTGCTCGCTTCGCGAGGGCCGCACACGCATACCCGCGATTGATCGCCCGCCTTGACATCGTTGGCGTGGAATTCGGGGAGGTCGGTGCGACGATCCGGTGGCTACGAGGCGTTGAATGACCGGTGGTCGCCTCGCCGGCGACGCTCCTTGTACCAGCACCCACGATGCCAATGCCGGCGGAGGTCAGGAGCGTCCGTCGGGACCACGACGACGTGTCCGACTCCCTCGTCGATGATCGATTCACAGCCGGGGCACAGGTATTCCTTGCGCGCCTGATACGGCTGGATCGGCTTGACGAGCTCGTCATCGAGGCTGCTCTCGAGACGGGGTGCTTCGGATCCCAACATGGCGGGGAGCCTAGGAGGGGCTTTCGGGAACCCGTCTGACCCCGCCTGCTCCGGTACGCTGCACCGACATGGCCGGATTTGTAATCGTGCACGATCAGGGGTCGGTCCGAACCGTCACCATGTCGAACCCCGGAACGATGAACGCAGCGCCCCCGGACGGTTGGAAACAGCTCGCGGAAGCGTTTGCGGACTTCGACGCGTCGAGGCAACGCGTGATGGTCCTCACCGGAGAAGGCGACAACTTCTGCGCCGGTGCGGACATGAACAGAGAACGGTCGAGCCAGCCGAGTGCAGCCGAGAACGTTGCACGGATGAAGGACATCACCCGTGCCGCGACGACGCTCCATCGCACGTCGAAGCCAACCATTGCAGCGGTCGATGGGGTTGCCGTCGGCGCGGGGATGAATCTCGCGATCGGTTGTGACTTCGTGATTGCAACCGAACGCGCACGCTTCGCAGAGATCTTCGTCAAGCGCGGGCTCACGATCGACTTCGGCGGCACATGGCTACTCCCACGGCTCGTCGGGCTCTCTCGTGCACGGGAGCTCGCCCTCACGGGCCGGGTGTTCGGCGCCGCTGAGGCAGCGGAGTACGGGCTCCTGACGGAGGTCGTCGACGTCGAGGAGCTGGGTGGGAGGGTTCGTACCCTCGCCGAGACGCTGGCAGCGGGAGCACCGCTCGCGCAGGCGTTCATCAAGCGAGCGCTGGACCGGTCGTCCGCCTTCACGTTCGAGCAGGCGCTCGCGTTCGAAGAACAAGCCCAAGCGTTGCTGTCCGCGTCCCAGGACTCCTCCGAGGGAGCTTCGGCGTTCGTCGAGAAACGCCAGCCCGAGTTCACGGGCGAGTAGCACTCGGGTCGAATCCTGGCTGGTCAGGATCACCGGACTCGTCGTCGTCCGCAATCGAGTCCTCGACCGTCTCCTGTTCCACGGCGTGCGTGGCTGATGGCTGGTAGATCTCCTCGATCAACCCCATCGGGCGCGGAGGCGGCCGGTTCGGGTTCCGGTAGTAGATCCATCCCCGACGATCGGCAGCCGTGAGCCCACGGTGGACGCCGTATCCGACAAGGGCGACGATCCCCACAGCGACGGCAATCGAGATCCACTTCATGTCTGCAGAGTATGTCGTTCGACGGTGGCCAACGGCTCATGGCCCGCCCGCGGATTGATTCTGGAGTGCACGACGCGTAGGTTGCGGCTGTCACGGGTCGATGACGGCTCGGAGGGATCGTCATGGGTCGAAATGAGCGGGTGCTGCTCCCGTGATGGAGATCGCCCGAGTTCTCTTCACGTTCTCCGGCGCGCTGTGGTTCCTCATCGGGTTCCTCACCGGGTTTCTCGACAATCGAGGAGTCGGGCCCGCGATCATCTTCGTGTCGAATCGCACCGATCGTGCTGTCTATGGGAGGCCTCCGGAGGCGATCCTCGGGGAGCCTTCGGATCTCACAACATTTCGACACACTGCGATTCGAGTGATCGGTGGTTTGCTCATTGCCGCTGGACTGGCGACCGCGGCGATTTCCTGGTTCGGTCTCGGTGAGTCGCAGACATGGGCTCTCGTGGTCCTGACGATCATCGGACTCGCTGTGGTGCCTTCGTGGTGGTTCGCCCTGTCCCCGTATCGCCAGGCGGGGATCAAGCTTGCCGTGAGCGACCTCCCTCCCTTCATGTGGATCCCGGGAATCGTCATGCCCGTTGCGAGCATCCTCGGTTGGATCTCCGTGATTCAGGCTTGATCCCGTGACACGCCCCTTGAGCGTGTCACACGGCGTCCATACGTTGTCGCCATGTACTCAACGGTCACCTCGTGCGCCATGGTCGGCGCGGATCCGACACCCGTCACCATCGAAACGACGATCCTCGGCGGGCGGGGGAACTTCATCATCGTCGGGCTTCCCGACGCTGCAGTCCGCGAAGCGCGGGAGCGAGTCAAGTCAGCGATGCGCCAGCAGGGCTTCTCGTTCCCGGGCGGTCGCGTGGTGTGCAATCTCTCACCAGCAGGGATTCCGAAAGCCGGGGTCACGTATGACCTTCCGATAGCGCTGTCGATCATCGCAGCGGCGTCGCAGGGGACGATCTCGTTCAACGACTTCGTCGCGGTCGGGGAACTGTCGCTGAACGGGCAGGTCCAGCCTGTACCGGCTGCGCTCGGCGGGATCGTCGTCGCAGAGCGCGGGAAGCGTCGCTGCCTCTTGTCGGCTGACACGATGATCTCCGACCGGGGCATCGACTGCACTGCTGCCATCGCAGAACTCCGGCATGCGGTCTCGACGGCGACCGGCATGCGCCCCGTCGAGCGGCTCGTGCCACACGCCAGCCCACCCGTGAGGTGTCCAGACCTGTCGGCGGTGCGCGGTCAGCACCAGGCCAGGCGGGCACTCGAGATCGCGGCCGCAGGAGGGCACCACCTGCTGTTCTCCGGCCCTCCGGGGGCAGGGAAGTCGCTGTTGTCGAAGTGCCTCCCGGGGATCCTTCCGCCTCTCGACCGCGCAGCCGAACGCGAGGTAGCGCTCGTGTGGGCGGCTGCCGGCACCCCTCGCGGAAGCGGTTCACTTCCACCCTTCCGGGCGCCTCACCATTCATCGACGTTGCCGGCGATGGTTGGTGGTGGATCAGGCGTCCCGCGTCCGGGCGAGGTGTCGAAGGCGCATCAAGGTGTGTTGTTCCTCGATGAACTGGGCGAGTTCGCTCCTTCGACGCTGGACGCGCTCCGGCAGCCACTCGAGGACGGGATCGTCACGGTTGCGCGTGTCGCGGACACAGTGACCTTTCCCGCGGACGTGCAAGTGGTTGCTGCCACGAATCCCTGCCCTTGTGGGTTCCTCGGTGACAGGCGCACACCATGCGAGTGCAGCGATGCACGGCTCGCGCAGTACCGACGTCGGCTGTCGGGCCCGCTACGAGATCGATTCGACATGGCGATCGATGTGCCGCGTCTCGATGCCAGAGACCTCCATGGCGATGCTGGGGAGTCGTCGGCGACCGTCCGACAACGGGTGATGCATGCACGTGAGCGTCAGGCGGCTCGGGGTGAGCTGAATCGACGCCTCACGGGTAGCCGCCTGGATGCAATGACCTTCGAACCCAGCGGCGTCTCGATGCTCGAGAACGCGATGAACGGCGGGACCCTGAGCGCGAGGGGGTGGGACCGAATCCGGCGCGTGAGCTGCACGATCGCCGATCTCGCACGGTCCGACGTCGTGCGTGCTGAACACGTGCGAGAGGCGCTCGCGCTGAGGTCCCCGGCATGAGCGATGCGATGTTGCGGCTGTCGTACACGGGTCTGGCACCGCGGGCGATCGACAAGCTCATGGCGCGCTTCGGCTCGGCGAAGGGGGCCGCCCGTGCGATCGAGAAGGGGAAAACGTCGCATGATTCCACCGTCAGGGAGGCCGTCTCGATCGATGCGTCGATTCGGCGATCGCAGCTGGCTGAACTCGGCGTCTCGTGGGTGCAGAAGGACGGCGCTGGTTATCCGACGCGCCTTGCGCGGTTCCCTGACGCGCCGCGCTGGCTGTTCATGCGTGGCGACTGTGGTGATCGACCGTCGATCGGCATCGTGGGCACCCGAACGTGCACCGCGTACGGTCTCGATCTCGCAGCCGAGTACGGGGCAAGGGCGGCTCGGATGGGGTGGACGGTCGTGAGCGGCCTGGCCCGCGGCATCGACACCGCGGCACACGAAGGGTCCAGGGCGGCCTGCGGCCACTGCGTGGCTGTGCTCGGTTCGGGCATCGACGTCGTATACCCGCGGTCGAACGGCGACCTCCACGACTCGATCCTCGAATCTGGAGGGGGAGTCGTCAGCGAGTATCCACCGGGGATCCGACCGGACGGTTGGAGGTTCCCGACGCGAATCTGATAATCTCAACTATGAGTGGTCAGCCGAGAGGAACGATGATGCGCGCTGCTGTCTATCTGCGAATAAGCAACGACCCGACCGGCGAAGCCGAGGGCGTCGCTCGGCAACACGACCTCTGTACCGCCCTCGTGGACAAGCGGGGATGGGACCTCGTTGGTGTGTTCTCAGACAACGACCGAAGCGCGTACAAGGGTGCAACCAGACCGGGATGGATCGACCTCACTGACACGATCAGAGCCGGGGGAGTCGATGTGGTGGTCGCATACGCAACTGACCGCCTCACTCGACATCCGCGGGAACTTGAGGATCTGGTGGACCTACTCGAGGCGACCGGAACACAGGTCGAAACCGTTTCGTCTGGCTCGTACGATCTCTCCAGCCCCGAGGGCCGCGCTCAAGCCAGGATCTTTGGAGCGATGGCCCGCCAAGAGTCGGAACGGAAGGCGGTCCGACTCCAGGATGCCAATCGTCACGCCGCATTGAAGGGAAAGCGGATGGGCGGCCGCCGCGCATTTGGGTACGAGAACAACGGACACGACTTCCGGACCGGGGAGGCCGAGGCTTACCGCGAAGCCGTGCGGAGGTTCCTCCGCGGCGAGACAATCCACGGCATCGTCCGCGATTTCCAGAACCGGGGAATCACGACAACGACGGGCCGTCCCGTGACCACCGCGATTCTGCGGGGGTACCTCCACAATCCGAGGTACGCAGGGCTCCGCGCGTACAAGGGCGAAATCGTCGCCGAGGCTGACTGGCCACCACTAGTTGATCGCGGCGACTGGGAACGTCTGCAGGCAATCTTGAACGACCCCGCACGCAAGCCGAGACAGGGGCCAAGGACACAGAACCTTCTGACCGGGTTCCTCCGCTGCACTAAGTGCGGACGCACGCTCACCACCAGGAAGAACCACGGCAACCGCTCCTACGGATGCCCTCCGACCGCGCTCGGTGGATGCGGCGGAACAACGATCAAAGCCGAACCGCTCGAGGAACAAGTACGGGACTGGATCTTCGAAGTCGCCACGAGTCCGGTTATTGACGAGCATCTCGCAGCAGAGCCCGAAGAACGCGGCAGCGTGGCACGGATCGCCGAGCTCGAGGAACGGGCCGACGTGTTGGCGACGATGTTCGCCGAAGGGTCTATCTCCCGCCGACAGTTCGAGAAGGCATCGCAGAGGATCAACGATGACCTCGAAGCCGAGCGGTCACTGCTCCGACCGACCAGTCGCACGATCGCATCGCTGTCGGCAGGGGAGGCCGTTAGTGACCTTTGGGAAAACGGCGACGTGGAAACCAAGCGTGAACTGCTCGCAGCGGTCCTCGATCACATTGTGGTAGGCGAGGCCGTGCGAGGCTGGAACTTCCACGATCCCAACCGGGCCACGTTCGTCGTGCGGAACTAGTCGTTGCGAAAGAAGGCGGGACCCAGGCGGGGCAGGTCCATCTGCGACCGCCTAACTGTGAGGAACGTCACGAACTCGCTCGAAGCGAGAGACACTTCGTCGGGTGCATGTTCGTGTCCGATACCTTCAGCGATATAACCGTCGGGCAGCGAATATGCCGCCTTCTTCAGCCGAGCCCGGGCACGCCGTCCACGGACCTGGAACGCTGCCATCCCGCCATCTACTTCCACCGCCTCCACCATCCGTCGAACAGCTTGATCGGTGGTCCAACTCGTCTTGAAGACCCGAAACTCTGGCATGTGTCTACCCCCTTGACGGATTCGAGATGTGAACTACACTCATGTCATTCGCATTCAGCGTATTACCTCAGGGTGACACGTGGATTGTGGAAACACCCAGTCCATCTGGCTGGTCCGGGGAATCAGGTTCCCCAGGTGACCGCGACGGGCGCACACGAAGGAAGTTCTTCGTATGCCCATGTTCGCGGCTCACAAACTCCGGCAAGCACGTGAGGACGCCGGTCTCTCACGGGAACAGCTCGCAATCGACATCGAGCGTTCGTACCCCCTAGTAAGTGCGTATGAAGGCGGTTTTCGCACGCCCAGCCTCAGGACGCTGACGCTCATCGCCAACGTCCTCGGAAGGGATATGGGGTTCTTCTTCGAGGACGATTCCGATGCGGCCTGACGTCCAACTCAGCGACGCAGCCGCTGCGCGCCTTGCCGCAGTTCTCCGGCGTTGGCTCGAGCAGAAGGTCGCACGCCGTGCCAATGCCTAGCG
>QJWC01000011.1 GCA_003235475.1 Acidimicrobiia bacterium | reverse complement strand
GTTCCTGAAGACGCGCATCATGGCGTGGTTGTCGGCGAAGAGATGCGCCCGAAATCCTGAGATCGATGCCGTCCGGGCATACGCTGTGAGCCTGAAGAGGAGAAGCGTGCCGATTCCGTTTCCCTGATAGCCATCCCCGACCGTGAAGGCGACTTCGGCGATGGCGGGAGCGTCCTCGAGCTCGCGGTACCGGCCAACCGCGATGATGTCGCCGTCGTGGATGCAGACGAACGCCATCCGGTGCCGGTAATCGAGCACCGTGAACGCTTCGAGCTCTGACGGTGTGAGCGCCCGCTTCACGCTGAAGAAGCGCTTGTACGCACTCTCGGTCGAGAGGGAAGCCACGAAATCCTGGAGGGCAGGTGCGTCGCTCGGCACGATCGGGCGGACGCGAATCGACCGCCCATCCCTCAGAACGGCGTCCTCTTCCCATTCGGCCGGATACCCGGCGGGCGGGTCGGCCACGGTGTTCGGAACGTCTGTGTGCGGCATCGGTCCTTCGTGGTCGCTCATGGGGATTCTCCCACGAACCGTGCACTCTGGACGCGACGGTGGCGGCACCGGGTGCCGCCACGGTCTTGACTTTGTCCGGGATTCAGCAGCAGCTGTCGTCCGTGCAACAGCCTTCGTCGTCACAACACGGGTCGTACGCGTCTGACATGGTCACCTCCTTCCGTCGAATGCAGGCCTATGCCACGAATGAGACGGTCGTCGAGGGTTGACAGCACGCCGACGTCGACGGCTCGAGCACATCAGCATCCTCGAGCACCGTGTAGTACTCCCAGCGTTCGCCGTCAGGAGCGGTCACCCAGACCTTGTCCTGGACGGCATAGCAGCAGGCCACGCCTTCCTCCGTGTCAGTTTCGAGGCCGGAGATGGAGAAACGATCGGCTGCCGCCGCAACCAGTTCGGTATCCGCCACCTCCACCCCGAGGTGGTTGATCGTGCCGCCTTCCGAGCCTTCGATCAGCACGAGCTTGAGGGGTGGCTCGTCGATCGCAAAGTTCGCGTATCCGGGTTTCCGCTTCGCGGGTTCGGCGTTGAAGAGCTTCCCGTAGAACGCGATGGCGCTCTCGAGATCGGACACGTTGAGTGCGAGTTGGACCCGCCCGGACATGGGCACTTGCGCCGTCGCCATTCGCATCACTCCTTCATATCGATGCATGTCTATGTGATAATACATAGACAGTTGTCGATATGTCAACTAGTATTCCCCCATGGACTGTTGCCCACCCCTGTGCTGCAAACCGCTCGCGGACGAGAGCGCCGAAACGATGGCCCACGCCCTCAAGGCGCTGTCGGATCCGACGCGCCTGCGCCTCTTCAGTCTCATCACCGCGAGTTCCGAACAATGTGCCTGCGATCTGACCGAGCCTCTTGGCGTGAGCCAGCCGACCGTCAGCCATCACCTCAAGATCCTCACCGACGCAGGGCTGTTGACGCGGGACCAGCGCGGCAAGTGGGCGTACTACAGCGTGAACCCCGGCCGTCTCGCTGAGTTGAGCGCGTTCCTAGACCCCGCGGCGGTCGCCAGCTGAGGTTCCGAACACGGCACTGATTTCGGCGCCTCCCTCAGGTGCCGTGCCGACCCTGACACCGCCTCCTGTTCGCTCGACGGTCCGAACGACGATGTCGAGCCCGAGCCCTGTGCCACCAGCGCCGGACCTGCCCCTTCGGAGGACGCCGAGGTCGCCGAAGCCCGGCCCCTCGTCAGACACCACGAGCGCAGATCGCCCGTCGCCCCGTCGCCGGACCGCGAGGCGGTACCCGGCCCCTGCAGGCGTGTGGGCGAACACGTTCTCGATGAGGACGTCGATGAGGGCCCCGAGGTCCATCCGCGGCAGCGCGACCGGATGCGGCCCTGGCTCGATCATCACCGACGTCGCCCTCCCCTGTTCGTCGGCGAGCACCTGCCAGAACTCCGCTCTGTGCCTGAGGACGTCGCCGAGGTCGACCTTCGCATCCGAAGGCGTGGTTGGCGAATGGGAGCGAGCTTGTTGGATCATGGAGTCGACGGCCCGCTCGAGGGCGTCGATGTCCAGCTTGAGCGCCTGCGATTCGTCCGAATCCGAGAGGGAGTCCGCCTGGAGGCGAAGCGCTGTGAGCGGGGTCCGCAACCGATGGGAGAGGTCCGCAACCGACTCGCGTTCCGCCGCGAGGAGGGCATCGAGCCTTCCGGCAAGCTCGTTGAACGCCTCACCGACCTCGGCGATCTCCTCGGGCCCTCCCGGCACCACGCGGGTGTCGAGTTCTCCCTGACCCCATCGATGCGCAGCTTCCGACAGGTCGGTCACCGGCCGCACGACCGATCGGCCCAGGCGATCAGCGGCGAACACCGCGATCGCAATGATCGCAAACGCCAGGAACACGAGCAGCGACCACGCGAGGGGGACGCCACGCGTGAGCTCGCTGTCCGGCACGAAGGCCCTCACCACCACGGTCCTCCCGGTGGTGACGGCGTCAGGGCCCAGGACGGGCACCAGCACCTCCGCACCGCCGGCGACCTTCGCCGAGAAGGCGGCACCCTTCGTGGCCTGCTCGACGTTCGTGTCACCATCGATCTCGTCTCCAACGACCGTTCCGTCGATGAACACCACGCTCAGGCCGTCGGGAAACCCGAACGCGCGCACAACGGCCTCCGCGAACTCCGGCGTGACCCCTTCGGGCGACGTGACCCCGGCAACGGCGAGGGCGGCAGCGACCGACTGCGCGTCACGCTCCGCGTCGCTGAGGGCCCGCGTCTGGGCTTGGTTCCTGATCAGGATGCCAACCGGGACGAGGAACGCCACGACGACAAGGGAGGCGACCGCAAGGCTCAGGAAGGCGAGCCGCCGCCTCATGCCGGCTCGACGAGCTTCACTCCGACCCCGTAGACGGTCTCGAGGTAACGGCTCTCGGCTGCCGACTCCCCGAGCTTCTTTCGGAGCCAGCTGATGTGGACGTCGACGGTCTTCTCGGACCCACCGTATGGCTGGCGCCAGACCTCAGCCATGAGTTGGCGCTTGGAGACGACCGTCCCCTGACGTTCGGCCAGGTACACGAGAAGGTCGAACTCCTTTGGACTCAGTTGGATGACAGAACCGCGCAACGTCGCGACCCGGGCGCTTGGATCGAGCTTCAGCTCGCCGACTTCGATCGACGGCTGGGCTGCGTCGCTCGAGGACCGCCTGAGCACGGCTCGAACGCGGGCCTCGAGTTGTTCGACACTGAACGGTTTCACCAGGTAGTCGTCCGCGCCGGCATCGAGGGTTCTGATGACATCGCGATCCTCGGACCGCGCCGTCGCGACCACCACGGGCACGTCGGTGACGGCTCTGATCATCTTCAGCAGGTCCGCGCCGTCGAGATCTGGGAGACCCATGTCGAGAACGACCACATCGGGCGATGTCTGGACGATTCGCTGGAGTCCGTCGAGCGCGGTGCCAGCACCCTCGACCTCGTATCCCTTTTCCGCGAGGACCCTCGCCATCAGCTCCCTGATGCGCTGATCGTCCTCGATGATCACCACTGCTGCCATGCCTTTAGTTCAGCAGGTGGCGGAACCCTTAGCAACTCCTTAACATCCTGTTGGATACGCCGAAACGTGCGGGAAGCAACCATGGTCATATTGCGGCAGAGACTCCTCCTGGTCGCTGGCTGGATCGCAGCAGCCATAGGCGCAGGTTTGGTGGCCTCGGCAGCGGTGGCCGTTGCGGGCGGACAGGTATTGGATCGTCCCCTTCGACCTTTTACCGCAGCTGAAGTTGCTTCGCTCCCTGTCGTGGAGGTGGAAACACCCGATGTGGTCGAGCCCCATGCCTCCGGCGGTCTCGAGCCGATTGGCGATTCCACCCAAGGGAGCGACGATGTGCGGGACCCGAACGAATCGGCCAGCACCGGGGGGAGTACTACCGCACCGCTGTCTCCTCCTCCCCCGATCGACCCGATCAACGCGCAGCCCCTTTCGATCGTCCGCACGTCCACCGTTGACGGCGGCACCGCATCCTTCGCCTTCTTCAACGGGGAGTTCCTGTTCCTGTGGGCCGCGCCACAAGCCGGGTACATCGTGACGACTCACGAGGTCGAAGACGGCTACATCCGGGTGGAATTCACATCGACGCTCGCCGTATGGGTCCTCACCGCGCACATGGACGCGGGCGAAATCGTCATCGAAGTGTCGAACGAACCGATTCTCTAGAGAGCTACGAGGCCTCGACGGGGAACGAAAGCGTCGTGTCGTACGCGTCGACGAATGCGACCACGTCCTTGGGTTGCAGGGCGTGGGCCACGAGGAAGCCCTGGATCTTGTTGCAACCGATGGAACGCATCACCGACAGTTCCTCGGCTACTTCGACTCCGTCTGCGATCACGTCGAGGCCGAAGCTCTCGGCGATCGCGATCACAGCCTTGGCTATCCGGACTGAATCAGGGCGCCGGTGCGCCTCCCTGACGAACGACGCATCGATCTTCAACGTGCTGACCGGGAGGGCCTCGAGTTGGCGAATCGATGATGCGCCGGTCCCGAAGTGATCGATCGACACCTTCACGCGCATGTCGGAGAGGCGCTCGACGATGCGTGACGCGCGCTCTGCCTCCCGCATGATCGCCTGCTCCGTGACCTCGACCTCGAGGTACCGGGGTTCGAGGTCGGTGGTCGCAAGGGCAAGCGCCACGGACTCGACGAGGTTCGCGTCGCGGAAGAGGCGGTCGGAGATGTTCACCGAGACCCGAATCGGGGGTAGGCCCAGGCTCAGCCATCGTCGCATGTCGGTGCACGCCTCCTCGAGCACCCAGTCGCTCATGGGAAGGATCAGATCGGTCTCTTCGGCAAGGTGGATGAAGGCTTCGGGGAGGAGAAGGCCAAGGGCGGGGTGGTCCCAGCGCACAAGCGCCTCGAGCCCGATGACCTTTCCCCTCGAGACGTCGACCTTCGGCTGGTACTCGAGCCGCAGCTGATCGCCGGACCTGAGCGCACCTCGAAGGTCTTCGATGAGCGACAGCCGATCCGTCGTCCGGTCCCGGAGTGCCCTGGTGAAGTACTGGTAGGTGTTGCGC
>QJWC01000067.1 GCA_003235475.1 Acidimicrobiia bacterium | reverse complement strand
GCTTCGTCCCTGACCATCGCCGGCCTCATCTATCACCTCGCCCTCGTCGAGGAGGACTGGTTCGTGGGCGATGTCCTTGGCGAAACCCCAGGGGAACCGTGGTCGTCGGTGGACTGGAACGCCAACCCCGATTGGGAGTTCGATGTCGCTCCAACCCTCGAGCCGGACGAATACATCGGCGCCTACCGCGCGGCGATCGCGAGGGCAAACGAGATCGTCGAAGCAGCGGAGTCTCTCGAGCAGCTGTCGGTGCGGAAGCATCCGAGGACCGGCGAGCCGTGGTCCTTGCGGTGGATCCTCGCCCACATGATCGAGGAGACCGCCCGCCACGCGGGCCACGCCGACATCATCCGCGAAGCGATCGACGGCCAGACAGGTGACTGGGTCGGCCTCGAGGGTTAGCCCTTCACCGCCGTGCCCGCTTTCCACACGTGCGTGACCCGGTCGGGATCTCCCCAACCGGAAGCGTCCACCAACGGGTCGAAGTCGAGCGCGATGACGTCTGCGTCGTACCCCTCCTTGAGCTGACCCGACATAGGGGCCTGCGGCCCCAAGGTCAGCGGACCGTTGGCCGTCGCCGCCTCGATCGCCTCGAGGGCGGTCATCCCGAAGTCCTGGAGCAGCTTGATCTCGTATCCGTTCCGGCCGAAACCGTCGCCCGAGACGAAGATGTCGGTGCCCATCGCGATCGGGACTCCACGTGAGATCGCGAGCTTGATCGCGTTCGCCTGATGGTCGGCAACGAAGACCATCTTCTCGTACGCATACCGGGGCATGCGGTCCTCCATCTGGAGCAGCGAATCGACAATCCAACGCGTTGGCACGTAGACGGCACCCGTTTCGAGCATCGCGTCGACCGCCTCGTCATCGAGGAAGCTGCCATGCTCGATCGTGTGGACGCCCGCTCGCAGTGCCGCCATGATGCCGGCCTTCCCGTGGCAGTGGGCCGCGACCACGCGTTCCGCGCGGCCGGCCTCCTCGACGATCGCGCGGAGTTCGTCGTCCGAGAACTGCTGGTGCATCGGATGGTCGACCTCGGACATGACGCCGCCCGACGCGCAGATCTTGATCACCTTCGCGTTTCTGCGAAGGTTGGTCCGCACGGCCTTCAACACCTCGGGGACGCCGTCGCAGAGAATCCCGAACCCTTCGACGTGATGGACCATATCCAGCGGCGCGCTGTGGATGTCCGCATGGCCGGCGGTGGTGGTGAGCACCTGACCGGCGCCATACACGGTGGGACCCGTCAACACCCCCGAGTCGATGGCGAGCGCGATGTCGACGCCGAATCCGCCGACTTCGCGCACCGACGTCACCCCGCCGAACAGCGTACGTTGCACGTCCACTGCCCCGATCGCTGCTCGGGTCGCAGTGCTCGTCACCAGCAAGGTTTCGATGTCAGGCTTCACCATGCCGGCGAAGTGTCCGTGGCACTCCCAGAGGCCCGGCATCGCGACCGGCACCGATGCGACTGAGTCTGCGTCTGACGCGCCGTCCCGTGGCCCGACGTACGAGATCTTGCTGCCGTCCAGCACCACGGAACCGTTCGAAATCGGCTCGCCTCGGCCCGGAATCAGGAGATCGGCATCGATGCGGACGGTCATGGAACGAACCCTTTCGTCGGTGGCATGACGCTACCCGAGTCGCGCTCCGTCCGTTGGTGACTAGTTACTTTCGCAGCCCTTTGTTTGTGCCTTGTTCAGCCGATTCGGCGGCCCTACCTTGTCGGAAGATTCGTGAGGGCGGGTCGGAAGAGGTGGCTTCCGGCCCATCCTCATGGTTAGGAAGGCACTCCTCTACGGAGCCCACGACAAACCCGGGGATTGGGTCTCCCCGGGTTTTCCGTTTCCCGGACCAACCTGGCGGTACCGACCGCAACGCGACGCGGACGATTACCATCGGCGATTCACACAGAGGTGCCGAAGTCCGATGAGAAGAGCAACCGATGAACCCTACGTATCAACCGCACGAGGTCGAATCGCGCTGGTACGACGTGTGGGAGTCGTCGGGGGCCTTCGCACCTGAGATCAATCCGGACGGCGAGCCCTACTGCATCGTCATCCCGCCGCCGAACGTCACCGGCGTCCTCCACATGGGCCACGCACTCGACCTCTCCATGCAGGACGTCATCATCCGGCGCAAGCGCATGCAGGGCTATGCCGCACTCTGGCTCCCCGGCACCGACCACGCGGGCATCGCGACCCAGAACGTGGTGGAGCGTGAACTCCGCAACGAGGGGTTGAGCCGCCACGACATCGGCCGGGAGGCGTTCGTCGAGCAGGTGTGGGCATGGAAGGCGAAGTCCGGAAACACGATCTCCAAGCAGATGCGGAGCCTCGGGTTCTCGACGGACTGGTCCCGTGAGCGGTTCACCTTCGATGACGGCCTCAGCAACGCTGTCAGGAAGGTGTTCGTCGACCTGTACCACGAGGGCCTCATCTACCGCGCCAACCGCATCATCAACTGGTGCCCGCGGTGCCACACGGCCCTCTCCGAGATCGAGGTCGAGCACGAGGAGGATCCGGGCGAGCTGACGTTCGTCGCCTATCCGCTCACCGACGGTTCGGGGTCGATCACCGTGGCGACGACCCGGCCGGAGACCATGCTCGGTGACACCGCGGTGGCCGTGAATCCGGACGACGAGCGGTACGCGAACCTTGTCGGGAAGACAGTGATGCTGCCGCTGATGGATCGAGAGATCCCGATCGTCGCGGACGAAGGTGTCGACCCCGACTTCGGGACCGGAGCGGTGAAGGTGACGCCTGCGCACGATCCTCTCGACTTCGAGATCGGCGAGCGGCATGGGCTCGAACCCATCGTGGTCATCGACACCGAAGGGAACATCACCCTCGCGGGCGGAGACTTCGCCGGCATGGATCGGTTCGAGGCGAGGGAAGCGGTTCGGTCAGCCCTTCGCGAACGCGGCCTCGTTGAACGCATCGACGAGCACCCTCACTCGGTTGGCCACTGCTCGCGGTGCGGGACGGTTGTCGAACCGATGCTCTCACTGCAATGGTTCGTCGAGGTCAAGCCCCTCGTCGGGCCAGCAATCGAGGCAATCAAGAGCGAACGCACGAGGTTCATCCCGAGCCGGTGGGAGAAGAACTACTTCCACTGGATGGAGAACCTCCTCGACTGGTGCATCTCGCGACAGCTGTGGTGGGGCCATCGCATTCCCGCGTGGTACTGCGACGACTGCGACGAGACCATCGTGTCGATGGAAGAGCCGACGTCGTGCCCGTCATGCGAAGGATCCACGCTCACACAGGACGAAGACGTGCTCGACACGTGGTTCTCGTCTGCGTTGTGGCCCTTCTCGACGCTCGGCTGGCCCGAGGACACCGAGGACCTCGCACGGTTCTACCCGACAACGACATTGGTGACGGGGTTCGACATCATCTTCTTCTGGGTCGCCCGGATGATGATGATGGGAACGCACTTGACGCATGATGCGCCGTTCACCGACATCGTGATCCACGGGATGGTGCGTGACGCGACCGGCCGCAAGATGTCGAAATCGACTGGAAACGCCATGGACCCCCTCGAGCTCGTCGACGAGTACGGGGCGGACAGCGTTCGGCTCTCGCTCATCCAGTCCGCAGCACCTGGACACGACATCCCGCTCGACATCGGATGGGTGGACGCCACGCGACGTTTCGGCAACAAGATCTGGAACGCTGTTCGCTTCGCGACCGAGTACATGGGCGTCGACCGCGTGCCGGCGACGGGCGGTTATCCCGCCGCTCCCGCGCCGGAGGACGCGTGGATCCTGTCGCGGCTCTCCGAAGTCGCGACCGAGGTGGACCGCCTTCTCGACGAGTACCGGATGTCGGATGCCTACGGGCTCCTCTACAACTTCGCCTGGTCCGAGGTGTTCGACTGGTACATCGAGATGGCGAAGTCCCTCGAGGGCGAGGAGCGTCTCGCGGGAATGCGCAAGACGCTTGGTGTGGTCCTGCGAGACGTTCTCAAGCTGTTCCATCCGGTGATCCCGTTCCTGACCGAGGAGCTGTGGTCCCAGTTGTCCGACGGCCCGGATCTGCTCATCACGAGCTCGTGGCCTGAGGTGCCGCAGTTCGAATCGCCGTCCGACGTCCAACCCCTGCAGGATCTCGTCACCGAGGTTCGGCGCTTCCGGTCGCAGCACGGCATTGCGCGTTCGACCGAAATGCCGCTGATCGTCGTTGCTGAGAACCCCGTCGACGGCTGGTGGCTGAACCAGCTTGGCGCGCTCGGAAATTGTGTGCCACGGCTCGGCGACCGGCCCGAGGTCGTTGTCGGCCACACCAGGCTGTCCAGCGAAGGTTTCGAGGGGTTCGTTCCGCTCGCGGGCTTGATCGACGTCGACGCCGAGCGCCCGCGCATCGAGAAGACGATCGCCGAGCTGCGAGCGTCGATCGATCGCTCGACAGGCAAACTTGGCAACGCCAAGTTCCGCGAGCGCGCGCCGGAGTCCGTGGTCGCCGAAGAAGAGGCGCGCCTCGAGGGTTTGCGCGACGAACTCGCCGAGCAGGAACGCCTGCTCGCGGAGCTGGGATAGTCGCGCTTGACGACACCCCAGGTGCCGGCGATCCGGACGCGTGAAGATGCGGAGGCGTTCATCGACGCGCGTATCGGCCACGGCGTGAAGCCCGGCCTGGAACGGATCGAGGGTCTCCTGGAGTTCATGGGCAACCCGGAGCGGGAGTATGCGACGGTGCATGTCGCCGGAACGAACGGCAAGACCACGGTGACCCGGGCGGTCCAGCAGATCCTCGGTGCGCACGGCCTGTCCGTTGGCGGCTTCACCTCACCACACCTCGAGCGGGTGGAAGAGCGCTTCACAATCCACGGCAAGGCGATCAGCGGCGAGGCGTTCACGCAGGCCGTGTCGGACATTGCTTGGTTCGTCGTCGGTTACGAGTCCGAGGCGGGGACATCCGTCACCTACTTCGAGGTCACCGCAGCGCTCGCCTTCGCCTTGTTCGCATCCGCCGCCGTCGATGCCGCGGTGATCGAAGTCGGGCTCGGGGGTCGCCTTGATGCGACCAACGTCATCGATGGAGATGTTTCAGTCGTCACGGGCATCGACATCGATCACGTCGAGTTCCTTGGCCCGACGATCGCCGGAATCGCAGGTGAGAAGGTGGCGATCCTCAAGGAGGGCGGAACGCTCGTCACGGGCAAGCTCCCGCGCGAGGCCATGGCTCCGGTCATGGAGCGAGTCGAAGCGATGTCGGCGCGATGGGTGCACGCGGGACGCGAGTACGCGGTCACCGATGCGACGATCGGCGTTGGCGGGTGGCTGTGCGACATCGACGGTGTGTACGGGACCTACCCCGATCTCTTCCTCCCGGTGCACGGCCGCCATCAGGTCGACAACCTCGCGACATCGATCGCTTCGGCGGAGTTGTTCCTCGGGAAGGAACTGGACCACGAACTCCTCGCCCTCGCCGTCGCTTCGATGCGAACGCCTGGAAGGCTCGAGGTTGTTCGACACCGTCCGTTGGTGATCCTCGATGGCTGCCACAACGTGCAGGGATTCGAGGGCCTGGCGGAAACGCTCGACTTCGAGTTCCCGAAGATCGCGTGGGACGTTGTCATCGGCGTTCGCGGGGAGCGCAACGTCGAGCAGCTGGTCGCCCCTCTGTCCGGACTCGTGGGTCATGTGCACGCGTGTGCGGCGGACGATCCCGTGTCGCGGGATCCCGACGGCGTCGCAAGCGAGGCATCGCGGGCGCTGGGAGTCGAATCGACCGTACACGGAAGCGTCGCCGAGGCAGTCGACCACGCGATCGAGGCAGCAGGTCCTGAAGGTGGCGTCGTCGTCGCGGGATCGCTCTACGTGGTGGGGGAGATCCGTCCAGTCTTCGGCATCGATGATGCGGCCGCAGCCGAGGCCCACCTCCGGTTCGAAGCCAAACGCCCGGAGGACGAGGACGAAGACGGCTTCGAGGATGAAGAAGGTTCGTCGTACGGATAACCTGCCGACCAGCGCCCGCGCCGCGGTCGCCATCCCTTCCCCCAGGAGCTTTCGAGCATGTCAGTTGAGCACACGTACGTCATGGTGAAGCCTGATGGCGTCGCGCGCGGCGTCGTAGGCGAAGTCATTTCACGTTTCGAGCGCAAGGGCTTGAAGCTCGAGAAGATGCGGATGCTCACGATCGACGAGGAACTTGCCGGTCGCCACTACGCGGAACACACCGAGAAACCGTTCTTCGGCGATCTCGTCACGTTCATCACCTCCGGCCCCGTCGTCGCAATGGAGTGGTCCGGGGAGAACGCGGTGGTTGTCGCACGCACGTTGATGGGCGTCACCAACCCGGCCGAGGCCGCGCCTGGCACCATCCGTGGTGATCTCGGACTTGAAATCACGCACAACATCGTGCATGGTTCTGACTCTGTCGAGAGTGCCGAGCGGGAGTTGGGCATCTTCTTCGGATAACGCACGAAGTCTCAGGCCTGCAAAAGGATGCAGGCGGTACACTCACCACACCCGGATGAGTCTGGAGTCCGCTCGATGAACAGCCTCTTGTCATTCGCAGGCCGCGATATGGCTGTCGACCTTGGCACCGCGAACACTCTCGTGTTTGTCCGCGGTCAAGGCATCGTGCTCAATGAGCCCTCCGTTGTGGCGATCAACACCCGTGACAATCGGCCCCTCGAGGTCGGCATGGCCGCCAAGCGGATGATTGGCCGCACACCCAGCTACATCCAAGCGATTCGTCCGCTTCGCGACGGCGTGATCGCCGACTTCGACGTCACCGAGAAGATGCTGCGGTACTTCATCGACAAGGTCCACACGGGCCGCTTCGCAGCTCGTCCCCGCATCGTGATCTGCGTGCCTTCCGGTATCACAGCCGTCGAGCGCCGCGCCGTCGAAGAGGCCGCATACCACGCGGGCGCTCGACGCGCGTACACGATCGAAGAGCCGATGGCCGCAGCGATCGGCGTTGGCCTGCCCGTCCACGAACCGACCGGGTCGATGGTCGTCGACATCGGCGGTGGTACCACAGAAGTCGCCGTCATCTCCCTTGGTGGCATCGTGGTCTCGAAGTCGATCCGAATCGGCGGGGACGAACTCGACGAATCGATCATCCAATGGGTCAAGAAGGAACACAGCCTGATGCTCGGCGAGCGCACCGCAGAGCAGGTGAAGATGGCGATCGGCTCTGCCTGGCCGTACGTCGATGAACCTGCTGCGGAGGTGCGTGGGCGTGACCTCATCTCAGGCCTCCCCAAGACGGTCGTGCTCTCGAGCGCAGCGATCCGGGAGTCGATCGAGGAGCCCGTCGAGGCAGTCGTCGACGCAGTGAAGTACACGCTCGACAAGACCCCTCCCGAGCTCGCTGCCGACATCATGGAGCGCGGCATCGTCCTCACCGGCGGCGGCGCATATCTGAAGGGCCTCGATGTTCGGTTGGCGCACGAGACGGGAATGCCGATCGTCACGGCGGACCGCCCACTCCACAGCGTTGTCCTGGGCTCCGGCGCGTGTCTCGAAGAGTTCGACGTCCTGCACGTCGTCCTTCAGTCTTCGGGCCGGGCCTAGCCGCGCTCGGTCATGTTTTCACAGTCCAATCGCCGCGTTACCCGGGTAACGGTGCTCTTCCTCAGCCTCGTGGCGATCGGCTTCATCATCGCCACCTTCGATGTCCGGTCGGACCAGGACTCGGTCGGCAACGTCCTACGTGAGGGCACGCAGTCCGTGTTCACACCGTTCCAGAAGGCCGCGGACTGGGTCGCTTCACCTGTCATCGGCTTCGTGGATGGTGTCGCCAACCTTGCCTCGCTTCGAAGCGAGAACGATCGCCTCGCAGACCGCGTGCGCGAACTCGAAGCCGAGGTCCAAGCGACGACCGCACTCGAGGAACAGGTTCGCCAGCTCGAGCTCATCAACGGGCTTGAAGTAGCCGGGGACCTCACCACCGTCACCGCGCGCATCTACGCGTCCGGATCGTCGCCGTTCGACAACGTGCGGTACATCGACAAGGGGGCCGAGGACGGAATCGTCGTCGGGCAAGCGGTCGTCGACGAGGACGGCCTCGTCGGCAGGGTCGACCTGGTGAGCGCAAAGGACGCGCGCATCCGCCTCATCACGGACCCTCTCGTTTCCGTCGGTGTGCGTATCCAGTCGACGAACGAGACAGGCATCGTCAGCGGACGCGGCGACGGCCCGCTGAGGCTCGAGATGTTCCGTGCGACACAACCGATATCCGTGGGCGACCTCGTCGTGACGGACGGCTCGCGATTTCCGCCGGGCCTGGTGGTCGGCTCGATCACGGTTGCCGCCTCCTCCGAGGTGGGCTTCGTGCTTCGCTCGGAGGTTGAGCCCGCGACGAACCTGTCACAGGTCGACTACGTGAAGATCGTCGTCGGCTTCACGCCGATCGACCCGTTGCTCGACGGCGGGTCGGATGACGGGTCGACGTCCTCCGGCGGTAGCTGATGCGCCGCTCACGTGTGGCCGTCGCGCTCGCGTCAGTGATCGTGGCGATCGTGCTCCAGACGACGGTGTTCGGTGCCGGGCGGATCCGTCCATTCGGCGTTGCTCCCGCCCTCGTCATCCTCGTGATCGTGCTGCTCGCGCCCTACATCGAAGCCGAGTACCACGTGATGATCGGGTTCACCGCTGGCCTGCTCATGGACCTGATGGGCTCGGGCACCCTTGGCCTGTGGGCCATGAGCCTCACCGTGGTCGCGTTCATGGCCCACCGCCTCAGACAGCGGTTCGCGGACAGCCTCGGTATGACGGTCGCGATCGCGGCACTTCTCACATTCGTCGGCCAGCTCGTATTCGTGGTGGTCGGTACCCTCTTCGGACAGGGAACGATGAGTGAGCCCGGACTGGCTGGGAAACTGCTGCTGCCGGCGCTATGGAACATCTTCCTCGCGGTTCCGATCGCTCTCGGGTTCCGCCTCATGTTCCGATCCCGCGAGAGGAGGTGGGCTTCATGAATCAGTCCGTACGCCTCGGAGTGATCGGTGTGGTGTTCCTCTCGGCCCTCGCGCTCCTCACGCTGAGATTGTGGACGATGCAGGTCACCGAGGTCCACGCGTACGAGGACAAGGCACTTGCGAACCAGTCACGAATCGTCTTCACGCCTGCTCCGAGGGGTGACGTGTACGACAGGAACGGCGTGAAGCTCGCGGGAACACGATCGGCTCTCGCTGTCGTCGTCGACCTCGCACTCGTGACCAGCAGCGATCGGGACCTCCTCGCCCAGAACCTCTCGGCGTTTCTGGATACGCCCGCGGCATCTGTGAAGGAATCATTCGAGAGCGACAGCCAGGGCGGGTTGGTCACAATCGCCAAAGACCTGACAGACGCCCAGGCGACGTTCATCCTCGAGCACCGAGAGCAGTTCCCCGGTGTCAACATCATTCCCCAGCCCATTCGCACGTATCCCCTCGGCGAGATCGGGTCACACGTGATCGGGTACATCGGTCGGCCCAACGAAGAGGATCTGCAACGTGAGGACGTGAAGGGCACCGACGTCGTCGGTAAGGCCGGCGTTGAGCGGAGCTACGACGCGATGCTGAGGGGAACCGAGGGCGTGATCGAGTATCAGGTCGATGCGAAGCGGAAGGTGCTCTCGCTCGCTTCGGAGGAGGCCCCGTCCGCCGGCGGCAGCCTGACCTTGACGATCGACAGCGAACTCCAGGCGCAGCTCCAGGCCTCGTTGAAGGACGGCCTGGTGCAGGCCAGACGGGAGGAGATGGCCGAACGCGAGGCCGCGATCGCCGACAAGTCCATCGCCGCCCGACTGGCTGAAGCGCTCGCCGCCGCACAGGCGGAGCGCCGAGCGCAAGATGCTGCCGCAACGTCGGACTCGACAGACCAGACCACCGCGCAGGCAGGAACCGAGGATGACGACGTCGCGCTACCAGATGAACCGGTGACGGTCGATCCCGCCGAGGTTCTCGCCTCGCTGTATCCGGGCCTTCCAATCGACTCTGATGGCGTGTGCGTTCCCGTGCAGCGCATCGACATCCCTGTCGGGCAGACCGGCCTGCTGTCAGGGCGTGAACCTCGTTTTGCCCGCGTTGACTCGGTCGCAGACGACGGGGGTGAACTCGTCGCGACGATCTCGATCGGGCTTGATCGATACACGGTCGGGGTCAACGACTCGTTCGCAGGAACCGTTCAGGTGCTTGCACTCTCCGAGTCCCGGGTTGCCCTCTACCACCGAGATGCGTGGTGCCCGATAAGGTCCGTGGGCGTCGTCACGGATCCCAACGACGGCTCGGTGCTCGCGATGGCCTCGTACCCCGCGTTCGACCCCGCAGTGTTCGTGGACGGCTTGAGCGACGATCAGTGGGCAGAACTCGGCACCGCCTCGGCGTTTCAGAACTTCGCCATCCAAGGTGTGTACGCACCAGCGTCGACCTTCAAGGCAGTTCCGTACGTGCTGGCGCTCGAGGAGAACTACTACCCGCTCGACCGCAACCTCGGCGACAAGGAGATCACGGACGGCGCCGACGGTGAGCCGAACTCGCCGCCGCCATTGCTGAGGGACACCGACGAGTACCTCTGTTCGGGTGAATTCAAGTTCCCACTCTCTGACGGAAGCATCCAGACGAAACGCGACTGGCGCTGGCCGCGGGGCCATGGCCCGCTCGACCTCCACGGTGCGCTCCAGGCGTCGTGCGACCTGTACTTCTGGGACCTGGCCCTGCGCCTCTGGCAGGAGCGGAGGGACGAGAGTGGCATCGACAAGGAGAACCTGCTCCAGGAATACGCGCGATCGTTCGGTTTCGGCGAGGTGACCGGCATCGACCTCCCATTCGAACGGTCAGGTCTGATGCCCGATGCTGCGTGGTTCCGCGAGGAACAGCGGAACAAGACGGGCCGTGTGCGGCCCGAGGGCCCATGGGTCGGCGGTGACCTCATGGACATCGCAGTCGGGCAGGGAGCCACTCTTGTCACGCCCCTCCAGCTTGCAAACGGCTTTGCCGCGATGGTCAACGGAGGCACCGTTTGGACACCGAGGGTCGTCCAGGAAGTGCGGGACGCCGACGGCAACGTCATCGCAACGTTCGATCCAATCGTTGATCACACCGTCCAGATGAGGCCGTCGACCTCGGAAAAGCTTCTTGTGGACCTCCAGCAGGTCGTGAACAACGAGGAGCGAGGCACGGCCCGGGTCGCGTTCAGGGACTTCGGCCGGGGCCGCGAGCTCGTGGGCGGTAAGACGGGAACCGGCGAGGTCATCAAGGCGCCGCGGTCGGACGCCTATCGGCAGGCAGACAACGCGTGGTTCGTTGGCGTCGCGCCGATCAGCAACCCGCAATGGATCGTCACTGTCGTCGTCGAACGAGGTGGGTCGGGCGGAAAGATCGCAGCGCCGATCGCGAGGCAGATCCTGCAATACCTCATGAACGGCCCGGAGGGCGTCACCGAGCTGGCGCCGGGATTGGACGCTGACTGATGGCCAGAACGCTCTCCGACCGGGTTCCGGTGTTTCTCGACAGGGACAGTCCGCTCAAACCAGACCTGGTCCTCGTGCTCACGTACCTCGCCGTCACGGCGATCGGACTCCTCATGGTGTACTCGGCGACGGCGCCCGGACTCGAGGCACGAGGCATCGACCCGACTCGTGAGCTGAAGACCCAGGCGATCTTCGTCGTCATCGGGTTCATCGTCTTCGGTGTGGTGTCCTCGATCGACCTCACCGAGATCAAGGGACTCGTGGGGCCGATCTACGCCGTGTCGATCTTCCTCCTCCTGTTGGTGCTGACCCCGCTCGGCGATTCGGAAGGCCAGGCGCAGCGGTGGGTCGATCTCGGACTGGTCCAGTTCCAGCCATCCGAAGTCGCGAAGATCGCTGTGGTCCTCATGCTGGCCTCGATACTCGCCGCGGCGACGGTGCCCCTGTCATGGCGCGTCGTTGCGCGGTCGATCGCGTTCGTCGGGCTCCCGGCGGTCCTGATCTTCCGCCAACCGGACCTTGGCACGATGCTCGTGTTCGGTTTCGTGCTCATCGTCATGCTGTTCGTCTCTGGAGCCACGCTCCGCCAGCTCGGCTTCCTCGCCATCGCTTCCATCGTGCTGACGGTCGGGCTCTTCCAGCTCAACCTGATCAAGCAGTACCAGATCGACCGGCTGACCGGGTTCATCGATCCCGATGCACACTCCCTGAGCCTGTCCTACAACCAGACGCAGTCCGAGATCGCGATCGGATCGGGTGGCCTGCTCGGCAAGGGATTGTTTGAAGGTTCCCAGACCAACCTCCAGTTCGTCCCGGTCCAATCGAGCGACTTCATTTTCACGGCTGTGGGGGAGCAGTTCGGGTTCGTTGGGAGCGTGATCGTCCTCGGACTCTTCGGTGTGATGCTCTTCCGGCTCTTGATGATCGCGCGCGTCGCGCGGAGCAGGTTCTCGTTCCTCACGGTGTCCGGCATCGCGGCCATGCTCGGCTTCCACGTATTCGTCAACGTCGGAATGACGATCCGGGTCATGCCGGTGACAGGGCTTCCCCTCCCGTTCATGTCTTCGGGTGGAACCGTGTTCGTCGCCATGAGCGCCGCGCTCGGCCTGGCCCACGCCGCGTGGATCAGGCGCAACATGACGATCGCCGATTGACCAGGTTCGAGGCTTCGGCATCTGACTAGCCTCGCCTCCATGCACCGAAGGGGCGACACGGGCTGGATCGAGGTCATCGCTGGGCCGATGTTCTCAGGCAAGAGCGAAGAGCTCATTCGCCGCGTGACCCGCTACCACCTCGCCCGGATCCCCACGCAGACGTTCAAGCCCGCCCTCGACACGCGGTACGCGGTCGCTGAGGTCGTGTCGCATTCGCGCCTCTCCACAGAGGCGATTCCCGTGCAGGACTCCGATCAGCTCCTGCGCAGCGTCGAGGACAGGACGCAGGTGGTCGGTGTCGATGAGGGCCAGTTCTTCGATGATGGCCTCGTCCAGGTCGCCGAAACCCTCGCAGATGCCGGGAAGAACATCATCGTGGCTGGCCTCGACCTCGACTATCTCGGGAGGCCGTTCGAGCCGATCCCGTCGCTCATGCTCCGTGCCGAATATGTCACGAAGGCGCTCGCGGTGTGCCACAAGTGCGGTGGGCCGGGTCTCTTCACCCAACGAGTCGTCCAGTCGGACGAACTCGTGGTGCTCGGGGCGACCGACGCGTACCAGGCCAGATGCCGTCAGTGTTATGACCCGCGCGAAGCGGAGCAACCCAAGCTCGCGGTCGTCGAAGAGGGCTGACGAGCCCGCCGGGAATCCGATGGGAAGTGCCACCGGAATGAGGTCGCGGCTTGTTACCATTCTGGTGCTGCAGCCTCGCTGCGGCTGCAAGATTTCCGACCCGGGACGGGTATGACCGACGTCCTCTCGCTCGTAGCACTGGCGCATTTCGTGCACCATCGCTCGCGATCCCCACGCCTGGCACAGGGTGCAGGCCGGTGGGTCCACGACGTCCAGACCAGATTGTCCACCCACGCATCGACGACACAAAGCTGTCCACGTGCAACCCGAAGGTCGGATGAACTACCGACGCACTCCGCGTGCGCAAAGGAGTTGATCCATGGGCCTCTTCCGCAAGAAGACCGCCAAAGTTCTACGCAAGGGCAACGGCAACGAGGTGCGCGAGATCCGCACCGTCAACGGCCAAGAAGTCACCGTCACCAGGTCGGCTAGGCCGAAGTCCCAGCAGCAACACGCCGGCACGGCGACCAAGCGCCGCTCCAAATCGCAACGTCCCCAGAAGGGTTCGTCGCGCCCGCGTTCGCAGGGCGCCCAACGTCGCAGGCCACCGCTCGAGATCGTCGAGCCGCCAGAGACCGCCCGAAAGCAGATGCTCGTTCGCAAGAGCCCGCATCAGACCCAGATCGTCGTCCTCGAAGGCCCAGTCCTCGTCGAGCACTACGTGGCGCGGTCCGATCGCCGTTCGCTCGTCGGAAACGTCTACGTCGGGAAGGTCCGCAACGTCCTCCCCGGGATGGAAGCTGCCTTCATCGACTTCGGCGAAGGGAAGAACGGCGTCCTCTACGCGGGCGACGTCAACTACTCCGAGTTCGACATGGCAGGCAAGCCGAAGCGCATCGAGAATGCGATGAAGGCCGGCGACCCGGTCCTCGTCCAGGTCGTCAAGGATGCAATGGGCCACAAGGGAGCGCGCCTCACCAATCAGGTCTCCCTCGCGGGCCGCTACCTCGTTCTCGCGCCCGATGAGAGTGTTCGGGGCATCTCCCGAAGGCTCCCCGACGAGGAACGCCGCCGCCTTCGCGAGGCAGTCGGCGACCTCAAGCCAGCAGGCACAGGCGTCATCGTCCGGACCGCTGCCGAGGGCGCAACCCACGACGACATCAAGGGCGACATCGACCGCCTGAAGGCCGCGTGGGACATGATCGACGAGGCACGCAAGAAGGCGAACGCGCCCGAGCTCATCTACCAAGAGCCGCCGCTCGTGATCCGTGTGATCAGGGAGCACTTCACAAAGGACTTCCGACGCCTCTTGATCGACGACAAGGAGATCCTCGACCAGGTGATGGAGTACCTCGAGGGAACCGAGGCGAACCTCGTCGAGAAGGTCAAGCTGTACGAGGACGAGCTCACGCTCTTCGAGCGCTATCACGTCGAGGACCAGCTCAGGAAGGCGCTCGACCGCAAGGTGTGGCTGCCGTCGGGTGGGCACCTCGTCATCGACCGCACCGAGGCGCTCACGGTGATCGATGTGAACACGGGCCGTTTCGTCGGCACGAACAACCTCGAGGAAACCGTGCTGCAGAACAACCTCGAGTCGGCCGAGGAGATCGCGCGGCAGCTTCGGCTCCGCGACATCGGCGGCATCATCGTGATCGACTTCATCGACATGGAGAGCACGAAGCATCAGGAGCAGGTGCTCCGGCGGCTGCGCGAGCACCTGGCGAAGGACAAGACACGTACCCAGGTGTTCGATGTTTCGAACCTCGGGCTGGTGGAGATGACCCGCAAGAACGTTTCAGCGGGCCTGCTCGAATCGTTCTCGGAGGTGTGCGAACACTGCAACGGAAGGGGTGTGCTCCTCCACGAGGAAGCGGCCGCGACCGGGGTCCCTGCTCATGACTTCGCGGCGAAGGACACGCTCGCCGACTGAGGCGGGAGGTCGAAACGGCTCGACCGCTGATATACTCGCCCTTCGATTCTGTTCGAATCAACCGACCCCGCCGGTTCCCAAGAACTGGCTATCGACTGGATTATCTGAGGATCATGTACGCCATCATCCGCGCCGGCGGCAAGCAGGCCAAGGTTCAAGAAGGTGATGTGCTCGACGTGGAGCGCATCAAGGCGACCGACACGGTGACGTTCACGCCGCTGTTGATCGTGTCCGAAGACGGCACGGTCGTGTCGGACCGCGACGCGTTGTCCAAGGCTTCCGTGACGGCAGAGATCGTCGGCGCATCCGCTGGCCCGAAGGTCGACATCTTCAAGTACAAGAACAAGACCGGATATCGGCGTCGCCAGGGACATCGTCAGAAGTACACGACGATCAAGGTGACGAAGATCACGGGTCCTGCCACGAAGAAGGCAAAGGCCCAAGCGAAGGCCGAAACCGAGGCGCCTGCCGAAGAGGCAGCGGCGAGCGAAGAGGAGTAGCCAATGTCCAAAACCAAGGCAAGCGGCTCAACGCGGAACGGCCGCGATTCGAAGGCGAAGAGGCTCGGACCGAAGGTCTTCGACGGCCAGGCCGTCAACGCTGGTGCGATCATCGTTCGCCAGCGAGGCACGCGGATCCATCCCGGTGACAACGTGGCGAAGGGGAGCGACGACACCCTCTACGCCCTCGAAGCAGGGACGGTCAAGTACGGCTCGCGCCGCGGCCGTCGCCTCGTGTCGGTGATGCCGGCCGAGTAGCACGACGCGACACGATCAAAAGAGGAGGGCTGCCGATGTGGCAGCCCTCTTTCGTTGTGCATCGTCGATCCGACACGGTCATCGCTCGACGACCGCCCTCAGGGCGTCTTCGAATCCCGAGAGGTCTCCATACGTGTGGATCGATATTGCTTCCTCGTCGGTCATCGGCCCGACTGCAACCTTGGACATCTTGAGGACGCTCACACCGCCGTCCTCGGATTCGATGTCGTAGAACGAATCGAGGATCGTGCCCGGCATGAGGCGACCACGAGTGTGGAAGCGGTGGGGCGGGTCGTACACGGTGACGTGTCCGTAGAGGTGCCCCTTCCCGTCGCCCCAATCCTCATAGTGCGCGCCGCCCACCCTCGGTTCGACAACCACTGCCTTGACTCGGCTTTCGCCATAGGTGTGCGGGAACCAGTCGAGCGACTCTTCGGTGAGGGCCGCGAACACCCTCTCTGGGGGAGCGTGGAACCGCAACTCCGATTCGACGCGCACCGTCCGGAACTGATCGATGTTCTCTGTCACTTGTGTTGGTCCTTTCGATTCCACGTGGCGTCGGAGCGCCAGTCCTTCCGCTGCCGCAATGTCTGCAAGGGGGGTGACCCAGCGCTCGTACCACC
>QJWC01000092.1 GCA_003235475.1 Acidimicrobiia bacterium | reverse complement strand
TCGGACCACCACCTCGCGGCATCGCGGCTTCTCAAGGGGGCGAAGGCGCTTGTGACGGCGAAGGTGCGGTGGGCGCCAGCTCGCGCCGTCGTCGCAGCGGCCAACGAACTGGGCGTGCCGACCGTTGGCTTGCAGCACGGGCTGTATCGGGACGGATCGGAATGGCAGGACATCGGCGTGGATGTGTTCGCGACGGCCGGGTCGAGCTTCGCGTCCATCCTTCGGTCGCGCGCGTATCGAGGGGAGATCGTGGTCGCTGGCGCACCCTTCTACGCGGAGCACCAGGCGATGTGGGATTGCGTCATCGCCCTACGCCCACCTGAGGGCGATGTCCTCGCGAACAGCGCTGACTATGCCCGCCATGCTCGGTCGATGTACGAAGCGGCCCGCTCGACGCTCCCGGGAGGGTCGATCGGGTTCCGACTCCACCCCAGGGAGAGCGAGGGGGCTTTACGATCGATGTTCGGATCAGATCTGCAGACCACGCGCGATCACACCCAAGGTGGGAAGACCTGGCTTGCGGTCGAATCATCGGTCGTTGTCGAGGCGGCGATCAACGGCTCCAGCGTCGTGCTCGCGAACCTGAACGGACACCAGTGGCACTACGCGTTTCCAACACTTCAGGGTGTTTCAGTCGCGGAGTCTGATGACGACGTCGCCGATTCGATGAGGAGAGCTGTGGAGACGCCAGCGGATGCGGACTCATCCAGGGTGTGGCGGGACCTCTATGCGCAGTCGGTCGGCCGGGACGCCGGGGAGAAGATTGCTGCCATCGTGGACCGTGTCGCGTCCTGACGGAGCGAGGGCTGGACGTTTACCACCAAAGGCGGCCCTGATGGGCTTTGAGAAAGCTGATTCCCTCTTGCGGGATCGGTCGGCGATCCGCCGCACTGGCGACGCTCACTCCGTCGGCGATCCCCTTCGCCCAATGGTTGACCAGCCGTGATCTGACGGCTCTCGCGAAGAGGTACACCGACCATGCCCCAACCTGAGTGACGAGGAAGCGCCACGGGAGGTTCTTCCACGAGACGATGATCCGGTTGCGCATCATGAAATAGACGTTCTGACCTGCAAGCCTCCCTGCAGGTGACGCGTAATGGATGACTGTGGCGCTCGGAACGTACAGGATCCTCCACCCTGCGCCGATCAACCGGTAGGACAGATCCAGCTCTTCCATCCCGTAGAACAGGCGGTCGTCGAACGCGCCGATGTCGTAGAACGCGGTCCGTCGCAGCGCGAAGCCTCCACCGACGAAGTAGGTCGCGGCACGCTCAACGTCGAAACCCGACTTCTCTCGAAATGGGAACTCGTGCGACCGTGGGAGCCCGGTCTCTGGCGCGTCGATTCGAAAGGCAATGCACCCGAGGCTCTCTTCGTCCTTGAAGCGGTCGCGTACGACATCGAGGGTTCCGGGTTGCACGGTCGCGTCGTCGTCGATGAACACGACCAGCGGCTGGTCGCCGCGCATGGCAGCGAAGTTTCGACCACCGGGCACTCCGAGGTTCTCCTCGGATCGGGCGAAGTCGACGGTCGGGAAGTCGCTGTCGAGACCGGCGGTGCTGTTAGCGGGGCAGCCATTCTCCAACACCGTGAGCATGTCGCCGTGTTTGATCTGGGGGAGGATCGAGTCGAGCACCTGAACCAGGTCGTCACGGCGTTCCCTGGTGATGATGACGATGTGGATCGCGCGGGGAGCCTGTGACGTCATGCCGTGCTCCTGTCCTTCCCCGCCATCGGTCGACACCTTCCGAGTGTAGATCGGCCCTGAGCCGCGTCCCTATCAGGTGAGCCGTTCGTTGATCCCGTCGAGGAAGTCTCGCATTCGGGGCCACGTCGCGTCGATGACGGCGACAGCATCACCTGCGCTTGCGAACCCTGAGTCGATCCACGCGTCGATGGAATCCAGGATCTTCGCCTCGTCGTCCGCCCACGCGTCGATCGCGTATGGATCACCCAGAGCGAGGTTCTGTCCCTTGCCCCTCGCATCCTCGGCGAGCAGCAGCGATGGGGATCGACGCGAGAGGAAGTCAAGGTGTGCGTGGACCCGGTATCCGATGTGAAGGTCGGCTCGCTTGTAGGACTCGATGCGGTCCGTGTCCCCGGCGGCATCGAGAATGCCGATCCCTGAGACGCGAGCCGCCATCGCACCTGCGGCATAGGTTGCTGAGCGCTTGAGTCCGTTCCCCATCGCGGGAGACAGGCCGCGGTGGTAGCTGAGAACGACTTCCGCGGAGGGAAAGCGCCGTTTGACGTGGCGCGCGACCCGGAGGGCCTGACGTTGGAGGCGTCCCGATGCGGGAGCCGTGACCACGACGCGCTCAACGCGATCCGGAGCCTCGAGTGGTTGGCCTATCGAAGGGAGGTCATACCAGGCGACACAACCCGTCATCTGTACCGGTACGGACGCGGATCGCTCGATGACGCCCTTGGTGATGTCGTCGCGGACCGAGATGGCGCCTGTTGCAGCGGCCATGGTCTCCAAGGCACGTGCCGTCGGAGCGTCGAGCCTTGCGTCGGCCCAGTTCTCGCCGCCTGCCCATCCGACGGCAAGCATCCATGTGGGGACGCCGTGTTCGTTCAAGCCGGTGAGGTTTGGGTGGACGCGGGGGACGGTGTCTACGGCGATCGCGGGGCCGCCGGCGAGGATCGCACCGGAGAACTGGTCCATGTCCTTGCCGCCGATGATTTCGCCACGGAACCGGTCTTCGATGTCGACGTCGATGACGGAGCCCACGAGGCGGAGAGCGCGCCTGCGGATCAGGAAGTCGCCGACGTTTCGGATGGCCCCGTGAAGCACGAGGAGACGGCTCACTGAAGGTCCTCGGGGTCGATGGTCACGTCCTGAGGAATGTCCCTGACGGCTGTCTTCCCGACCACCGATGCGTATTCGTAGGCGGGTATCCCGGTTCCGGGGCGCCGGTAGTCGATCATGGCTTCCGTCACCACAGTGCCCTCGGGAATCGGAACCGCGCTGACGACGCTTCTTCGCGCCATCGCACGCGCAGGCTTCTCGGACTCTCGCACGGCGACTTCGGACGAACCCCGAAGTGTCGCACCACGATGCGCAGTGTCCACCATCACCTTGAGCTGCTCCGGGGTGACGCTCATTGCGTGGTCCGGGATGTCGGGGGCATCCGGGCTGATCGTGTAGTGCTTCTCGATGCACACGCCGCCGAGGGCTGCCGTCAGGAGAGCACCTTCTGGTCCCAGCGTGTGATCGGAGGTGCCGATCAGGTACGGCGCGTATCGCGATCGGAGCGTTTCGATTCGGGCGAAGTTCGCATCGGGATCCGGGGTCGGGTACGTGAGCGTGCACGCGAGGAGCACCAGCTTTTCGGGGCCGAGCCCGGACCACTCGATCGCCCGGTCGATCTCGTCGAGCGTCGCCGCCCCCGTTGAGAGCAGCAACGGCTTGCCGGTGGCTGCGACCGACTCGATCAGCTTGCGATGGGTGATGTCTGCGCTGGCGAGCTTGTAGACGGGCACATCGAGTGCCTCGAGGGCATCGACCGCCGGGAAGTCGAACGGTGTCGCGAAGAAGGCAATTCCGAGGTCGCGGCACGCGTCCGCGACGTGCCTCCAGTCCTCGTAGGGCATCTTGTCGGACAATTGGAAGGCTTCGTACTGGGACTTCGTCCCGAACGGGTCTGTCCAGTACTTCGGCGATTCTGGAACGGTCAGGGTCCCGGCGCGGTAGAGCTGAAACTTGATCGCCCACGCGCCAGCTTCAGCGGCACGTTCAGACATCTCGATGGCTTTCTCTACCGAGTTGTTGTGGTTGGCGCCGGCCTCGGCGATCACCCGGCAATCGCCCTCGCGCAGGGGTGCATGCCCTCTGACTACCACTTCTGTTGTCATGTCACTCCAACCCTTCGATCATGCCGCGGATCCTGCGAGCGATCCGGCGGGTTCCGAGGCCGTCGACGGTCGACCGTAGCTTTTCGCCGAGTTCCTCTCGGAGCGTTGGATCGTCGAGGAGTCGGTCCACTACCTCGACGACATGCTCATCGTCGACGAGTGGTCCCAGCCCTAGGAAGATGACGCCCGATTCCAGTGAGAGATGTGCATGCGTCGACTCCCTGGCATTCTGCGCTATTACCACTACCGGCGTTCCCGTGGCGGCAGCCTCGTACACGGTTCGGCCAGCCGACGTGACGATCAGGTCAGCCTCGAGCATCTCGCTGGCCATCGAATTGATGTCCGTGAGCACCGTGACCCCCTCGGGTACATCGTCCACCTTTGCCACCGGCCCCACGATGACCCTGATCTCCTCGGTTCGAGCTTTCGAGAGGGCCCTTGCGACCCTTCCCGTGAGCCGTGCGGGATCAGACCCTCCGAACGTGACGAGGACCCGACGAGGTGTCGCCCGGTATTCCTTGTGCGGCAGTGCCAGGAATTCAGTCCTCAGCGTCGTGTAATCGGGTCCCGTGGCCGCGTGCGGCACTCCGTCATTCGGCGGGTACAGCGCGTTGACCACCCAGTCCGCGAAGCGCGCTCCCTCACCCAGGTCCTCCACGTTCACGACTTTGCAGTCCCTGGCGACGGCGGGCGCAACATCCGCGGGTGTCGTGTCGAGAATGTCGTTCACCAGGACCGTGGGTGAGCCGTCGAGAATTGCATCGAGTGCCGTTCCGAGATCCGTCTCCACGGTGAATGTCCACCCACGTTCCCGAAGTCGCTCCTCCACGACGCCATCGCAGTCCTTCAGCAGGAACTCGACCCTGTGGTCCTGGAGTTCGTCCGCGAGTGCAAGGCTGTGGTACAGGTGCCCGGTGCCGATGTGTCGGTTCGCCTTCACCCTGAGGATGACCGTGCCGCGTTCGAGGCGTCGGCGCACGGCATCGAAGTCGTCGAGCGTGTCGATGTCGACAGACTCGGCGGGTGGCGTCTCGAAGAGCCTGTGTCGGTCGGTGACGAGGTCCCCGGTCGCCATGAGCGCGTTCACCGCGACCAGCTGGATCGAACCTGTCTCGCGGAGAACCCGGTGGGTTGCGAACTGCCGGTTGCGCCGTTCGGTGAAGAGTGGTTCGGCTGCGGCCGGATCGTCTCAGTCGTCCATCCAGTAGAGGTGGCGCTCCCGTACTGCTGAGGCGAGTGACGTGACGTCCGAAGACCTG
>QJWC01000097.1 GCA_003235475.1 Acidimicrobiia bacterium | reverse complement strand
ACATCGCAAACGAGGCACTCGCCGGCTGATCAGCCGAGTGCGGACCTCACGGACGCGGCGACTCCATCGGCATCCAATCCGAGGCGTGACAGGATCACGCTTGGTGCGGCATGGGAGAAGTATTCGATCGGGACGCCGAGGATCGTGACCGGCACCTTGGAACCCGAGTCGGTCAGCGCCGTGGCGATCGCGGTGCCTGCCCCTCCCTCGCGGAACCCGTCCTCAACCGTCACGACGCACCGGTGCCTCGCCGCGTCAGCGATCATCTCTGGGTCGAGTGGGGCGACTGCCCGCGGATCCCACACCGTGGCTTCGATGCCTTCGGAGGCGAGGATCTCGGCGGCATCGAGGCACACCTGCAGCATCTTGCCCACGCCGATGAGGCATACGTCCGGGGACTCCGGCGACCGTGCCTTCCTCCCAGCCGTGCCTGATCCGACGGCGTCCTCTGGAACCATGACCGCTTCTGTCTTCGGCCAACGAATCGACACTGGACCGTCGCAGTTCTCGACGGCATCAACCATCATCACCTGCAGCTCCTGGTAGCTCGAAGGTGCGAACACGGTCATGTTCGGGACCTTCAGGCAGAGCACCATGTCGAGGAGCCCATGGTGCGAGGGTCCGTCGTCACCCGTCACCCCTGCTCGGTCGAGGCAGAACACCACATGCTGCCCGTGCAGGCCGACATCAAGGTTGAGCTGATCGAAGGCCCGGGTGAGGAAGGTCGAATACACCGCAACGACGGGCGTCAGACCCTCCATGGCCATGCCTGTGGCCATGGTGAACGCATGTTGCTCGGCGATGCCGACATCGAATGTGCGCTCGGGGAACCGCTCGCCGAACGCCAGAACACCCGTCGAGTCCGGCATCGCCGCGGTCACGGCCACGAGCCGCGGGTGCAACTCGCCCAGCTTGATCAGCGCATCCATGAAGGCCGCTGTATAGCTGCCTTCCTTGATCGACCCCGTATCGTGCATCAGCTTGATGGAGTCAGCCTCGGCAGGTGCGTAGCCCCTCCCCTTCTGCGTGAGCACGTGGACGACCTTCGGGCCCGCGAACTGCGCCGCGTTGCGAATGGCGGCCTCGACCTGCTCGATGTCGTGGCCGTCATATGGCCCGAGGTACCGGATGCCGAGATCCTCGAAGAACGCAGGAGGCTCCCAGATCTCCCGCACGGCGGCCTTGGTCGCGCCAATCCCCCGGTCAACCATCCCGCCGACGAGGGGCAGGTTCCGGGCAAAGGTCTCGAAACGTCGCTGCCGCTGCATGTAGATGGGGTTCGCCCTGATGCGTTTGAGGGAATTGCTCAACTTCGAGACGGTCGGTGCATAGGAACGGCCGTTGTCGTTGAGGATGATCGTGACATCGGACCCTGCGTGGCCGAGGTTGTTCAGACCCTCATAGGCCATGCCGCCCGTCATCGCGCCGTCGCCGATGACCGCCACGACGTGACGGGACTCCGTCTCGCCGCCGAGCCTGCGGGCCTCCGCGATGCCGTGGGCATACGCGAGCACCGTACTCGCGTGGCTGTTCTCGATCACGTCGTGATCGGACTCGGCGCGGCTCGGGTATCCGCTGATCCCACCCTCCTTGCGGAGCATGTCGAAGCCGTCCTTGCGTCCCGTGAGGATCTTGTGGATGTATGCCTGATGGCCGGTGTCCCACAGGATCGTGTCTTTCGGTGAGTCGAACACGCGATGCAACGCGATGGCGACCTCGACGGCGCCGAGGTTCGACCCGAGGTGGCCACCGCTGCGCTCGACTGCCCCGACGACGAATTCTCGGATCTCCGCGGCGAGCGCGTCGAGTTCCTCGTAGGTGAGATCAGAGAGATCGGACGGACCGTCGATACGGTCGAGATACATCCTTCGGTGTCCTGACGATCGGTGATGCATGCGCCAGAGCGCCTCCACAGGGTAGCGACCAGTACCCGGGAAGCGGTCCGGTGACCGCCGCGTTGGACGTGTCGGTACCCTCGCAGACGCCACGCGAAAGGACGAGACGATGAGCCTTGGCTTCGGCCTGCTTTCAGCCCAGCTCACACCCGGGGACAACCGCACCTGGGAGGACCGATACGAGGAAACCATCGACCTGTCGAAACGCCTCGAGTCGCTCGGATACGACTCGGTGTGGACGACGGAGCACCACTTTGTCGACGACGGATACATGCCGTCGCTGCTCGTGACGTCCGCGGCGATCGCTGCGGTCACCTCCCGCATCACAATCGGTACCGGGGTGGTCCTCGCGCCGCTTCACGAACCACTGCGCCTCGCAGAGGATGCGGCGACGGTGCAGGCAATCTCGAAGGGCAGGCTCGTCCTCGGACTCGGGCTCGGTTGGTCGGGAATCGAGTTCGACGCCCTTGGCGCGGACATGTCGCTCCGCGGCAAGGCGATGACGGAGATCCTCGAGATCCTTCCAAAGGCTTGGACGGGCGACCCCTTCGATTGGCGCGGTGACGTGTACTCGTACCCGCGGATTGCGGTCAGGCCAGCGCCTGCGGACCACATTCCGGTGGTGGTCGGCGGGGGCGTCGATGCCGCCGTGAAACGCGCGGCGCAGTTCGCCGACGGCTTCTTCTCCAACGCGTCTCCTGAGCGGTTCGTCGCCCAGGTGAAGGTCGCCCAGGAGGAAATGGAACGCGTCGGCAAGGATCCGGCGTCGTTCCGCTGGATCTACTACAGCGTCATGTATCCGGGGAACACCGATGACATCCTTCACTCGATGTGGCACATGAGCTGGAAGTACTCGGACATGGAGGCGTCGGCCAGCCGGTCGGGCGTTGCCTCGACACCGCCGATCCCCGAGGGCATGCACGAGCGGCTGCGGAAGCGGATCATCGGTGGCTCCTCGCAAGAGATCGTCGACCGACTCGGCGTGCTGCGTGATCAACTCGGCGTGCCGGTCGAGTGGGTTGCCCGGAGCTACTTCCCAGATCTGTCCCACACCCGTCAGGTCGAGATCGCCGAACAGCTCGCCTCCGAGGTGATGCCTTTCGTTCCAGCCGGATAGCGGCGTGCGGTCCACCCTGCTCATCCGATACCTCGTTGCAGCAGCTTCGGTTGCGCTCGTGGCCTCAGCATGCACCTCGGCGCCCGCGGGGCCCCTGCCACCTGCGCCCGAGCCCACCTCAACCGAAGCGTTGGTCGCACAGCTCGAGGCTTCGACGGTGCCGGTGGTCGTCAACGTCTGGGCGTCATGGTGTCACCCGTGCCGAACCGAGGCATCCCTGATCGCATCGGCGAGCACGGCGCGCCCGGAGGTTCGGTTCATCGGGCTCAACGTGCGAGACGACCCGAACGCTGCCCGTGAGTTCATCGCCACATATCTGTCCGAGGCGCAGATGGACCACTACTCGGACCGTTCTGGACGGATCCCGATCGACCTCGGTGCCACGAACGGCGTCCCTGTCACGTTCTTCTATCGACCCCACGGAGAGCTCGCGAGCCTCCACTTCGGCATCATCGACGAGCCCGCGCTCGCAATCGGGCTCGACGAGATCAGCCGCTGATGGAGTTCTCACTCCTCGCAGCCGCGGCGATCTCCGGCGCCGCGTTCTGGCTGGTGCTGCGGTGGGAGGCAAAGCGCGGGAACGCTGCTGGCTGTGCCCTCGACCTATGGGACACCGGCCTGATGTCGGCGATCGTGGGACTTGCAGCGGGACGGATCGCTGCGATGGTGCTCGTCGGTGTCAACCCGGTCACGAACCCGGGTCAGGTGATCCTCATCCGCAGCGGCGTTTCAACCGAGGTGGCGGTCCTCGGGGGCCTCGCAGCCTTTGCATGGCTTGCGCGTGCGGATCTCGTCAACGCCGCAGATGCCATCGCACCCGCGGGACTCGCGGCTCTTGCCGGATGGCACGGCGGATGCGTCGCAACATCGAGCTGCCTCGGAACGGGATCAACGCTTCCGTGGGCGTACGCGCTTTCGGGCAGCGTCGTCACGCGGCACCCGGTCGAGCTGTACGCCGCAATCACCATGGCGGCCTCCGCAGCCGCGCTCGCGCTGTGGAAACAGCACGGGCGACCGTGGCCCCTCGCGGTGACGGGTACGGCGCTCGTCGTGGCAGCCGGCACGCGGCTCGCAACCGAGCCGATGCGCGTCTCCCTCGGATCAGCGCCGATCACCTTCTATGCAATCGGCGTCATTGCCGGGATATTCGTCCTCGGATTCGGATGGGCTCGGCTCAGGTCAGCCGAGTGAGACGAGACGATCGAGCCGTTCGCGGAGGAAGGGTTCGGTCGTCTCGCCGAACCACAGGTCGACGACGACGCCACGCGTGATGAGCACCGCTGCGGGTTGGCCGGGGACGCCGTAGAGGGCCCAGATGCTGTCGTCGAGACCCCAGGTCAGGTTGTCCGAGAACAGCCCCTCAGCGACCTCAGCGGTTCGCTCGAGCGACCCGCGCCCTGCGACCGCGAGGAATGTCACATCATCCAGGTAGTCGTTCGCAACTCTGTCGATAACGGGCAACTCCCGTTTGCAGACCGTTCACCACTCTGCCCAGAAGACCATGAAGACCGGCTTCACCTCCTGGGACAACATGAACTGCTCGGTCTGGTCCGCCCCGATGGCAAGGGTGAAGTCGAGGGCAGGTTCGCCTTCCGGGAGGGGCCGTGTGTCCGTGGTCACTTCCGCCGTGTCAGATGGTGACTTGGATTGCCCGACGGAGTCGGAAGTGGTGGGTGCGTCAGCCCGCGACGGAGACGTTGTCGTGATCGACGGTTGGTCGGGGGAACCCGTCTCGCCCGGACCGGCCGTGCACGCGGCCGCGACGACGGTGACCGACATCAGAAGGGCGAGGATGCTGCGACGCATCTTCGAAAGGTAGGAGTCGCCCCCGATTAGGTCGGCGTCACGGTGCCGAGCTGCGCGCTCAATGTCGCGGCCGCTGTGAGACGCTCGGCCGCAGCACCGGAGTCGATGCTCTCGGAAGCCTTCGAAACGGCTTCGACGAACCCATCCGCGAGTCCCGCGAGCACGATGGCCGGTGCGGCGTTGATGAGGGCGGCATCACGGCGCGGTCCTGACTCGCCGCCGAGGACGGCCCTCGTTATCGCGACGTTCTCATCGGCATCTCCGCCGGACAGAGCGTCGATCGGTGAGCGGCCTATCCCGAAGTCCTCTGGTGTGAACTCGGCCTCCGTGACCTCGCCGTCGACCAGGCGATAGATCCGCGAAGCGCCGGCCGTCGAGAGCTCGTCGAGCCCCTCCTCGCCATAGAAGACGAACGCGCGATCGACCCCGCGCGCCGCAAGGACATCGATCATGAGCCTGGCCATCCGTGGATCCGACACGCCGACCGACATGCGTGCGCCGCCGGGGTTGCACAGCGGTCCGAGGAAGTTGAACACCGTGCGGACGCCGATCTCCGTGCGGATGGGGCCTGCGTGGCGCATGGCTGGGTGGAATCGGGGCGCGAAGAAGAACCCGAAGCCCGTTTCGTCAACCATCTGTTTGACCTGTTCAGGTCCCAATTCGAGATCGAACCCGAGGGCCGCGAGGAGGTCGGCCGAGCCGGTCGGCGATGACGCGGCGCGGTTCCCGTGCTTTGCCACACGAACGCCCGCTCCCGCGGCGATGAACGCTGCTGTCGTAGAGATGTTGAACGTGCCGTACCCGTCACCGCCCGTGCCGACGATGTCGACACTGTCGGGTATGTCGATCCGGACGGCCGCTTCCATCATCGCATCCACGAGGCCAGCCATCTCGGACGCGGCCTCGCCTTTCGTGCGCAGCCCCACGATCAGCGCCGAGATCTGTGCGGGGGTCGCGCGCCCCTCCATGATCTCCGCCATTGCCGCCCTCGCGGTGTCGCGGTCGAGGTCCGAGCCCTCGATGATGCGGCCCAGGGCCGCCGGCCAATTGAACGCGTCCATGGAACGACATTATGCCCTTGATGCAGCCAACCAGCCCCGGCGCGGAAGTACGATGGCCGGTGCATCGGGAGGAGCACCGTGCCGGATCTGGTCATCGAGGCGAAGGGTTTGCGGAAGGTGTACGGCACCGGCGCCACGGAAACCGTGGCGCTCGACAGCGTCACATTCGAGGTGCAACGCGGTGAGTTCGTCGTCCTGCTCGGTGCGTCGGGTTCCGGCAAGACCACGCTCATGAATCAGATCGGTGCGCTCGAGGGCCCGACTTCCGGCAGCCTGAAGGTCAACGGCGTCGAACTCGGCGGCATGGATGACAAGGAGCGCACCGAGTACCGTCGGTCGGCTCTCGGCTTTGTGTTCCAGCTGTACAACCTCGTCCCGACACTGACGGCCCACGAAAACGTGGCCCTCATCGCTGAGATCACGGGAGAACACGCGGACGAAAGGGCTGACCGCGTCCTGGTCGCCGTCGGCCTCGGCGACCGCGCCAACCACTTCCCGAGTCAGCTCTCGGGTGGTCAGCAGCAGCGTGTTGCTGTGGCGCGTGGTCTCGTGAAGAACCCACCCCTCCTGCTGTGCGATGAACCAACCGGTGCGCTCAGCGTCGAACAGGGCGTCGTGATTCTGGACCTACTCCACGAGGCAACCTCGGATGGCGAACGAACGGTCTTCCTCGTCACGCACAACCCGAGGATCGCCGAGATGGCTGATCGCGTGCTCTCCCTCACCGACGGGAAGATCGTCGGCGACAGGGTCAACGCCGACCCGAAGACTCCCGCCCAGATCTTCGGATGAGCACCCTCGGCGTCAAACGCCGCCGCGACCTCGCGCGGAGTCGTTGGCCGTTCCTTGCCGCCACGCTCACGATCCTGATCGGGGTGATGATGTTCGCATCGACGTACGACTCATACCTCAATCTCAAGGAGTCGTACCTCGAGACATACGACAGGCTCGCACTCGCGGACATGACGATCACGGGCGGCACCGGCGACATGGCCCCAAGGCTCGCGAGCCTGCCAGGCGTCGCAGCAGTCGAGGTGCGCCGCCAAGCCGACCTGCCGATCCGAATCGACGGAAGGACGCTCGAGGGTCGATTCATCGGGATGCCGCCAGACGCACAGCCAGCCGTCAATCGCATCGACGTCACGGACGGGACGTACCTCGACCCGAGAGAGGGTCACGCAGTCGTCGTCGAGGCGCACCTCGCGAGGACCTTCTCCCTCAGATCCGGCGACCAGGTCGAAGTGTTGTCGCCTTCTGGGACAGTCGAGCTGCACGTGATCGGTGTCGCAGCGTCTGCGGAGTACATATGGGTTGCGAAGTCGCGCCAGGAGGTGTTCGTCACGGGTGACCAGTTCGGTGTCCTGTTCGCCTCCGAGAACTTGCTCGCCGCCCTCCCTGACTCGGACATCGTGGAACAGACGCTGGTCCTCTACGAACCAGACACCGACGTTGCTGCGACCGACGCCGAGGTCACTTCGGTTGCGCGGGAGTCGGGTGCCACTGATATCCAGACGCAGGTCGACCAGCCGTCGAACGCGACTCTGTCGCTCGACGTCGAAGGATTCCGAGAAATGGCGATTGCCTTTCCGTTCATGTTCCTGCTCGCGGCCGGGCTGACGGTGTACGTGCTCTTGACGCGGATCGTGCAGACGCAGCGATCGACTATCGGGACACTGCGAGCCTCAGGACTGACGGCAAAGACGGTACGACGCCACTACGTGGGGTATGGGCTCATCGTGGGTCTCGTGGGCGCGGTCCTGGGCTCGGTGGTCGGCGTGGTGCTGGGGGCGATGATGACATCGCTGTACACGTCCCTGCTCGACATCCCTGACACCGTCGTGCAGATCCGAGCGTTGACCCTTGCCATCGGCATCGCCTTCGGCCCGATCGCAGGTGGTCTCGCGGCGTATCTGCCTGCTCGTGCCGCGTACCGGATCGCGCCCGCCGAAGCAATGCGGGGCACCAGCGCAACGCTCCGAGGAAGGGCTTCGCTTGCAGAACGACTGGTCCCGCCCCTCACACGGCTGCCAGTCCGGTGGCGCATGACGATGAGGGGAATCGGGAGGGCACGCGCTCGCTCCATCTCAACGGTTGCCGGGGTGGTGCTCGCGCTCGTGTTGGTGCTTGCGTCCGCGGGGATGATCGACACGATTGTGACCGTGGTCGACCGTGAAACCACGCAGATCAGCCTGCAGGACGCCATTGTCGTAACGGACACCCCCGTGACGGTCGAGTCGACCAGCGCCGTGCTCGCCGTTCCGAACGTCATCACGGCCGAGTCGGTTGCGAATGTGGGTGCGTCGGTGTCTGCGAACGGCCGCTCGTACGCGACGTCTGTCACCGGATTCGACCCCGCAACGGCGATGCACGGTTGGACGAATCCCTCAGGTTCGCTTCCTGACGAAGGGATGCTGGCGGGCAGCGCCTTGCGAGACCTGCTCGGAATCGATGAGGGCCAGAACGTCGCCGTCAGCTTTCCATCGCTCGGCGTCACCGCCAGCGTCAAAGTCGTCGAGTTCGTCGACGAGCCAATAGGAACGCCGCTGTACATGCGCACCGACACGCTCGTGCGCACACTCGAGGCTGCCGGCGTGCCTGACGCGGTCACCGTGGTTGCGGGTCCTCGCGTGACGAACCTGTACGTGCAGACGGGTAGCGAGGCCGACCGCACAGCCACGGTGGATGCCCTTCGGGGGGTTCCGGGAGTCGTACTCGTGCAAGACACAAGGACATTCGTGGACCTGCTCAACCAGTCCCTCGTGCTGCTCTACGCGTTCGTTGGCATCATGCTGATGTTCGGTGGCCTGATGGCGTTCGCCCTCATGTTCAGCACGATTTCGGTGAACGTCGCGGAACGGTCCTCCGAATTCGCAACCCTGAAAGCGAACGGCATGTCGGACCGAACCATCGGGCGGCTCGTGTCGAGCGAGAACCTGCTCCTGGCAGCAGTCGGCCTCATCCCTGGTTTGGTGCTCGGCACGATCGTCGCGGCCGAGATGATGGCGTCGTTCAGCTCCGACATGTTCGCGTTCGACCTGATCATCAGCCCCCTCACGTATGTGCTCGCCGCGGTATCGATGTTCGTCGTCGGGTTCTTGAGCCTGATCCCGAGTATCAGGCGCATCCGCCACATCGACGTCGGCTCCGTGATGCGAGAGCGGAGCGTCTGAGGAGCTACGAACCCATGAGGAGTGCCCGGCGCTCCCGCTCGGTCGTTCCGCCCCAGACGCCGTGGCGCTCGTTCGACTCGATCGCGTGATCGAGGCATTCCTGCTGGACTGGGCAGGTACGGCAGATCGCGATCGCGATCCTCTCGTCGGCGCGCGTCTGTGGGAAGAATTTCGGTCCGAACTCGCCGACGCATGCCGCGAAGGCAGCCCAGGGCCGCTCGTCTGACGGGTCGCGGGTGAGGATGTCGAGTGTGATGTTGTCGGTCATGGGGAACCATCTCTCCTTTTCGTGCCACTTGGACGTGGCGCCGCGAGAGGCCGGTTCCGCTTCCGGGGTCCTTCTCAGGGAACTCTCATCTCTACACTCGCCCGGCGGAAAGGCGGACAGACGTGCTTCGCACCCTCAACTGGATGGGCATCCTCTTCGGTGCAGGCGCGGGCATCCTCGGAGGCCTCGCCTTGTTCGTCATCGCCGCAGCGATTGGCGGGCCGACGGCGCTTTTGGCAGCCGTCCAGGTGGCGTCGTTCGTCATCGCGGGTTTCGTCGCCGGACGACTGTCGCTGACCAACCGCATCCCGGCGGGCTCCCTCGCCGCACTCGTCTTGTACTTCGCACTCGCAACCGTTTCCGTTTCTTCGGGCGCAGAGGTGCCCGGTGTGGCGATCATGCTCTTCGGACTCATCGCCGTCGGTGCTGGTTCGATCGGCGGGTGGTTGGCGGAACGCAGCAGGCGTGAGAAATCCTGAGCAGATTCCGCCGGTGTGAGGTACCTTTCCGATGCGAGCCGGGGAGACGATCGCGGCCACATCGTGGTCGAGGAAAGTCCGGACTCCGCAGGGCATGACGCTGGGTAACACCCAGGCGGGGCAACCCGACGGAAAGTGCATCAGAGAGCAGACCGCCGATGGCCTTCGGGCACAGGCAAGGGTGAAACGGTGGGGTAAGAGCCCACCAGCGCATCGAGTGATCGGTGCGGCTCGGTAAACCCCGTCAGGAGCAAGACCAAGCAGGAACGGGACGGCCCGTCCAATGGTTCCGGGTAGGTCGCTCGAGGTCGTCCGGTAACGGCGATCCCAGATAGATGATCGTCCACGACAGGATCCGGCTTATACGCCGACTCGCACAACGAGAGGGAGGGCCCGCGGGCCCTCCCTCATCAACTTGGTTGATCGTTTGGTTCTACGCCATGTCTGATTCGTCGAGCGTCACGAGCTTGTAGAACGCCCACCCGATGAAGGCACCGACGAGCGGGCCAATCAGGTAGACCCAGAAGGACGTCCACTCACCACCTGCAAGCGCTGAGCCGAAGCTTCGAGCCGGGTTCACCGAAGAGCCGGTGAGCGGAACGAGTGCGATGTGGATCGCGACAAGCGTCAGGGAGATCCCCAGGAACGCCGTCTTGCCGAACATGTCCGACATGGTGACCTTGAGGATCACAGCCACGAAGAACGCGGTTGCGACGACCTCGAGCAGGAACGCATCCCAGTCGGCGACCGCGAGCGCCGCATTCGGGACCGTCGCGGTGGTCGCGACGAAATCCGACGAGATCGCGTAGACGAGGGACCAACCTGCGAGGGCGGCGCCTGCGAACTGCGCGATGACGTAGGAAACGAACGTGCTCACGTCGATCCGCTTGTCGATCAGTGCTCCAAGGCTCACCGCCGGATTGAAGTGGCCTCCGGATACCTCACCGAAGGCGTACAGCCCGACGAGGAGTGCAAGGCCAAACCCGAAGGCAATGACCAGAACACTCGTCCCCTGCGGACCTGCCGGGTTGGTGGCAGCGAAGATCGCGAAACCACCGAACAACAACAGGACATAGGTCCCAAGTAGCTCAGCTACCAGTTTTCTCGTGTACATCGGCATGGGTGATTCCTCCACTTTCGGCCGCCCGTACACGTATGACTTTCGCGAGTCGGAAAGGGTTTCCCAAGGATTTCGACATTTTTGACGGCTGCAGACGACGGAACCGCGCACATCTAGCCTGCGTCACCCAAGACATCGGAGACCATCGGTGACCGAACTCGCGTATTTCTGCGGCCACGAGCAGTTCCACCCTGAAGAGCTGGTGCGCCATGCGGTGCTCGCCGAGGAGGCGGGATTCGACGCGCTTCTGGTTTCCGAGCACTTTCATCCGTGGGTCGACGATCTCGGAGCGTCGGGGTTCGCGTACGCGACGCTCGCCGCGATGGCCCAGGTCACGAAGACCATCCGGCTCATCACGGGCGTCACGACTCCCCTGTGGAGGTATCACCCAGCGGTGGTCGCCCAAGCCGCCGCAACGCTCGACCGTCTCAGCGCCGGGCGCTTCAGGCTCGGAGTCGGAACGGGAGAGAACCTCAACGAAGGCCCTCTCGGCTACCAGTTCCCAGACTACGCGGAGCGAGCAGCTCGCATGTCGGAGGCACTGGAGATCATGCGCAGGCTGCTCGATGGCGAGAAGCTGACGTTCGAAGGCGAGTACTACACGACGGACCGGGCGAAGCTGTACAGCCCGCCCACCCACCATGTGCCCATCTACATGGCGGCAGGAGGTCCCAAGTCCGCGGCCCTCGCAGCGACGAAGGCCGACGGGGTGATCACATCGGTCAAGGACCCTGCCGTGACATTCGAGCGGGTGATCGACCCCGCCCGCAAGGCGGCCAGCGAGGCTGGACGGTCGGCACCGATCGTGCTCGCGTCCCGATGGACGATTCGCGCCGAGCATCATGAAGAGGCCTGGCAGACCCTCGGCGCGTGGCGCGGCCTCCGCGCTCCTGGCCGGCTGGAGGCCGTCGACCCGATGGACCTCAGGAAGAGGGCAGACGAAATGCCCCGCGAAGAGATTCTCGACAAGTACACCACCGTGTGGTCCCCGGACGAGTACGTCGAGGCGTATGCGCCGCTCATCACGGATGTGGGGGCGGACGTCGTCACCATCCAGACGACCTCGGTGAATCAGCCGGAGACGATCGCGATGCTCGGGGCCGACGTGCTTCCGCAGCTGCGAGCGCTCGGGTAGCCCTAGCCCTCGATGTCGCCGAGAAGGGCGAGCGCGACCCGGTTGAAGTCGTCACCGAATTGGCCGTCGGATACCGCCGCCCACAGACCAGGGGCAACGACGGTCGTGTACGCACCGGCGATCACCGCTCCGTCCTCGGTGTTCGACAGCCGTCCGAAGTTGGACGAGAGCAGCGAGGCAAATCCGTCTGCCAGCGTCGCGATCATGTCCACCTGCCAGGTTCCGTCTTCTCGCATGCGGGCGTAGACGACCGATTGCGCGCTCGGACCGCCGGAAATCGGGACCCTGGCGAATGTCATTCCCTCGGCCTCGAATTCCTTGGCCTCCCCCACCGTGATGGTCGAGATGGTGCGCGACGCGAACTCGTTGAAGCCATCGGCAAACGACGCCCAGTACGACGCTTGGGTCCCCAGGGGGATGCCCTCGGTGAGGAACCTCGCTGTGGTCGCGTCGTCGAGGTCGTTCTCGATGCTCAGGATGATGGCGAGGGTGTCCTCGTCGACGGCCCTGGTGGCTTGTGCCGTGTCACCGGCGTCGATCGCCTCGAACCACGACACGACGGCACGTTCCGGGTTCTCATAACCCGTGAGTTCAGGTTCGCCGCTCGAGCACGACGCAGCGACACACGCGATCACACAAAGGAGGACGGTTGGGCGGAGCACGGCGAAACTGTACCGGCGGACCTTCCCAACCGGCTTGCGCTAGCGTCGCCCGAATGCGTGCGAAGTGGATCAGCGCCGGATTCGTCGGCCTCTTCTCGGGCTTCATCGCGGGACTCCTCGGCATCGGGGGCGGTGTCGTCAAGATGCCGGGGCTCGTGTTCATCGTCGGGCTCGGCCAGTACGTCGCGGCTGGCGTGTCGACGACCACGAACGTCCTCTCCGCGGCCGCTGCTGGCCTGACGTTCGGCGCTCGCGGATCCGTGGACCTCGGTACAGCCGCAATCGTGTTCGTGGGCGCGGCCATCGGTGCGTATCTCGGCGCACGGCATCTCGAGAAGGTGCCTGAATGGTTCCTCGCCGGAACGCTGTCGATCGTCATGGTCATTGCCGCCGTTCGGATGTGGTTCTGATGGAGGTCGTGGCCCTCATCCTCGTCGGGCTCGTCGCCGGAGCGCTCGCCGCGGCACTCGGGATCGGGGGCGGCATCATCTTCGTGCCGGCACTGGTGTCCATCTTCGGGTTCTCGCAGCTCGATGCCCAGGGGACGTCCCTCGCGATCATCGTTCCCACGGCGATCGTCGCCGCGGTGGGGCACATCAGGGCAGGTCGCATCGACTGGGGCATCACCATCGCCGTCGGAATCACGGGGATCATCGGAGCGGTGATCGGAGCCCAGGTCGCCTACGAGCTCGACGAACGAACCCTCAAGCGCGCCTTCGCCATCCTCCTCGTCGTGCTCGCCATCCGAATGATGAGGCGGGCGTGGACGCTGCGGCCGTCGCGTTCAGCCGCGGCCGATCGGGGCTGACACCGCCCCCGTCCTCAGGAACGTCTTGCGCGCATCGCCGCTGGCAAGTCCAGAGGCCCGTGCCAATCGCACCAGATACGCCGCACCGACGACCTCCCCAGCCCACAGCAGTGGGTTCGTCACCAGGTCCCGGACATACGCTCCGTACGTCGGGAACAGGGTCCCCGTGAAATCTGATCCGAGGAAGGGCCACCACAGCGTCTCTGGTTGGTTCCACATCGCGTCGAGCACGAGATGGAGCATCACTCCCACCGAAACCATCATCCACTGCTTGCGCCTTCTCCCCCTTCGGGTGAGCGCGAGTACTGCAATGAGCAAGAGAGCACCGAACAGGATCGAGTGAGAGGCGAGACGCACGGAACCGAACCGGTCCCAGGACACGATGCCGATCGGGAGGTCGATCAGGTCCGGAAGGACGGCGCCGAGCGCCAGGAACCTGAGGTCCATCGCGGGATCACGGAACGCGTAACGGATGAAGGCCGTCGTGGCACCGACATGCCAGAAGAGCATGTCAGATGACGAGGATGGACCGGCAGTGGATGCACCGTGGAGGATCGTCCTTGGAGACACGCGAGACCTCCGCTGCTGAGAGCTGGAGGTGGCACGACCCGCAGATCCCGTCCGTCAGACGCCCCACGACCCTCCCCTTCTTCCCCTTGCGTAGCCCGTCGTAGATGTCCATGTAGTACTCGTCGACCAGGGACGCTGCCGCGGATTTGCGCTCCTCCTTGGTCGCTATCTGTTTGTCGATCACACGCCATTGGTCCTGGATGGCAGCGGCGAGCTCGTCCTTCAGTGTTGTTGCTGCGGCGAGTTCGGAGGTCAGTTCGGCCACCCTGGCATCGGATGATTCCTTGTCCTCCATGAACCGGAGCACATCGTCCTCCATCGCCGAAACCTTGTTGTAGAGCATCTCGACCTCGCGGCGGAGGTAGTCGGCATCGCGAGCGGACATCCCGCCTGCATACAGTCGGTTCTGTTCGGATGCCGCCCGTTCAGCCATGATCTCGAGCTCGCCGTTCGTCTTGTGGAGCGCCTGACTCGCCGACTTGGACGCGTCCTCGGCGTCCTTGAGCGCCTGGGAGATTCGCTCCACCTCGCCGTGGGCGACCTTGTACTTTTCGAGCTCCGGAAGTGAGCTTCGCTCGTCGAGGAGGCGGTCGATTGCGAGATCGATGTCATGCAGATCGAGCAAGTCGGCCAGGCTCTTGAGCTGTTCCACTCATCCCTCCCAGGGGGTGGGGTCGTCATCGAGGAAGACGGCGCCCTGCACATCTTCAGCAACGGCAGAGTACAGCCCCTGTACGCCGGCTCGTTCGCTGCCGATGTGGCCGGCGTCCACCACCATCAGGCCGTGCGATACAGCAATGCCAGCCTTGTGATGTGAGACGTCGCCGGTGATGAGGGCGTCTGCGAGGCCGATGACCTCGGGCACGGCGCTCCCCCCTGAACCCGGAATCACCGCGATCCGCAGCACCGACTCCGGACCCGGTGTCACCCTGACCGGACCACCAGCAACGGCACTGACCGCCTCTATGAGCTCGGTGCTTGGAATGGCTGCCTCCGAGATGGCGATCCTGCCTATCGCGCTCTCCATCGGCTCACCTTCGATCGGAAAGCGATCGTGTGTCGACAGCCCGAGTTCGTTCAGGAAGAGGTCGCCTGAGCCCGGCGATCCGGCGTCGAGCGCCGTATGCACAACGATGACCGCGATACCCGCAGCTGCGAGGGCGAGCGCCCGTCCCTGGGGCGTCGGACCGGCGACGAGCGAACTCGAAGGCTGGAACAGCAGGGGGTGATAGGTGACGACCGTGTCGATGCCCGCGTCCGCCGCCATCGATACGACCGTGTCGGTGACCTCGTGGCAGACCCCGACCGAACCCACGTCTGCCATCGGGTCGCCGATCTGGAGCCCCACCGGATCCCACTCGAGCGCGTTCCTGAGCGGGTATCGCTCGTCGATGGCAGAAAGCAACTCGTGGACTCGCATGGCGTAGGCGATGCTACCGGTAGCCTCGGGGGCATGGATGAGCTCGCCGTGGTGGCATCGTACGACTCAGAATTCGCCGCCCAGGTCGCAAGGGCGCATCTGGAATCGGTTGGCGTCGACGCCCACGTTGTTTCGGACGACGCCGGCGGGGCGTTTCCGTCACTCACACCGCTCGGCAGCGGTGCAAGGGTGATGGTTCGAAGCGATGACCTCGAGCGCGCAAGAGAGGAGTTGCAGGATCTGGATCCCACAGGATTCGATTCGGCAGCCGATTGACGCCGCTAGGCGTTGGACACCGAGGTGGCGATCGAGTCGTAGCGGGTTTCCAGCGCATTGCCGACCGCGGTGACCGCGATGACGGCGACCATCGCGATGAGTGCGATCAACAGTGCGTACTCAACCATGCTCGCACCGCGCTCAGAGTGGACGAATGCCTGCACTGATGCGTATGCGCGAATGACGGAATATCTGGCCCGATCAATCATGGTTTGATACTACGAGGGCGGGACACGGTCCACTATGGGTCGTGAGGCTCATTGCAGACACGCAGAGTGGTCGGGTCGCGCGGTAGGGCGACTACGCCCCTGCTGTCGATGTAGTCCGACTGACGTTCATCACCGTGTGAACACCCGACAAGCCCTTGAGAGCCACCGTCTCCGGTGCGCCGACCACGACGCCTTCCATCCTTCCGGCAAGCTCCGCAACCAAGGACGAGATCAGCACCTGGCCCCCAGTCGCGACCGAGGCGACGCGCGCCGCCTTGTTGACCGTGGTTCCGAGGAGGTCGTTGTCGGTTCTGACGACCTCCCCGGCGTGGATGCCGATCCGGATCTCGAACGCCAGGTCGGCCGCTGCCGACTCGAGGTCCAACGACGCCCTGATGGCGGCTCGCGCAGACTCGAATGCGAGCATGGAGCCGTCCCCGATCATCTTGACCACCGCGCCGCCGTGGCGGGAGGTGATCTGGCGAATGTCGGACTCGTGCTCCTTCATCAGTGAAACCCACGCCTGATCGCCCATCTTCTCGGCGATGGGCGTCGAGTCGACCACATCCGTGAACACCAGGGTCATGGTTCCTTCGGCTCGCGCCAGGGTGTCCTGTGCCTCCGCGTCCTCCGCCACTGCTTCGAGCAGGTCGTC
>QJWC01000065.1 GCA_003235475.1 Acidimicrobiia bacterium | reverse complement strand
CTTGAGCCACGCGGTCTGATACGCGATGTATGCGTAGGCCGCCGAATGGCTCTTGTTGAAGCCGTAACCGGCGAAGTGCTCGATGAACCCGAAGAGGTCCTGCGCGAGATCGTTCGTGTACCCGTTCGCGACGCAGCCAGCGACGAATTTCTTCTGCTGCTGCTTCATGACCGAGGGGATCTTCTTGCCCATCGCCTTGCGGAGGCCGTCCGCATCGATCATCGAGAACCCAGCGATGCGCTCGGCCGTCTGCATCACCTGTTCCTGATAGGCGATGATGCCGTAGGTGTCGGCGAGGATCGGCTCGAGATCCGGGTGCGGGTACGTCACGGCTGCCTTGCCGTTCTTCCGGTCGGCGTACTCGATGTGCATGCCGGCACCGAGCGGACCGGGCCGGTACAGGGCATTGAGCGTGATGAGGTGCTCGAACCGGTCAGGGCCGAGATTGCGCATCAGCGCCCGCATGGGCCCGCCCTCGAACTGGAAGACGCCCATCGTGTCGCCACGCCGGAACAGGTCGAACACGTCCTCGTCGTCGAGGGGCACGTTGTCGATGTCCGGCCGTTCGCCGGTGTTCGCTTCGATGAGGTCGAGGGCTCGCTCGATCGTCGACAGGTTCCGGAGTCCGAGGAAGTCCATCTTCAGCAGGCCCAACGCCTCGACCCCGTGCATCTCGTACTGCGTGACGACCTCGGCGTCCGCGCCCTTCTGCTGCGTGGGCACGATGTTCGTGAGGGGCTCTGGAGAGATGACAACCGCCGCCGCGTGGATCGAGTCCTGTCGTCGAAGCCCCTCGATGCCCCGAGCGGTGTCGATGATCTCCTGCGCGCCGTCCATCGTTTCGATCAGCTCGCGCAGGCCGGACGCAGCTGCGTAGTAATCCCTGTCCTCCTTCGAGGCGTCGGGGCCCGGTGGTGTCAAGCACTGTGTGATCGTCGCGTCCTTGCCGAGGATGGCCGGGGGCATCGCCTTGGCGAGCTGGTCGCCGGCCGAGTACGGGTAGTCGAGCACCCGCGCGGCGTCCCTGATCGCCTGCTTGCCCTTGATCGTCGAGAAGGTGATGATCTGCGCAACGTGATCCGACCCGTACTTCTCGGCGGAATACCGGATGACGTCGGCGCGGTACCGCTCGTCGAAGTCCATGTCGATATCGGGCATCTCCCTGCGCCCGGGGTTCAGGAACCGTTCGAAGATGAGGCCGTACTCGAGCGGGTCGAGGTCGGTGATCCTCAGGCAGTACGCCACGATCGAGCCAGCGGCCGACCCGCGGCCAGGCCCGGTCCTGATGCCCTGGCCGTGGGCGTAGGCCATCAGGTCCCACACGATCAGGAAGTAGGCGTTGAACCCCATGTCGGCGATGACGCCGAGCTCGTAGTCGATCCGATCCTTCACGTCGTCGGTCAGCGTGCCGTAACGCGCTGCTGCCCCCTCCATGACGAGGTGCCTGAGGTAGGTCTCTTCGGAATACCCGTCCGGGACCGGGAAGTGCGGGAGGAGGATGTTCCCGAATTCGATGTCCACGGACGCCCGCTCGGCAACCCACAGCGTGTTGTCGCATGCGCCCGGGTAGTCGGCGTCGGGGAACAGTGCCCGCATCTGAGCCGAGGACTTCACATAGAACTCGTGGCCGTTGAGCCTGAAGCGGTTCTCGTCCGACTTCGACGAGCCGGTCTGGATACACAGCAGGGCGTCGTGCGCGTCCGCCTCGTCTGCGCGCGTGTAGTGCGAGTCGTTCGCGGCGAGGAGTGGCGCATCGATGCGCTTGGCGATCTCGATCAGGTCGGGCATGATCCGCCGCTGCGCCGGAATCCCGTGGTCCTGGATCTCGACGAAGAAGTTGTCTCGCCCGAAGATGTCCTGGTACATCGACGCTGCCTTGAGCGCTCCCTCGAAGTCGCGCTCCTGGCCCTTCTGGTCGTCGTCGAGTCCGTCGTCGACGCCGAGGAGCTGAGGCACATGGCCGCCGAGGCATCCGGTCGTGGCGATCAGGCCCTCGCTGTACTTCGACAGGAGGTCGACGTCCATCCGCGGCTTGTAGTAGTAGCCGTCCGTGTAGGCGAGGGACGCGAGCTTCATGAGGTTGCGGTACCCGACCTCGGACTCTGCGAGGATCGTCGAGTGGTACCGGATGTTGTCGCGTCGGGCGGGCCTGTCGAACCGGCTGCCCGGCGTCAGGTACGCCTCGATGCCGATGATCGGTTTGACACCCTCCGCCCTGGCGGCCTCGACGAAGTCGACGACGCCGTAGAGCACTCCGTGGTCCGTGATCGCGACGGCTGGCTGGTCGTCCGACCGCACCGCCTTGACGAGATCCTTGACGCGCGCGGCGCCGTCGAGCATCGAGAATTCGGTATGCACATGGAGGTGAGCGAAGCTGTCAGCCAACCGAACCTCGATCGTTGAATCACACGCATGTAAGCATGCTCACGGACAGTGCGCACTTTCACGCCCGCCCTGATGTGTATCACTGGCCCAGAAGGTCCCCGCCGCGCGGCAGGTGGACCTAATCTTACGGCGGCCACGCCCCGTGCTGCGGCATCGCTCGGGCGCACACATCGACCATGGAGGACCGGTGGGAGTACTTGGAGTGCTGACCGCAGGCGGTGACTGCCCCGGATTGAACGCGGTGATCCGCGGCGTCGTCGGGCGTGCGACCGAGCGCGGCAGCGAGGTCGTCGGGATCCTCGACGGTTGGGAGGGGCTCGTCCACGACCGCACCATCCCCCTCGATCGCGACGCCGTGCGCGGCATCCTCGGAAGGGGCGGCACCTTCCTCGGCACGTCGCGCATGGACCCCTACGTCCACGCGGAGGGCCTCGTGTCGTGCAGCCCCACGCTCACGAAGAACGGCATCGACCGCCTGGTCATCATCGGCGGCGACGGCACCCTGCGGGCGGCCATGCGCCTGTCTGAAGAAGGCATGCCTGTGATCGGCGTCCCGAAGACGATCGACAACGACATCGAGGGCACGGACATCACTTTCGGGTTCTCCACGGCGGTCCAGATCGCGACCGACGCGATCGACCGCCTCGCGACAACGGCGGAGGCGCACAACCGCGTCATCGTGGTCGAGGTGATGGGCCGGACCAAGGGATGGATCGCCACGCACGCCGGCATCGCTGGCGGGGCGGACTACATCCTGATTCCCGAGTTCGAGTACGACATCGACGAGGTCGCTGGGACGCTCCGGCACCGGCACGAATCGGGCAGGCGCTACTCGATCGTCGTGGTCGCCGAGGGCATCGACCCCCCGGTGGGCCAGGATGCGGTCGAGACGAAGAAGGACGCGTTCGGGTTCGACCGCCTCGGCGGGGTCGGGTACCGCGTCGCTGCCGCAATCGAGGAGCGCACCAAGTTCGAGACCCGTGTGTCGGTGCTCGGCCACATACAGCGAGGCGGCACGCCGGTTGCTTCCGACCGCGTCCTCGCAACGAGGCTCGGAGTTGCCGCTGCCGACCTCGCGATCGACGGCCACACGAGCGTCATGACATCAGTCAGCGGCACCACGATCGAACCGGTGGCCCTCAGCGTCGCCACCGCCGGGATTCGCGGCGTCCCCGACCACCTCTACAGGACGGCAGCGACGTTCTTCGGTTGATCGCCGCTACCGGGTTCCCATCGGAGGCGCCTTCTTCACCGGCGGTGTCTCAGACTTCGGCTCCTCGTCGGAATCGGGCACGTCTGCATCCTTGAGCTCCTTGAAGGCGCGCTGGATGTGTTCGCCGAAGCTCGTCGGGTCCGAGATCACCTGTCGGTCCATGTTGATGCCGATGTTCACCTTCCCGCTGAGGCTGAACATCGCGATGCCGATTCCGTGGCTCTGCCAGAGCGGCACGAGCGGGTAGGTCGCGAGCATCTGGCTGCCAGCCATGTACATCGGGAACTGGGGGCCCGGCACATTCGTCACCGTCATGTTGAACGGGCGCACCCGACCGGCGAGCCGTGCTGCGAGCGACACCAAGGTGGCGGGCGCGCCTGTCGACACCTGGACGAGCGTCGATGCGCCGAGCGCCTGATCGGTTTCCTTCAGGTTCTTGGTTGCGGCGTGCACGTGCCGGATACGCAACCCTGGGTCCCGCTCACCAATCGGGAGCTCCATCAACCACATGGCAACCTTGTTGCCGAGTGTCCCCCGCTCATCCTTCGTCCTCACGGACACAGGGGCCATGATCCTGAACTCGGTCATCTCGACCTCCGCCTCGGACATCCCGCCCTCATCCATCAAGTAGGACCGGACCGCGCCTGCGACGATCGCGAGCATCACATCGTTGACCGTCGCCTCGTGCGCGTTCTTGATCGCTTTCACCTCGTCGAGGGGCAGCTCGACCCAGTCGAACCATCGAGCTGGGCCGATGGTGCCGTTGAGTGGCGTCGATCCGGTCGGGACGAGCCAACCGGATGAGAGGGATGCGCTCACCGCCTTGAGACGATGGCGCCACTCCTCGACGACCTCGCCGAGGTTCGCGCCGAGCTGGGAGAGGTCGCTGACGCTGGCAATAACCCGCGACACCGACCGGGAAATCTCCTTGACCGCAAGTTCCGTGCCGTTCGGGGCCGGACGCGGCTCCCACTCCTCAGCGGGCGTGATCTCGAAGTCGGGGCTGAAGTCGAGCAACACCGCCATGAGATCGATACCTGCGATTCCATCGATCATGCAGTGGTGAATCTTCGAGACGATCGCGAACCCACCGTTCTCGAGACCCTCGACCACTGCCAGCTCCCACAACGGGCGCGTTCGGTCGAGCTGCTGGGACATGTTCCTTCCGACGAACTCCCTGAGTTGCTCATCCCCGCCGGGGTGCGGGAGCGCGATGTGCCTGACGTGATAGTCGAGGTGGAACTGCTCGTCGTCCACCCATACGGGGTGGCCTTCCACGGGGACGGTGGCGAGCCTCTGCCGATACCGGGGAATCCGGTCGAGCCGCGATGCGATGAGCGATCGGAGCGTTCCGATGTCCACGCCATCGTCGGACGTCGTTGGCCCCGGAGCGAAGACCGCCACGGCACCGACGTGCATGTGCGTCGACCGCGACTCGAGCGCGAGAAAGCTCGCATCGAGGTTCGAAAGGCGCTCGTAGTGAACGGTCACGCGTGATCCCCTCCGCCCGATCCGAGTTCGTCGATGTCGACCTCCCCGACATCGGGCTCGCCGAGATCGCGAAGCGTAGTTGCCAGATCATCCGGCAGGGCTGAGACGACCTCGACCTCTTCCGCGATGAACGGGTCCACGAACGTCAGGCGCCTCGCGTGCAGCCACGGGC
>QJWC01000042.1 GCA_003235475.1 Acidimicrobiia bacterium | reverse complement strand
ACGCGGCGCCGGCTCCACTCGCGCTGGATCGTCGACGGGCCTTCCGTCTGCCGCACGTCGGCGACCTGGTCGAGACGCACGATGGCCCCGGCGGCCGTGGGGATCAGGGTCGCGGCCAGCGCGTCACGATCCGTCCGCTGGGCTTCCGGGAGGCGGACCGCGAGCGGGAATCGTCGCTGCCCCTCCCGGATCTCCCCGACGACACGGTTTCCGACGGCTTCGACGGTGGTCAGGACGTCCCGCGTCGCAATCCCGTAGCGGGCGATCGCCTCGGTATCGACCTCGACTTCGAGCATCGGCTGTCCCGTGATCTGCTCCACCGAGATCTCTCCGGCCCCGGGAGTATCCAGCAAGACCTCCTGGATCTCGTCGGACAGACGCCGAAGGGTCTCGAGGTCGTCGCCGTACACCTTGATCCCGATGTCGGATCGGATCCCTGCGATCATCTCGTTCATCCGCATCTCGATCGGCTGGGTGAGCACCGCGTTGATCCCGGGGACGTTCCGGAGGAAACGCTCGACCGCCGCGGCCAGCTCCTGCTGCGTGCGGGCACGCGTCCACTCCCGGCGTGGTTCGAGTGTCATGAAGATGTCGGTGAGCTCGATGCCCATCGGGTCGGTGGCAATCTCCGCGGTTCCGAGACGGCTCCAGACCCGTCGGACCTCGCCAGGAAACTCCTCGAGGACCATCCGCTCGATGCGTGTGTTCGATGCGACGGCCTCGTCCACGTCGACCCCGGCAAGCCGGATGACGTTGACGACCAGGGTCCCCTCCCCGAGCTTCGGCAGGAACTCGCCACCCGTGCGAAAGGCGACGCCGACCGCCAACAAGACGAGTACGGTTGCCCCGGCAAGGGTCGCTTTGCGAAAGCGGAGCGCGAGGTCGAGGATCGGTTCGTAGGCGCGGTGAGCCCAACGCACCAGCCGCGGGTCGCGCTCCTCGATCCGCCGAGGAAGGACGAGGCTGGCAAGCACCGGCATCAGCGTGAGCGACAGAATCAGGGATCCCAGCAGCGCGAAGATCATCGTCAGCGCCATGGGCCGGAACATCTTGCCCTCGACGCCCTGCAGCGTGAGGATCGGCAGAAACACGATCATGATGATCAGCTCGCCGAACATCGTCGGCTTGCGGACCTCGAGTGCCGCGTCGCGGATGGCCTCCATCCACGGCTTGTCCCCGCGCCGGGACGCCCGCCGCGCGCAGTTCTCCACCATGATGACCGAGCTGTCGACGATCAGACCGAAATCGATGGCGCCGAGACTGAGCAGGCTGGCCGCGATCCCGGCTTCCAGCATCAGGCTCCCCGCGAACAGCATCGAGAACGGGATCGCCAGGGCAACGATCAGGCCTGCGCGGAGATTGCCAAGGAATGCGAACAGCACCGCGATGACCAGCAATGCGCCGGCCAGCAAGTTGTGCTCGACGGTCCGGATGACCTTGTCGACCAGATTTGTACGCTCGTAGACCACCTCGAGGCGCACGTCCTCCGGCAGGGCGCGTTGCGCCGCAGCCAACTGGCTCTCCAACGCGCGGGTGACGACGTCGCTGTTCTCGCCCATGAGCATGAAGCCGAGACCCAGAACGCTCTCCCCCGCTCCGTCGGCCGTCACGGCGCCACGCCGGATCTCGTGGCCGACCTCCACGCGGCCAAGGTCGCGGATCCGGACCGGGGTTCCGTCGTGGGTCGCGACGACGATGCCGCCGATCTGCTCGACGTCCGTGGTCAGCCCGATGCCGTGCACGAGCATCGCCTCGCCGCTCGTGACGACCCGCCCTCCGCCGACGTTGCGATTGTTCGCCTGGAGGGCCTCGAAGACGTCGTCGAACGTCAGCCCGTACGCGATCAGTCGCTCCGGCTCAACGACGACATGGAACTGTTTGTCGTATCCGCCCCATGAGTTGACCTCGGCGACACCCTGAACCTTGAGCAACTCCGGCTTGACGATCCAGTCGTGCAATTCCCGTAGCTCGGTGAGCGTGCGGTCGGGATCGTCCGACGTGACCAGGTAGTGGAACACCTCGCCGAGACCGGTGGCGATCGGACCGAGCCGGGGGCGGTCGATGCCCGCCGGCAACTCCACTGTCGCCAGGCGCTCGCTCACCAACTGGCGTGCGAGGTAGATGCTGACCGAGTCGTCGAAGGTGGCGACCACTTGCGAAAAGCCGAACTTCGACACCGAGCGGACGTTTTGCAGGCCCGGCAGCCCGCCGATCGAAAGCTCCACGAACTGGGTGATCTGCTGCTCGATCTCCAGCGGATTGAGCGAGGGTGCGACGGTATTGATCTGCACCTGCACTGGCGTCGTGTCGGGAAACGCGTCGACCGGCAAGCGGCTCAGGGCGATGACGCCGAACGCGACCAGAACGAAGGACAGGAGGCAGACCAGCGGACGGTTGCGCAACGAGAAGCGGATGATCGAGTCGAGCATGAGGGTTCGAACTGCCTTCCGGTCAGTCGTGGACGCAGCCCGCGCCCAGTCGGGACACGAGGAGCTGGGACTTCAGGGCGAACCCGCCGGCGACGACCACGGACTCCTCGGGATCGAGCCCGCCGGTGATCTCGATCCGGCCGTCGCGCTTGGTGCCGAGCGTCACGGGCCTGGCCTCGAACAGATCGTCAGCCTCCTTGACGAACACGATGGCGGTCCCGGTCACGTCCTGCACCGCCGAGGATGGAACGACGACGGCCCGGTCCGAGCGCGTCGTCAAGATGCGCGCACGCGCGAACATCTGCGCCTTCAGCAGTCGCTGGGGATTCGCGACCTCGACCCGACCGCGGGCCATCCGGGTCTTCTCGTCGACGGTTGCCGAGATCCACGTCAGCGTTCCGCTGAACGACCTCCCGGGAAGCGACTCGACGGTCAGCTCGACTCGTTGCCCCTTGCGGACGTGGGCGAGCTGCGACTCGGGCAGGTTGACCCTGGCCCAGAGCACAGACGGATCCGCCACGGTGAACAGGACGTCGGCCGCATCGATGACCTCACCCTGAACCGCCGCTCGGTCGACGACCTCGCCGTCGAACGGGGCCCGCAGCTCGAGCACGCCGTTCATCGTCTGCTGGCTTGCCAGCGCGTCGATCTGCGAGTCGTCGAACCCGAGCACCACCAGTCGCTGACGCGCCTGGCGCACGCCGGCGACCGCGACCTCGGCGGCGGCCATCGCCTCCTCGTACTCCGTCTCGGAAGTGATGCGCTGGGCCAGCAGCTCACGTTGTCGCTCGAACGTCTTGCGGCGGAGTTCCTTCTCCGCCAGGGCCCGGACGTAGGTGCCCTGCGCGTCCCCGATCGCCTCGGACGTGATCGTCGCCAGCAGCTCGCCACGCTGGACCCGGCTGCCCAGATCGACCTCGACGCTCCGGACGACGCCGCCGACCAGCGACGTGATCTTCGCGAGCTTGTTCTCGTTGAACGTCAGCTCGGCGAACCCCTCGACCCCCGCGTCCATCGCGAGGACGTCCGGCGGTCGAGCCACCACTCCGGCCTGTGCGGCGGACTCCGGAGAAGCCAGTCGTACCTTCACTCCCCGACGACCCGGCTGGGTCAGCAAGTCCGGGTGGCAGATTCCACACTCCGCCTCGAGCACGCCGTGCTCGCGGCAGAACAGAACCTCCCCCGTGGACGTGCTTGTCGTAGCCGTGTCAGTCTCCTCGCCCGCGTTTCCGGATCGGTCCTCGAGCAACTCCGGGTGGCAGAGAAAGCACTCGTCCTCGTAGAGCGAATGCTCCTTGCACCACAACCGGTCCTTGTCCTCCAGCTCGGGGTGGCAAAGCCAACATCGATCCTCGTAGCGATCGTGCTCGCGACACCAGAGCCGCCCGGGATCTCTGAGGCTGGCGTCGCAGATGAAACACAGCTCCGTGGGCGCGCCGTGGGCCGCGCAGGTCGCTCCCTCCTTCGCGGAATCGGTCGTTGCGGACTCTGTCTCCGCGACGGGCTCCGACGAGTCGTTGGCCGGCGGCCCGCACGCGGGGAACAGCAGCACGCCGGCGACGAGCAATGGAACCATGCATCGACACCGTCTTCGTTTCTCACTCTTCATGATCGACACCTCATCAAGACTCGTTCAGGTTCAAGGGATGGCCACGGGAGTGGCACCCGCCCCAGCGAGACTCACCGTCCAGAGGGTGTCGTCGCGCGCCAAGCGGCGTGACGAGGCAACCGACTTTGACTGGGCTGGAGAGGAACGGCCAGGGAAGAGGCCGGTGTGTCGATCAGATCAGCAGAACGACCGTACGCAACGACGGGAGTCGTGGGTTGCCGGGATCGTCGCCGCCGACGGACGCGATGGGACGTGTAACCGGAGCAATGTGATCACGCGCACCCACGGATTCCACCGACCAACCAGCATCGACCTTCTGGACCATCGCATCCGCCGCGTTCGAAACGACGTGGACTCTCACGCAGCAGTTGCAGTCGGCGCCATCGACCAGCCGAGGCGCGGCGTCGGCCCGTGTGTCCGAGGCAGGAGACGTATCGCAACATCCGCGATCCGGTCGATCGTCGATGCAAACGAGCAAGTCCGCCGCGACCGGGAAGACCTGGACCAGCACCAGGCCGATGGCGAGCGCCAATGCGATCTTCTTGAGCGGGTTACTCATGCGAGGTCGAATATACGCGGAACACCCTTGGACCGCAAAGCGTGCTTCCAGGGGTTCGCAAAGCCGGTCCAGGATCCCCTATTGAGGAGGTTCTTTCGCCGTCAACGGGCGAGTGGAACGGTCGATGGTGCCGGAGTCGAACCCGGACGAAGTTTCCTTCGGGAGATTTTAGGACGGAACGAAAAGGGCGGCGGATCAATCTTTATTTGATTCGTCGCCCTTTCCCGTTTCCGAGGAGTACGAGGAGTGCTCTACAGTCCGAGGGTTACGGACACCCCCGTGGACAGCTGTTCGATCCGGCCAGGGTCCACTCCGCACCATCCGCTGACCAGATCGGCTGGAAGTCGTGCTGCACCTTGGGGGTCTGGTACCGCGCGCCCGTGGCCGGGAACGATCGTCGGTCGCTGAAGGGCACGACCGTGTCGCCATCCAGCGTCAGGATCCAAAGCGCATGCCCGGCCTCGGTGACGACGTCGAACGACGCGCGTATCACGCTGGCCGAGATGTTCCGGGACTACGGGGACGTCTGGCTTTCGATCGAAGTCGCCGGCGAGACTCTCAGCCCCCGCGTGCGCATCCTCGCCCGGCCTTCGCGCTGAACGGGCCCGAGACGGAGTTCTTGCCCGCCGCCTTGGCCCGGTACAGCGCCTCGTCCGCGACGGAAGTCAGACCGGTCATGTCCTCTCCGTCATCGGGAAAACACGCCACGCCTATGCTGATCGTCGGCGCGAGCGGACGTGAATCTTTCACCAGGCCAGCGTGCTCCAGGTCATGACGAATCTTCTCCGCGACGAGCATCGCTTCCGACCGGTCCATGCCGGGTAGGAACGCCGTGAACTCGTCTCCTCCGAACCGGCAG
>QJWC01000062.1 GCA_003235475.1 Acidimicrobiia bacterium | reverse complement strand
GCTCGGTCCGACATTGGCGTGCACCATGCCGATACCGCCAGCCTGCGCGACTGCCGCGCTCTTCGAGACACGCGCGATCGTGCCGCGATCACACAGAACGATCTTGCCGCTCACAAGAGCCGGATCGAGCGTTCCCGGGTAGCACAGACGTACTTGCTCGGCGTCTGCACCGGCAAGGCCCACGTCGGACGAGTACACCAAGTCGCCGGAGACGACGGCGTTCGCCTGCATTGCACCCGTGTAGACCGCGGGCTCACCGGTTGTGCCGGTGCCCTCGTAGTTGCGGTCGTGCGTGCCAGCAGCCACCGTGGTCAGCCACGGGCTGTTGTGCGCCACGGTGCTCGCACCGGGTCCGGCGTTGCCAGCCGATGCAGCTACGAACACGCCAGCGTCTGCTGCGAAGAGGAACGCGACCTCGACGGGCGAAAGAACGCTCGTTTGGCTCCCGCTGATCGAGAAGTTGATGACGTCGACGCCGTCGGCGACAGCCTGGTCGATGGCTGCAACGGAGTCGGAGGTGGCACAGCCACCGAGATCACCAGCGCCGTAGCACACCTTGTATGCCGCGATGCGGGCGCGAGGAGCGATACCGCTCGCCTGTCCGACGTACTGGCCGTTGATCGTCACCGGGACATCGTTGTTACCGGCGGCCGTGCTCGCGGTGTGCGAACCGTGCCCGTTGCCGTCACGAGGTGACAGGTAGTCGAAGATGTTGTGCAACCCCTGGACCGAGAACCCGCTGTGGTAGTAGCGAGCTCCGATCACCTTGTTGTTGCAGTAGTTCGAACCGAAGGCCTCACCACCCTGGCATGTTCCGTGCCAGTCGGCAGGCGCGGGACCGTACGCGAGTTGCGTTCTTCCAGCGTTTTGCCTCCCGTAGGAGTTCCCGGGTTGGAACGACAGATCCACGCGATCCGAGAAGCTCGGGCTCTCGATCCAGATGCCGGTGTCGACGATGCCGACGATGACGTCCTCACCTGCGTCACCCACGCCGCCCACCTGATTCCAGATGCCTTCTGCGTCATCGAGACCCAGGAACCCAGGCGTCGTGACGGTGTCGATGTGCATCAGTTCGTCAGGGGTGACCGAGATGACGTTCGGGTCGGAGAGGAGGCTCGCCGCCTGTGCGCCGCTCATGACGGCTGCGAAGCCGTTGAAGCTGTAGGCGTAGCTGTAGAGCTTCTCACCGCCAGCCTTCTTGACGAGCTTGTCCTGCGCGTCGGTCAGGTGCTTCACGTACTTGGTGACCTTGCCGCTGTTCGGATTGATCTTCTGACCTTTGCCCGGCTTCGTCGCCGGAAGGCCAGAGAGTCCGCCCTCGTATGCCACCACGGGGTCTTCGAGCATCTCGACGATGAAGACCTGCGTCTTCATGTTCTTGATCTCGTCGACCACCGACTGAGGTGCTACCAGCGGGGAGTCCCCCGCGCTTGCCGCGCCGACAGGGGCGAGGACCGCCATTGCCAGAGCGAACAAGGTGAGCAGCACGAAACTCGATCGTCTCATGTCAACCTTTCGGTATGCCTTCGTTCTCGGAGTGAGGGCAAGAATCCAGCACACAGCCCAGGTGCAGCGCCAGCTCCACGAAGCCCCTTGTTCCCAATTGGGAATACTACTTGGGGTGGTGGCGCGCATGCAACCCGTTATTCCTGTGGACAACTCTCGGTTTTCGCGACCCCGATATCGACCCCGCTCGGTAGCCTCAGATCCGATGAACAATTTCAAGACGGCGGCACTCCTCGCGTTCCTCGGGGCGCTCTTCATCGGCGTCGGTTATCTGTTCGGTGGAACCCAGGGCGGTCTTTGGGCGCTCGGATTCGCGGTCGTCTTCAACTTCGGGATGTACTTCTTCTCGGACCGCATCGCGCTTGCCTCGGCGAAGGCGAAGCCCATCGAACCGGGAACGCTTCCCACCGTCGAGTCGATCGTCTCGTCCCTGGCGCACCGAGAGTCCATGCCGATGCCTGCGCTGTATCTCATCGACTCGCCGCAGGCGAATGCATTCGCGACGGGACGGAGCCCGAAGAAGGCCGCGGTCGCGGTGACGACAGGCATCCTGGAACTGCTCGACACCAGGGAGCTCGAGGGCGTGCTGGCCCACGAGATCTCACACGTGAAGAATCGCGATGTGTTGATCGCCACCATCGCAGCCACGATCGCAGCCGCTCTGTCGTTCCTTGCGAGGATGGCGTTCTGGGGCGGCATGCGCGGACGGAGGAGCGACAACAACGCGGCGAGCGCGGTCATCGGCCTGGTCGCGATGATCCTCGCGCCGATCGCTGCGATGCTCATCCAGATGGCCATCAGCAGGTATCGCGAGTTCGAGGCGGACCACGACGGCGCGATGTCGACCGGATCGCCGCTCGCGCTCGCAAGTGCGCTCGAGAAGATCTCGTTCTCGACACAACGCGTCGCGATGGACGTCAACCCGGCGGTGTCCCAGCTCTTCATCGCGGATCCGTTGAAGGCGTTCGAGGGCGGCCAACGGCGCGGGGGAGGCCTTGCGAAGATGTTCTCGACCCATCCGCCGGTCGGGGAGCGGATCGAGCGCCTGACCCAAATGGCCAGCGGTATCCGCTAGAGGAAGTCGGAGCCTCCTCCGGGATTTGAACCCGGGACCCCTTCCTTACCATGGAAGTGCTCTGCCACTGAGCTAAGGAGGCACGTTTTCAGTTGTCTCCGAACCGCCTCGAGCGATCCAGGGTGCCGGGAGAAGGATTCGAACCTCCGAAGGCAACTACCAACAGATTTACAGTCTGCTCCCTTTGGCCACTTGGGTATCCCGGCAGGGGTGCCGCTCCCGATCGGAGCAGAGGCGAGGATAGCCAAACGAGGGCACAGCGCTCACCCGATTTCGACGGTCGGACAGACATGCATGCGGGGCGCGGCGAGGCTTCCGACGCGGTGTGGGACACCTCAGGAACCGACTCCTCAGAGTGGTCGTTTTTGCCTTCGATAGCGGCCCTGTGGGCCCACTCTGACACCGAGGGTGGTCATCTGAGGGGACTAGCCCGTTTGGATTTGACGAAATTACCCGTGCAATCCATGTCTACCCCGTTGTAGCATCGTGAGTGGGCAGAGATCCTGTGCTGTGCACCGATGGGCTTGTCGGTGTGCAGAAATGATTGGGAGGCAATCATGTTGAAGGCAATGGGCTTGGGCACCGATGGGATGTCACGGCGAACACTCGCCGTGGTCATCGCCATCCTGATGTTGTTTGCGACGCTCGTCGCAGTTCCGGGTGGAGCGCTGAACCCGACCGAGGCAAAGGCGGCGCCGCTTGGCGCACCCGCAGGCAACACGGTCGAACAGCACTACGCGTGGAACCCGAACACAAATGCGTGGAGCACCGGGCAGCCGAAGCTCTACACCGAAGGTGACACGGCGCCCTTCCGCGTGACGCTCAACTCGGGAGCGATGCCGAACACGCAGTACTACTTCAGTGTCTGCTTGGATGTGAATCTCTCCGCGCCGTATGCCTTCACTGGTTTCGACGATTTCGATACAACGTTCGGTGGCGTGGTCAATACACCCGCTCCGTCGGACTCGTACCTCGAGGCGGGCCTAGGGAACTTCCGCGGGGTCAACCTCACCATCGACCAGGTCGAAGGGCCAACCATGGGTGGCTTCGGATGTACCGCAGCGGAGTACGGAATGCAGATTTCGTACACCATGCATGCCGATCTCACGCCTCATGACGGCCTCATCGGCGCGATCGTCTACGGCGGCGTCATCGCTGCCCCGGGTGCAAGCCTCCCGCAGGGTGGCACGGTCGGTGCGGGCGAAGGTGCAGCGTCGATCAACGGCGTGTTCCAGGCGGACCTCGCCGATGGCGGCTCCGGTGCCAAGACCGTGAACTTCAAGGGCTCGGACATCATCCCCGCCGCCCCCGGCGTGGACATCGAGAAGCACACCAACGGTCAGGACGCTGACACTCCAACGGGTCCCTACGTCACGCTCGGTGACGCGGTGACTTGGGAGTTCATCGTCACGAACACCGGCGAGACCGACCTCGAGAACATCTCCGTGACCGACGATGTGCTCGGCGCTGTCTCGTGTCCGTCCACAACGCTGGCGATGGGCGCGTCGATGACCTGTACGGTCAATGGAACAGCGACGTTCGCCGGCCAGTATGAGAACCACGGAACGGTGACGGCCGAGCCTCCGGGCCGTCCTGAAGACCAGGTGACCGACTCCGATCCTTCGCACTACTTCGGTGTTGCGGGTGGCCTCACGGTCGAGAAGGCGACGAACGGCCAGGACGCCGACTCGGCGCCCGGCCCGTACATCCAGCAGGGTGACGCGGTCACCTGGACGTACGTCGTCACGAACACGTCGAACGCAAGCGTCACGAGCATCCAGCTCGGCGACGACATAGAAGGCGTGATCTCCTGTCCGAAGACGGAGCTTGCACCTCAAGAGAGCATGGAGTGCACGGCGAACGGCACGGCAGGTGGTGGGCAGTACGCCAACCTCGCCATCGTCAGCGGCCTGAACGGTGCTGGCGACCTGGTGCAGGACGACGACCCGTCGCACTACTTCGGTGTGACCGGTGGCCTGACCATCGAGAAGTCGACGAACGGTGAGGACGCCGACTCGGCTCCTGGCCCGTACATCACACTCGGCGATCCGGTGGCGTGGGAGTACGAGGTCACGAACACCTCGAACGCCACGGTCACCAACATCTCCGTCACCGATGATCAGGGCGAAACCGTCACGTGCCCGTCGGACACGCTTGCAGCCGGTGCCTCGATGACCTGTACGGCCAATGGGACGGCGACGGCTGGTCAGTACGAGAACCTCGGTTCAGTCACGGGCACGCTCGCCTCCGGAGGTCAGACTTCGGATGATGATCCGTCGCACTACTTCGGCACTGACTCCTCGATCGACATCGAGAAGTGGACGAACGGCGAGGATGCCGACTCTCCAACCGGTCCGTTCATCACGGTCGGCGACACGGTGACGTGGACCTACGCGGTCGGGAACACCGGCAACGCGGACCTGACGAACGTGGTCGTGACCGACGACCAGGGCGTGGTCCCGGTGCTGGATCCCGCCACTGACATCGGTAGCGATGGCATCCTCTCACCGGGCGAGGCCTGGGTGTACGAGGCGAGCGGCGTCGCCGTTGCTGGCCAGTACTCCAACCTGGGCATCGCGCAGGCGACCGACCCGACCGGGAACACGGTCGGTGACACCGATCCGTCGCACTACTTCGGCGTGGCTTCCTCGATCGACATCGAGAAGTACACGAACGATCAGGACGCGGACTCGCCGACGGGCCCGAACATCGCGGTCGGTGGCACGGTCAACTGGGAATACCGGGTGACCAACACAGGCAACGCGGACCTCACGAACGTCGTCGTGACCGACGACCAGGGCGTGACGCCAGTGTTGGACGCGTCGAGCGACGTCGGATCCGACGGCATCCTGTCACCGGGTGAGGTGTGGGTGTACGCGGCAAGCGGCGCTGCCGTTGCC
>QJWC01000057.1 GCA_003235475.1 Acidimicrobiia bacterium | reverse complement strand
GCCCGGCCGATCGGCCGGGCACCTTCGCGCTGGTCGAGCAACCAGACCTCGGTTCGCTCCTCGACGTGGTGGTCTGAGGGTGCCCGCTCGTTCCACGAACGCACGAGGTGGTTCGCCTGAGCGAGCAGCCTTCTCGCCTCATCGAGCGTGTCGGCCGCGATGGCTTCTCGGATGATGCCCTTTCTCGCGTTGACCACGTCTTGTCGCTTCTCCGGGAGGTGTTCGCGCTCGAGGAAGGCCTTGATCCACCAATCAGGGTCCATCGTGAGCTTCCCGAGCGGTTCGCCCTGCCCGGGAAGGTCGTCGAACTCCCCGCGTGCAGCCGCCTCGCGGATCAGCTTGTCGGAGTGCCCTTCGACGTCCATCGGGGAATCGTAAACCGGCCTGAGTCCGGCGTCAGTCCAGACCTTCGAGGAAGTCTTTGATCGTCGCGTCGTAGAACGCAGGGTCGAGGTTCCACGATCGAACGTGCTCGGCATCCGTGGTGATGAGCGTCGTGATGTCTGGTCGAAGCTTGGACATCTCGAGGCTCGTCGCGTACGGGACGGATGTGTCGTTCGTGCCGTGGAAAATCAGCATGGGTGCGTGCAGCTCCGCGGTCTGCTCGAGGTAGTTGGTTGCGTCCCAGTCGATGTCGAACCGCCATGCCGCGATCGATTTTGCAAAGGTGCCGACGATGCCGGGGAGCTTGAAGCCGACGACCGGCAGGTTCTTCTGGGAAGCCCGGTAATCGATCGTGTCCTCGAAACTGAACATCGGCGAGTCGAGGATCGCCGCCTTCGTGAAGTTGCGGAGTGGGGATTGCGTGAGGTAGCTCGTGATGATTCCGGCCCCGTACGAGTAGCCGACGAGGACGTGGTCGGCGGCGCCGTGCTCGTTGGCGTAGGTCACCGCAGCGACGAGGTCGACCCACTCGGTCTTCCCGTACTGGTGGTATCCGGACGGGTCCCTCGTCTCGCCGAAGTCGTTGCGGTAACCGATGACGAGCACGTGGTAGTCGAGGTCCATGAGCGTTGGCAGTATGCGGAGGGATTCCTCGAGGGTCGCGCCCTTGCCGTGCACGATGATCGCCCAGGTGTCAGATGTCCCGGGGATGTGCCATGCGGGGAATGAACCGATGTCAGACGTGTATCGAACCTCGTGGAACGTGTAACCGTGCGCGGTCCGCGGGTCGCCGCGCCAGTAGTAGGTGTCCGTGTTCGCGGGCTGTCCGACGTCGGGACCGGTCTCGCCCTCCAACAGGCGTCGCACGTCGACGGTGAGGCCGTCCTCGACGGTCGACGAGATCAGTTCATCGGTGTGGGCATAGCCGGTCGTCCAGTCGATGCCGAAGAATCCCTCGTGGCCCGCATCCGCCGGATCCTTCGAGGTCTTGAGCGTGAGGGCGTTCCCGGATGCGGTCACGGTCCACTCGTAGGTGGTTTGGGGCGTTGTCGGCGGGCGCAGCGCGCTGCTTCGGATCTCGTTCGAGTACACCCATCCGCCGGCGAGGAAGAGGACGAGCACTCCCAGTGCGAGGATCGCGATGGTCCGCGTGAGGTTGAACGCGAGCGAACGCCTGACCTTGCGAGGCCTCGGTTCGAATGATGAAGTGGACTGGCTTGTTCGTTTGCCCATGCGACCCCCCATGCGGTCGTGCCGCAATCGTAACGCGGCATGTGTCCCGCCAGAGGGGAATCGGCATCGAAGGACGATTGCTTGAGCGGGTCGGCCCCAGGTCAGGCGCCGTCTGAACCATTCGGCGGGAACGCGCCAGCCTTGGGGAGCATCGCAGGCACGGTCTTGCCCAGTTCGCCCTCGAGCTCCGCAGAGACCTTCATGAGGCGCGCGAGGTCGACGCCGTGGGTGAATCCCGCTCGATCGAGCATGTAGACGAGATCGTCGGTGGCGATGTTTCCGGTGGCCGCGGGCGCGAATGGGCATCCGCCGACGCCGCCGACGGAGGCGTCGATGACCGTGACGCCGTTCTGGATCGCTGCGTATGCGTTCGCGATGCCGGTGCTGCGGGTGTCGTGGAAGTGCACTCGGAGCGGGATGTGGCCTGAAACGCTTCGCACGGCCTGTATGCGCTCCACCGTCGCCCACGGGTCAGCGACGCCGATGGTGTCTGCGAGCGCGATCTCAGTGACGCCGAGAGACGCAGCCCGCTCGGCGATCTCGACGACCCGGGCGACCGGGACCTCGCCCTCGAACGGGCATCCCCATGCCGTGGAGATGGTCGCCGAGACTGGGAGCCCTCGGGCAGCGCCTTCCGTGGCGATATCGGCGAGCACCGACAGGGACTCGTCGGAACCGACACCTTGGTTCTTCCGGTTGAAGGTGTCTGACGCGCCGATGGGCATGTTCACCTCGTTGACGCGGGTAGCCGTTGCCCGGTGCCAGCCGCGCTCGTTCATCACGAGGCCGATGTAGTCGATATCGCCACGATCGGGCAGCCCAGCCATCACCGCTTCCGCGTCTGCCATCTGCGGCACCCGGTCGGGGTGGGCGAACGAGACGGTCTCGATGCGCGTGAGACCGGCATCGATGAGGTGCGTGATCATCGAGAGCTTCGCGTCGGTCGACAGGATCACGTCCTCGTTCTGCAGGCCGTCCCTCGGACCGACCTCGACGATCTGGATGGTGTCGGGCACCTGCTCCACCTTGTGTGTCTCGGTTCTCGGAAGGCTAACGAGTCGTGACGCGGCGATCGTTCGCCGACCGTAGGGGATCGAGTCCGCCGTACCATCACGCGCCGTGAGCGATCCCGTGACCCCCGAAGCATTCAAGAACGTCATGGCCGGTGTGGCTGCCACGGTGACCGTGGTCACGGCCGAGACGGACGAAGGACCGATCGGCATGACGGTGTCGGCCTTCACTTCCGTGTCGGCTGACCCACCCATCGTGTCGGTCTGCGTGGACAAGCGGAACGGTTCGGCGGACCTGTACCGAACCGCGGAGGGGTACACCGTGAACTTCCTGCCGGAGGGAGAAGGACCGCTCGCCATGGTGTTCGCGACGCACGGAGCCGACAAGTTCGGCGCCACGGAGACGAGGCCGACTGCCGGACCCGGAGGGCCTGTGCTGACCGTGGCATACGGGCATCTCGAGTGCCTCACGATCGACGTCGCGGACGTTGGGGACCACTGGGTCGTCTACGGAAAGGTCATCGATGCTTCAGGCACGACCGTGGTGAAGCCTCTCATCTGGCACAACCGTGGCTTCGCTGAGCTCGTCGGCGAGGGCGAAACCGCCTAGGTCGACTCGCCACTGCCCCGGCAGAGGTCGGGAGCGTGCGCCACCTCGGGGATCTCGACTCCCCATCTGGATCTCGCGAGCTCGATGATTGGCAGTGCCCTCGGTGCGATGGAAGGGCCAATCGGAATCCGCGAAGGCTCGAGTCGGACGAGGATGACGGCGCCGAATGCGGACGGACCGATGAACATCGCTCCGTCTGCTTCCTCGTCCTCGTCGACGACACGGGTGCGCTCATCGTCGAACACGAATCGGAGTGAGTCCGATTCGTGCGTTTCGTCGAGGGGGAACATCATCCCGCCGTGCCTGGACGTTGCGACAGCTGACACAACAGCATCCTCGAGCGCCGGGGCATCGACCTCGACGTCCCCTTCCAGCAGCGTGCGCTCGATCGTGGAGAGCGGCATGTCGGCGGCCTCCCCTTGGAGAAAGTGCCCGAGGCTCATTCGCGGGTTGATCTCGGTGGGGAACCACCCGTCTTCCGTGCACACGCCATCGATACCGAATCCGCCGAGGTACCCCATCCGATCGTGGATCAAGGCGCCGATGGACCGGGCGGCGGCCCGCATCGTCTCGGTGACTTCGTCGGGCGGCGTCCAGAAGTTCGAGCCGCGTGCGTAGTAGAAGCCGGGTTCCTCGACGGTGCGCAGGATCGTCATTTCGATTGGGAGAAACACCGCGACCCCGTTGTGCGTCACGAATCCATGGATCGACGACGGGATGCCATCCAGAAAAGGCATGACGCGCACGAGGTCAGCATGGGCGTCGAACCAGTCGGTCATCGGGCCGATCTGCTCGTCTGTCTTGACCCATCTGACATACTCGCCACCGCCGTGCCAACCCTCTTTGTTGTCGGCGACCCAGACGCTCCCCAGGGGCCCGCGGAGGCGTCGGTGTGCGTCTGCTGCCTCGCGTACGGGAACCACTTCGTGAGGAGCCGTGGCAACCCCGGCGTCCGCGAACAACGCGTCGGCCGTCGTCTTGTCCTCGAGCTCCGCCCAGGAGGGTGGCCGCGCCCCATACATACGCCGGCCCGCGAGGCCCCCGATGCGGATGTATCCCATTGCAAGGACGATCGCCTCGCCGTCCGGGTCGAACCTGTCGATTGCGTGAACCATCGCCTCGCTCGGGTTCGCGACGGATGCGACGAACTCCCGGATTCCGGTCATCATGGATGTGCCGCCTGTGCGCGTGTAGTGGAACGCGTCCGCCTTCGGGAGGTCGCCAACACCCTCCGTCCCGGCGATGACCATGACCGCTTCGGCACCGAGATTCTTGAGCCGCTCGACGAGCCGCGTGGCACCCGCGGCGGCGTCCGGGGTGATGATCCACCGTTTGCCCTCGACGACGCCGCGGAAGGCGCTCTCGATCAGGTCGACATCCATTCCGCGACCCTACCCGCGGCCATCAGGACCCGGGCGCCGTCCGGTGCCAGCGCAGGTGGATCGTTGCCTCGCGGTCAGAGCCGACACCGAGGTCGGAGAGCTCGAGGTCGAACGACCCGTCTTCGTTCTCGAGCCACGCGATGTGGCGGATCTGCGTGCCGCCAACCCAGTCAGGGAAGAGCGAATGGTCGACATGGTGGTGGACCTCGTCGCCGTGCACCGTGTACGTGCCGGCATATGACAGGTATCCGGCGGCGGCTGATGCGCGTTCCATGGCTGTCGCCTCATTGAACGAACGCGTCCCGATCTTCTCGCGGTCCTTCCGCATGAGCGTTGCCACCATCCGACCCTCATCCGTGTAGGTCAGGACGCCCGATGCTTGCCCACCGAACGGGCGAACGGTGCGGTTGTCGTTGATCCTGACGCGCCAATCGACGAGGTGCCACGTGCCTACGAGATCGTGTTGGGTCATCGATGAGGTCCTGCAATCGGTGTCCCAGGAGACTAGGACTGGACCGGATGCGACACCGTGGGGCCGTCGATAGCATGCGTCGGGACCGCAATCCGTCGGAGGCAAGGTGAACGGGCGTGCGATTGTGCTCACGGTCGTGGGCTTCCTCGTCGGCGTGCTCGCGGCGGGGAGCATCGGGGTCCGTGTCATCCGCGAGGTGCGGACCACCGAGGACGCGACGTCGCTGCCTCCGGAGAACATCAGCTCCACCACTGTCCCTCCATCGACGGTGAAGAGTGAGTACTTCGTCGATCCGAACGAGTTGATCATCTCATCGACGGCGCTGATTCCACTTTCGATCCAGGCGTCGGGTGATGAGGTCAGTGTCGACTACGAGCTCGTATCGCTTGCGCCGCGCCACAACGTCCCCGTCATTCAGTTTCTCGGCAACTTCAACCGAACCCAAACGGTGGAGATCGACGACCTGCCACACATCTACCCACGCCGCTGGGTGCTCCACACGACCGACGGTGAGACCTTCGAGGGTGGTCCGGCGAACCCGTCTGCTCGCATCGCGCGATTCGACGTGCGCGACGGCTTGTCACTGTCCGAGATCCAGTCGATCGAGATCGTGGAGGTCCTCGTCCCGTATCCGATCGATGTGCCGTTCACGCTGGACCAACAGCTCTCGCCGCGAGTCGTCGTCGTCCCCGGCGTCGAGATGGAGCTGATCCATGTGTCAGACCAGGGCTCGACGACGATCGTGCAGGTCGCGATCAATCTCGAGGACCACGAGACAGCCGACTTCTTCGTTGCCGGCGATGGCCCCGGATGGCGATCTGCGTTCTTCGAGGCGGAGGGTCGGCGAAGGGTGAACCTCACCTGGGTTGGCGGCGAGCTTCCAGACGAGATTCCGCTTCTCGCAACGGGGACGGTGTGGAAGGCGATCGCGGGGGAGTTCACGGTCGCGCTGGAAGGCATCGAATGACGGACGACGGATTCGATTTCGGAGAGTTGCTCCGGTCGCCCTACGACCCGGATCCCGACCGGAAGCGGTCGAGGGAGGGCGAGGCCGAGCTGCCGTGGAAACCGGCGGTGATCGCGGCTGTCCTCGGCGCCCTGGTGGCTTCCGCCTTCGTCATTTACGCGATCGTGACGGGTCCAACGGAGGACGTCGAGGCGGCTCCGGGCACCTCGACCTCAACGACCGAACCGGCCATCGAGTTCGTTCCGTCAACCGGGCTACCTGCCGGATATGTCGAAGTTGCCCCGAATGTCGGGATGCGCAGCGAGTGGCTCGACGTCTCGGCAACGGGAATTCGCGTTGGCGTGTCGAGCGTCGTCTCGGGAGGTCAGGATCCCGACCTGATCGACAATCCCGACATCGCGTACTGGGAACTCGATGCGTCCGGTACTACCGAGAAGATGTCCAGCCAAACGCTCGAGATCGCGGCAATCGGCAACCTCACTGTCGAGTTCCCGGTGCTCGCCGCGGTGCGGGATCCGATGCTCCTCGCGTACCCGGCAGAAGGAACCCGTGGCACCGTCGAAACGCGGGTGTTCGACGCAGACGCGTCCGTCGTGGGTCCGCTCGAGTTCGAAATCAACGGGACGACGATCATCGTCGATCAACTCACGATCGGCGATGTGTACGCGCACGTCGCCTGGCACGTGGTCGAAGGAGGCCTGCCAGCCACCATTGACACCATCGTGACGTTCGTCGGGACCGACAACCCGTCGACCGACGAACCCGATGAGACGTTGCTCGTGTCGCCCCACCTGACCGGACTCCTCCAGGGGTTCGGCATACCGCCCCTCGAACCACGATTCGGGTTCTCACGATCGGAACAGCTCGTCCGCATCGGGGAACCGGTCGGCACCGGCAACGAAGCCTCGGCCATCTCCGTCGAGTTCGCGATCACGATTCCCGCATCGATCGGTGACCCGATCCGTATCCCAATCGGAGCCGCGTCATAGCCCCCGTTAACCTGCACGCATGACCGCCCAAACTGAGAGGATCCCCCGTGTTCGATGAAGCAGCCGCAGCGGTTTCGGCGGCACTCGACGCTGGCGCTGCGTATGCGGACGCACGCGTCGTCGTAACGAGGTCCGAGTCGATCGAGGTCCAGAACCAGAACCTCTCGATGTTCGACCAGTCCGAACGCATTGGCCTCGGCGTCCGCGCCCTCATGGGGTCGTCCTGGGGTTTCGCGGCGACGCCGGACCTTTCTGCCGACTCGATCCGCAAGACGGGCGAGCGCGCAGCCGCGATCGCGAGAGCCTCCACGACGGTTGCTGGACCTGCCATGCAGTTCGCGGATGTCCCGATCGTGCAGACATCATGGGAGACGCCGCACGAGCAGAACCCCTTCGACGTCTCTTCCGCTTACAAGACCGACCTTCTCGTCAATGTCACGGCGACGATGCAGGCTGTCGACGGCATCTCGATCGCCAACGGGAGCCTCAACTTCTGGGACACGAACAAGTGGTTCGTCTCCTCCCAGGGCCATCGCATCCACCAGCATCTCCTCGAGTCCGGCGGCGGCTTCGGTGCGACGGCAATCGGCGAGTCAGAGACCCAGCGGCGGTCGTACCCCCAGTCCTACGGGCAGTACGAGACGGGCGGGTACGAGGTCGTCCGGGCTTGGGATTTCGAAGCGAACGCCGAAAGGGTCGCGGAGGAGGCAGTGGCCCTGCTCACCGCGGACGAGATGGACGAACGAGAGACGAACCTCGTCCTCGAAGGATCCCAGCTCGCGCTTCAGATCCACGAGTCCGTTGGTCACGCCATCGAACTCGACCGCATCCTCGGATGGGAGGCGGCGTTCGCGGGAACGAGCCACCTCGAACTCGAGAAGCTCCACCAGCACCGGTATGGGTCAGAGCTGATGAACATCACCGCGGACGCGACCCTTCCGGGGGCGCTCGGGAGCTTCGGATACGACGACGAAGGAACGCCCGCCCAGCGAGTCGACATCGTGAAGAACGGCACGTGGGTCGGCGTCCTCTCAGGACGGGATTCGGCGGCGGTCGCCGGGCTTCCCCCGGGTGGGATGGTTCGCGGTGACGGCTACAACCGCCTGCCGATGGTGCGCATGACGAATGTGGGCCTCCTCCCCGGAGAGGGCTCGCTCGGCGACATCATCGCCGACACCGACGACGGCGTGTACATGGCAACGAACCGGTCGTGGTCGATCGACGACACGCGCCTCAATTTCCAGTTCGGGTGCGAGATCGCTTGGGAGATCAAGAACGGCAAGCTCGGCCGCATGCTGAAGAACCCCACGTACACGGGCATCACCCCCCACTTCTGGGGGAGCCTCGACCGGCTCGCCGGCGCTGGCGAGTGGGTGCATTGGGGAACACCGAACTGCGGCAAGGGACAGCCCATGCAGACCGCCCACACGGGGCACTCGGCCTCGCCCGGCAGGTTTGCGAACGTGAGAGTGGGGGTGAGGGGATGAGCCACGCCGAAGAACTCGTAGCGAAGACCCTCTCGCTCGTCGGGGATCGCGCTGAAGCCGAAGCCCTGGCTCACGTCGGGCGTTCGTCGCTGACCAGGTTCGCGAACTCGTTCATCCACCAGAACGTGTCGGAGGACGAGGCGGTGGTCTCCCTGAGGGTCGCACGGGAAGGAAAGGTGGCGAGCTCCACGGCAACGGCGACGGATGACGACGCACTCGCGAAGCTCGTAGACGCAACGATCACGCTCGCGAACGACCAGCCGGTCGACAACGAATGGCCGGGTTTCGGTGGCCCCGCGGACATTCCCGAAGTCGACCATTGGGATGACGGCACCGCGGCGGACGACCCCGCGGACAGGGCGGATGCGGTGCGGGAGTTCGTCGACGCTGGCGAAGGGATGCTCGCCGCTGGCTACTGCCAGACCGAGACCATCCACAAGGCGTACGGGAACACCTCCGGCCGTCAGGCATCCGGGAGGTACACGACGGCCGTGATGGACGGCATCCATCGCACATCGACGTCGGCTGGATCAGGGCATGCTGCTGGAAGCGCCCTCGGGGACATCGACGCTTTTGCAGTCGGGTCGCTCGCTGCGGACAGGGCACGCCGGTCCGAGAATCCGTTCGACACCAAACCCGGGGAGTACGAGGTCGTGCTCTCTCCCGAGTGCATCGCCACGATCGCCATCTTCCTCGGCTTCTACGGGTTCAACGCGAAGTTTGCGCAGGAGGGCACGTCTTTTGCGCGCGTCGGCGAGATGCAATTCGACCCAGCCATCGACATGTGCGACGACGCGACGGACCCGCGCGCGCTCTACACGGCGTTCGACGACGAAGGCACGCCGAAGCATCGCCGGGATCTCATCCTCGGCGGGGTGACGACATCGCTGGTGCACAACCGCCGCACCGCGGCGAAGGGCGGTGTGGATTCGACGGGTCATGCCTTCTTCGGTGGTGATACCGATGGCGCTTTCGCGTCCAACGTGTTCATCCGCGAGGGGACGAGTGCCGTGGATGATCTCATCGCCGACGTGGAGCGTGGCATCTACGTGTCGACGTTCAACTACTGCCGCGTGCTCGACCCGAAGACCTTGGTCGTGACGGGACTGACGCGAAACGGGACCTTCATGATCGAGAACGGCCGCGTGACGGACCCGGTGACGAACCTGAGGTTCACACAATCGTTCGTCGACGCGCTCGGACCTGGCAACGTGCTCGGTGTCGCCGACAACGCTCGGTTCGCCGACAGCGAATTCGGTGCAACCCTGATCCACGCGCCTTCGATGCGCCTCGGTCGGTTCAACTTCACCGGCGGGGCCGCCGGCTGATGGGGCTCCTCGGCGACGACATCGCCGCCGCCACCTTCACCTCGCGGGACAAGGCCGACGAGGTGTGGGGCCTGCTAGCCGACGAGGGGATCCCGGCGACCGTGGTGACGGACCCTGGAATCCTCGGTTCGTACAAGGTCCACGTGATGGTCGCACGCGACGACCTCGAGCGAGCCCAGCGGGTCATCGCCCACGAGATGTAGATCGTCCCCGGCACGCATTCCCCCTATGAATGGCGGGGGAGGGAGGCCCGCCTGCGAAGGGCCAGAGGTGGCACGTCGCGTCACGCGTGGGGACGTGTGCCCCCACCTTCCATGCTTCGCTCGGCCACCTCCCGCGTATCCGTGGAGGGAGGAGAAGTGACCGTTCGGTCAGTGGTCGGAGGCGGACAGGGCGGTAAGGGTTCCGTCCGGTTCCTCGACGTATTCGACGCTCACTGGCTCACCGCTCACCAGATGCGACCTGATGTGGCTCATCGGGCCGCCGTGGAAGGTTGCGTCAGGTGACGGCACGAAGACCAGCTCGGTTCCGTCCTCGGTCAGGATCGTGAAGGAGTTGGTCACTGAGAGGTCGCCGTCGAACGCGGTCACGACACCGTGCGCCGTCAGACCGTCTCCGTGTTCGTGGTCCGAGCCCGAGTCCTTGGCGCAGCCGGTGAGGACCACCGCGACGGCGAGCGCGATGACGAAGGGGATCGTTCGCATGGGGCGAAGGTAGTCGCGCTACGGCGACGGCGTCAGGGGTGACGGGTCTCAGACAGGCTCGTGCGAGTGGTCGTGATCGCCGTGCTCGTGCTCGTGTTCGCCGATCTCCTCGCGGATGGCTTCCATGTCGAGCGCCTTGATCTGGGAGATCAGGCTCTCGAGCGACTCCTCGGGAAGAGCACCGGGCTGGCTGAACACGCCGATCTGGTCGCGGAATGCCACGAGGGTCGGGATCGAACGGATTCCGAATCCTGCAGCCAGCTCCTGCTCGACTTCGGTGTCCACCTTGGCGAACACGATCGAAAGATCGTCGTCCGCGTGCTTCTCCGAGACCTTCTCGAAGATCGGGCCGAACATGCGGCACGGGCCGCACCACTCGGCCCAGAAATCGATGAGGACGATGTCGTTGCTCTCGATCGTCTCGTTCAGCGTGTCCATGGTCAGTTCGATGGTCGCCATCGGCGTACTCCCAACGTGTTTGAAGAATTCGTGATCTGGTGGTGCAACGCACCGTTCGGGAGGGTATTCCTGACGGCTGGGTTCCGAACCTCGACGGCACGTACACTTCCGCCCCGTGACAGTCCCCGACACCCTTGTCGAGCTTTCCGACGTCGCGGTTTCGGCCGGTTCGACGACCATCCTGCGCGATGTCGACTTCACGGTGTCGTCCGGGGAGGCTGTCGGCGTCTTCGGGGCCAACGGGGCCGGCAAGACGACCCTCCTCAGGCTGATTGCGACCCTCGTTCGTCCCTCGTCGGGTTCGGGCTCGATTCTCGGTGCGGCTCTCAACACCTCAGATGTCATCGATGTGCGTCCCGCGATCGGGTACGTGGGGCATCTCCCGGGACTCCTGCCCGAGCTGACGCTGATCGAGAACCTGCAACTCCACGCGAAGCTCCAGAGACGTGACCCGGAACACGCGCGAAGCGCGCTCGCCTCCGTCGGCCTCGGTGGCGCTGCCGATCGCCTCGCGGAGCGGTGCAGCCACGGGATGCAACGACGCACCGAGTTCGCCAAGGTGCTCATGGCCGGGCCGAAGCTCCTCCTGCTCGACGAACCACATTCCGCGCTCGATCAGGATGCGGTGGATCTCGTCGACGCCCTCGTGGAACGAACCGTCGGTGCCGGAGGCGCCGCGGTCCTCGTGTCGCATGATCGGCCCTCGGTGAACGCCGTCGCCACGCGCACCGTCGAGATCGCAGACGGACAGCTGCGATGACCGGCTTCTGGGCCCAGGTGGCGGTCATCGCCCGGACAGAGCTCGTCCGTGAGCGGAGGGCAGGCCAGGTCCTCTGGATCACGATTCCATTCGGTGCCATCGCGATCCTGTTGGTTCCCATCGCCATCGGCACCGACGCTCCGATGCTTCGCCGGATCGGGCCGGGGCTGTTCTGGATGGTTGTGATGCTCTTTGGAGTGCTCGTCGCTGTCCGACGGTCGTCACTCGACACCCTTCCCGTCCGCGATCAGCTCGCGCTTGCTGGTGTCGACCCTGCGGCGGCGTACGTCGGCCGGGCTGCTGCCGCGTTCGTCCTCCTGCTCGCATTCGAGGTCGTCGTCGGACTCGCGGCCGTGCTCGTCTACGACCTCGGGAGCGGGCTGCTGATCGCGCCCGCAACGCTTCTCCTCGCCGCGGCAGGTCTGGCGCTGCTGGGGACGCTCGCCGCCTCGATCGTGTCTGCGGGTCGGGACGGTTCCGCGTTGGTTCCCCTGCTCGTCGCTCCGCTTTCGGTGCCCTTGCTCATCGGCGCGACACAGGCGCACGAGGCCTTTGAACTCGGTCGCAGTAGCCTTGGTTGGGTGCTGATGATGGTCGTGACGACGGTCGTCCTCGCAATTGCCGGAGTGCTTTCGGCAGGACCTCTACAGGAGACCGGATGACAACCCGGACATCACGTTCACCGCGTTGGCCATGGGTTCTGCTTGCGATTTCCGCAGCGGTCGCGGTCACCGCCGCAATGGTGGTGGGCCCTGATGCCGTCCAGGGCCAGCTGTCGAGGATCCTGTACGTGCACGTCCCTTCGGCGTGGCTCGCCTTCACCGCGTTCGGTGTCACGATGCTCATGAGCGCGATGTACCTGTGGAAGCGTGACCTCGCGTGGGACCGCAGGGCGCACGCGTCTGCGGAGATCGGCGTCGTCTTCACCGGCTTGGCCATCGGCCTCGGAATGATCTGGGCCAAGCCGACCTGGGGTGTCTGGTGGACGTGGGATGCCCGCCTCACCCTCACGGCGATCATGTTCTTCGTCTATCTCGGCTACCTCGCCCTGCGCCGCACCACGGACGACCTCGAAGCAAGGGCCAAGCGCGCGGCGATCCTCGGAGTGCTCGCCGTGGTCCAGGTGCCGCTCGTGCACTTCTCGGTTGTGTGGTGGCGAACGCTCCATCAGCCGCCGACGTTGATCAAACCTGAGGGCATCGACATGGACGCATCGATGTTCGTGACCCTCATGGTTTCGCTCGCTGCGTTCACCACGGCGTATGTCGCGATGATGTACAAGCGGGTGGAGCTCGCCCGGCTCGAGGACGAGCTCCTCGTGGCCGAACGGTCGACGGATGGGCCGGTCGCGGGCGCTGCCGTATCGACGCCGTCCATCGACGGGGGTGCGTGATGCCGTCCGCGGAGCAGTGGAACTGGGTCTTCCTCGCGTACGCCTTCACGTACGTGGTCCTGGTCGTGTTCGTCGCTTCGATCGCGGTCCGCATCAACGCTGCGCGCCAACGTCTCGGTGCTGACGAATGAAGCGCTACGCGAAGTTCGTCATACCGGCCGCGCTGCTCGTGGTGGTCCTCATCGTGCTGATGGTCAACCTGTCGTCCGCCCTCGTCTACTACAACACCCCTTCCGAGCTCGTCGATCGTGCGGGTTCCGAGGATCGACTCCGCCTTGGAGGTCGCGTGGTTCCGGGCACCGTGGTCGATGCCGACGGCGTCGTCCAGTTCGATGTCGAGGACTGCGACGTCGCGGTGAGCGTCGCGCACGCGGGCTCGCCCCCGCAACTCTTCCAGGAGGGCATCGGGGTCGTGGTCGAGGGAACCTGGGACGGATCGAAGTTCTCGTCAGACACGATCCTCGTCAAACACGACGAGCAGTACCGAACTGATTCGGACGACTACGACGAGGCGACACACGCCTGTCAGGAATCGTGACCGCACTCCTCGGAAGCGCCACGATCCTCGTGGCCCTGATCGCGGCCGCCGCGATCGTCGTCCAGGGCATCCGGAACGTGGGGTCGGGGCGCGTGTCAGCCCTGAAGTGGCCGGTCACCGTGTTCGTCTCGGCAGCCTTCGCCACCTTCGTGATCCTCGAGATCGCGATCCTCACGCATGACTTCTCCATCGGGTACGTGGCGAACAACACCGCGACCACGACGCCCTTCATCTTCCTTTTCGCCGGCGGATGGGCGGCGCTCGAGGGATCGATCGTGCTGTGGGGGGTCATGCTGGGGCTCTTCACATGGCTCGTGTGGCGCAAGGTCGATGACGGGGATCGGCTCGGTGTCGGGGCGCTCGCCGTCATGGGTGCGGTTTCGGTGTTCTGGTTCGGCCTCATGGCCACGGCTGGCAACCCGTTCGCGGTGTGCGTCGAGGCGTTCACGAACGGTTGCGCGGCCACCGAGTGGTGGACATCGAACGCTGTCTCGGCACTCCAGGGCCGAGGCCCCAACCCGCTGCTGCAGAACCACATCCTGATGGCTGTCCATCCGCCGATGCTCTACACGGGGTATGTGGGGTTCACGGTGCCGTTCGCGTATGCGATGTCCGCACTGTGGACGAGGTCGGTCGGGCCCCGCTGGCTCGAGCGCACCCACAGGTGGTCCGTTGTCTCGTGGAGCTTCCTGACCGTCGGCATCGTGCTCGGCGGTTGGTGGAGCTACGAGGTGCTCGGCTGGGGCGGATACTGGGCGTGGGACCCGGTCGAGAATGCGGCGTTCCTCCCGTGGCTGGTCGCGACGGCCTTCATCCACTCAGCGGTGGTCGAGCGCCGCAGGGGAATGCTGAGATCCTGGAATTTCGTCCTCGTCATCACCACGTTCGCGGCCACGATCCTCGGCACCTTCCTGACGAGATCGGGCGTGATCGCGTCGGTGCACGCGTTCACGCAGTCGAAGATCGGCCCGATTCTCCTGACGTTCCTCGCCCTTGTCGTGATCGGCTCGTTTGCGCTGTTCGCCGCACGCGCCCCATCCATTGCGCAAGCGCCGCGGCTCGAGTCGTTGCTGTCGCGGGACGGATTCATCCTCTTGAACAACCTGCTGCTCACCGTGTTCGCGTTTGCAGTCGTCGTCGGGACGATGTTCCCGCTGATCGTCGAGGCTCTGTCCGGCGACGAGCTCTCGGTGGGCCGGTCCTTCTTCGATCGGGTCGCCGTGCCGCTTTCGTTGCTCTTGCTGGGAACCATCGGTGTCGGCGCCGTGGCGCCATGGAGACGCGCCGACCCCGCGGTGCTATGGAACCGGCTCCGTTACGCCGTGATGCTCGGCCTGCTCGCAGGCGCGTCGACCGTGGTCGCCGGGGTGGACTCGATCGGTGTGACGGTCACTGTCACCCTCGCGGTTTTCGTGATCGCTGCCATCGTGATCAGGCTGATCGATGTCGCAATGGCGCGGCCAGAGTCCTTCGTTGCGGCAGCGGGGCTCGTCATTCGGAACGAGCCGGGGTACTGGGGCGGCCAGATCGCGCACATCGGGGTCGCGCTCGTGGCGATCAGCCTTGCGACGACGAGCGGCCTCGCCGTACGCGACACGATCGACCTCGCGAGGGGCCAACAAGCGCGTGTAGGCGACCACTGCTTCGTGTACGTCGAGCCCTTCGAGCGCACGGACCCCCAACGCCAGGTGACGGGTGTCCGCATCGCGGTACTCGATGAGGCGTGTGTCTACGTCCAAAGGGTTCTCGAGCCGCGGCTCAACCTGTACGCGGGTACCACGCAGCCGATCGGGACGCCCACGGTGTGGACGACGTTGCGAGAAGACGTCTACCTCGGCATCGCGGGAGGGTCAGCGGACACGGTCCGGCTGAACGTCTTCATCTTCCCGCTGCAGTGGCTGTTGTGGTTCGGTGGTGCGGTCGTGGTGGCCGGGGGATTCGTCGCGCTCCGGAGGAAACCCCGAGGCGCTCTGGATGCGTCAGACGAAGATGCGTCGGATGACGAGGATGCGCCGGCTGAGGAAGTCGATGTCTGAGAAGACGAAGAATCGAGTGATACTTGCGGTTGCCTCGGTCGCCGTCGTGGTCATCGCGTTCGGGGCGCTCAACAACCCTGCCCTTCCACCGACGGCCGAGGAGCGGGTTGCTTCCCTGTCGGCTTCGATCAAGTGCCCGTTCTGCAACGGCGAGTCGCTCGCTGAATCCGCCTCGGGTGTGGCGGCCGACTATCGGGCCCTCATCGCGGACCGCGTCGAGAACGGCGCGACCGATGACGAGATACGGGGCGAGTTCGCGGAACGGTTCGGTGAGGCGTATGTGCTCGACGGATCGAGGTCGGGGTGGACGATCGCGCTGTGGGTGGTGCTCGGGGTTGCCGTTCTGTCGGGCGCAGCAGCGATCCTGATGCTGCGGAGGGCGACGGGCCGCGGTGAAGTCGCCGAACCGCAGGACGGTGTTGAAGATCGCCGTGGGGCGCGGATCTCGGGAAGAACGCTTGCAGGCACTGCCGCGGTGGGAGTCGCGATCATCGCGATCGGCGTCGTCGCAGCGACGTCTCTTTCGTCCGGAGGTACGGACGCGCTTGAAGGAGTCGCTGGCGACGTTGTTGCAGGCAACGAGGTGGATCTCGACGCGATCACGAACGAGCAGATGGAGGAGGTCGTTGCAGCGAATCCCGAGGTGATCGGCATGCGACTCGCTCTGGCCCGTCGCTACTTCGAGGCGGGTGAGTTCGGTAAGGCGCTCGACCACTACTTCGAGGTCCTCGACAGGGAGCGCCATCCCGAGGCCCTCGCGAACGTCGGGTGGATGACCTATCTCTCGGGTGAGCCGGAGGTCGCCGTCCAATACCTCGAGGCAGCACTTGCGCGGAGTCCTGACTACCTCCCGGCCAAGTGGTTCATCTCCAACGTGCTCGTGGATCTCGGCCGTCCGCTCGAGGCCGAGCCCTACCTGATCGAAGTCATGGCGTCACCGGACGCCCCTGACGAGATCAAGTTGTCTGCCGCGACGCTGCTCCAACAGATCCAGGACGAGAAGTGACTGACCGCAGGAGGTCACGAGCCGGCTGGATGGCGATCGCGGGCATCGCCGTCTTCTTCGCGATTTCGATCGTGTTCGCGTCGCGTTTCGGGTCTGATCCGAGCCTGTCATCGTCGCCGCTGATCGGGAAACCTGCCCCGACGGCGCCAGTCGCGCTCGCTGACGGATCGGGAACCGTGTCGATCACTGACTTCGAGGGTGACATCGTCGTCGTGAACTTCTGGGCGTCGTGGTGTCTCGGATGCCGCGAGGAGCACGACGCCCTGACGCGTGCGGCGTCCGACTACGAGTCGTTCGGAACGACCTTCGTCGCGATCAACTACCAGGACTCGCCAGGGAACGCGCAGGCATTCCTCGATGAGCTCGGCACGTCACCGACAACCGTGTATGCCAGGGACGAGGGGTCGAGGACCGCGTTCGAATGGGGGGTGCTCGGTCTTCCGGAGACGTTCTTCGTCGACAGGGACGGCGTCGTGGTCGGAAAGGTCTCAGGTCCCATGACGTACGGCCTCTTGAGCCTCACCATCGAGGACATCATCCTCGGCAAGGCGATCGGCGACGTCACCACCGGCGAGGTCGAGAACCGCTAGGCCTTCGCTCCGCGGATCGTCAAGGAACCCATCAGGCGCTCTGTCGCATCCGTGATCTCAGCTATTGCGCGGTCGAACACTGCCTCGTTGTGCGCGGCAGGTTTCGTGAAACCCGAGACCTTACGCACGTACTGGCGCGCTGCCTGTTCCATCGCCTCACGGTCGCTGAGCTCGCGGCCGTCGCGGAGTCTGTGAATCGATCTGCACATGCGCGCGACCGTAGCGCATGCAAATCGGTGCCGTGCCGTTCCTACTCTCCTTGCGTTGCATGCCATAGGAGCCTCAGTGACCAGCGAAGCCGACTACCGACTGCCGCGCACCGTCGTGCCGAGCCATTACGACATCGAGATCGCACCCGACCTCGCCGCAGCGTCCTTTGCGGGCACGGTGACGATCGACGCGACGGTGGTCGAACCGACGGCGACAATCGTCCTCAACGCGATCGAGCTCGAGATCGACACGGCCGAGGTGCGCACAGGGGATCAGGTCCTTGTCCCCCATGTCACCCTCGAGTCGGCGACCGAACGG
>QJWC01000014.1 GCA_003235475.1 Acidimicrobiia bacterium | reverse complement strand
CGGGAATTTGCAGGGCGGCAGCAATCAGCAGTGCATCTGGGAGATACTCGCTTCGTTCGCTGGACCCACGACCGACGACGAGAAGCAGGCAGCGTCGACTGACCTCGCAAGCTTCAGCCTGGACGTGACCGCAACGCCGTAGCCGACGAATACTCGATCGCATCCCCGGGAGAGGCCCCGAGTGGCTCCTCCCGGGGATGCGCGCGGGGGGAGAAACGCGCACGGGGTGGTCCGGAATCCTGTCATACCCGAACGCCCTCATCCTTCGTGTGACCGCATGAACTCGCGTGATCGGGCAGATCGACTCCTTCCACGCCGAGCGATGGCGGTGAGGAGGAAGTCTGCCGAGCCGAGGGAGATGGCCATGCACCGCGAACGCACCAACGAAGACCAACCGGACGGCGACCGATACGAGGTCGTTTGCTCTGCGGCCCCGTCGGCCGGGATGGCTGGGAGCACCTGTTCCCCGTGCCGTTCGGGTGCACACCCGACGAGGCCAGCGTCGCGTACGACACCATGTTCCCGGACGGCTACGACCCGGATGGCACCGACGACGCCGTCCCCCACCTCGCGGATCTGGACTTGGAAACGAGTGTGTCACACCCTTTCGATACGTTGTGAGCATGACGTTGCACGAGGTCCTGGTTTCAGCCGCCTGGGTGGTCGTGGCCGCGTACGCGGCCTACTTGGTCTGGTTCGTGCGCACGGAGATCGGCCTGCTGATCGACCGACGCAAGGCATACGCCCGTCGTCGGCATCCATCGGCGAAGGCCACGCGGCCCCTTGCCAAGACGCCGGATTCATGAGAACGGCGAACAGCTGAGCCTGTCGGTCCGAGACACATCGACATTTCAGATGACCGTGACCCGTCGTTACCCTCGCGCGCATGGCTGATCAGGCGAACTTCGAGCGGGACGCAATGGAGTTCGCTCCCCAGCTGTACGCCGCGGCGCTGCGAATGACACGCAACCCGGCGGACGCGGAGGACGTCGTCCAGGAGACCTACCTCAAGGCGTATCGTGCGTACGACTCGTTCGAAGAGGGCACCAACCTCAAGGCATGGCTGTACCGCATCCTCACCAACACGTACATCAACAAGTACCGCAAGGCGCAGCGAAGGCCGAGCGAGGTCGAGCTCGGCGAGCTCCAGGACATGTATTTGTTTCGCCGTCTCGGCGAGCAGTCCGGCGCAACCCCGAGCGCCGAGGACCGCGCACTCGACATGTTCGTCGACGGCGACATCATCGACGCGATCGACTCCCTCCCGGAGAACTTCAAGCTCCCCGTCATCTATGCCGATGTAGAGGGGTTCTCCTACAAGGAGATCGCCGAGATCCTCGACGTGCCGATCGGAACCGTGATGTCGCGGCTCCATCGGGGAAGAAAAGTGCTCCAAAGGAAGTTATGGAACCTGGCAGTAGAGCACGGCCTGGTGGAGCCAGCATGAAACGCGCTTGTGACAACGCAGTCGAGTACGTCTACCAGTACATCGATTCGGAGTTGACCGGCGTCAGGAAGACCCGGATCTCGATGCACCTCAAGCGGTGCGGCCACTGCCATGACGCCTTTCAATTCGAGAAGGACCTGAAGGCCAAGATCGCGGCGAGCGGAAAAACTCAGCCGCCTCAGGAACTTTTTGACCAGATCCGAGCGTTGATAGAGACAGAACGCAAGAACAGGGCCCAGGACGGCTGACGTCGGGGGGTCCTTTGATACCCGCCGGAGGTTTGCCATGTCAGAGACTGCCGTAAAGGGCCAACGATTCACCGGGTCGACCCGACCCCCGAAGACGTATGAGAAGAAGCGCGTATGCGCCCAAAAGGGCTGCACGACGACCCTCTCGCAGTACAACCGCAGGGACTGGTGCTACGCACACGCCCCGACCAAGTACCCGAGGCTTCGCGGCCGGATCGTCAAGCACGACGACTGAACGCCTCCCGTTCATTCTCGCACCGCGTGGGTGCTGCTCCGGCAGCACCCACGTTTGCATTTGACGCTTGCCATTCCGCATCGCAACGGATCGCCGCCCGTTTCCGTCTAATCTCGCATCCATGAAGCGTCTCACGACCATTGCGCTGATCGCCGCCTTCACGCTCGCGCTCGCCGCACCCGCATTCGCGACCGAGAGTTCCACGGACGAAGCCACAACCACGACTGTTGCCTCGACTCCCGACTTCGGTGGCAACCCGCCAGCGGTCGTGATCCCTGCACTTCCGGAAGAGGAAGAGGATCAGCCGTGGACGGCCCGTTTCATCTATCCCACACTGGTCGCGCTCACGATCGTCCTCGTTGCAGGCACCGGGGTCATGTACAACCGCTCGGTGCGGAAATCAGCCGCAGGGAGTCCCTCGCCCCTGCCTCGTATCATCGGCCCATGACGAAGATCCATTGGGAGACGACGGCCGCCGTTGCGCGCCGCGTGAGCGGTGACGCACCGCTCGCTGGCACCTACCACGAGCGCCGTTTCGAGCTCGATGCGCCCGCGTACGTCGCGAGGGCATCCGAGATGGTCTCCGAGGAGACGGGCCTACAACTCCCCGGAACGCCAGACGTCGGCGTCATCAGCCGCAGCCAGTGGGTCGAAACCAACATCTCGGCATTCTCCGAGCTCCTTGCACCCCTCCGGGAGACCATGGGGGACGACGAGGACAAACCTGGAGGGCTCGGCGGAAGGTTCTTGGGCGCAGAACTCGGTGCCGTGCTCGGGTTCCTTTCTCGGCGGGTGCTCGGGCAATACGAGCTCGTGTTGCCAACCAGCGAAGGTGACGTCGGCGACTCCGTCTACTTCGTGGGCGTGAACGTGCTCGGAATGGAGCGAGCACACGAGTTCCGGCCGTCGCACTTCCGCATGTGGGTCGCGCTGCACGAAACCGCCCACCGTGCCCAGTTCACCGGCGTCCCGTGGATGCGTGCGTACTTCCTCTCCCTTGTCGATCAGCTCGTCGGAAAGCCGCAGAAGGAGAAGGGCCGGCTACGGCGCATCGCGGCCGACATCCAGGCCGCGCGGGCGAGGGGGGAGGACCCGATCGACGATCTCGGACTCCTCGGTTTGCTCGCCGGCGAGGAACAGCGGGCGGTCCTCGACAAGGTGCAGGCGCTCATGTCGCTGCTCGAGGGCCATGGCCACGTCGTGATGGATCGGATCGGCGAGCGCGAGATCGTCGACGTTCAACGCATGTCACGGGTCCTGACAGCACGAAGGGACGAGTCGAAGAACTCCCTTCTCATGAAGCTGATCGGCATGGAGCTCAAGCTGCGGCAGTACGAGGACGGTGCGAATTTCATCAAGGCTGTCGAGCGCAGGGCAGGATGGGATGCCCTCGAAATGGCGTGGCAGTCTCCAGAAGCCCTGCCAACGCTCGACGAGATCGGGGAGCCTGAGCTGTGGCTCACGCGAATGTCGTCGTAGACGAGTCGCTCAGGCGGGCCGTCGTCGGAGCCGTGGGTCCCTTCAAGGCACTCGTCGCGCTCGGCGGCGGTGCCGATTCCGCGGCGCTCCTTGCCGTTGCGACCGCAGCGCTCGACCCCGGTGCGGTCCGCGCTGCGTTCGTGCACCATGGGCTGCCGTCGAGCGCTGCGCTGGAGGCGGCCGCGATGGCGCTGTGCGAGGAGCTCGGCGTCGACCTCACGGTCCTCGAAGGGGAAGTCGATGAGGGGCCAGACCTCGAGGCGCGCGCACGGGAGGCGAGATACCGATCCCTTCTCGACAACCGGAGGGAGGGCGAGCTGCTACTGACCGCGCACACCGAGGACGACCAGGCCGAGACGATCCTCATGCGCCTTACTCAGGGAGCAGGGGCCACAGGGCTCGCCGGCATTCCGGCGAGCCGTGATGCCATCCGCCGTCCAGTGATCCTGTTCAGCAAGGATGCCCTCGAACAGGAAGCGATGCGACTCGGCCTCACCTATATCGCAGATCCCGCGAACGAGGACCAGCGCTTCACCCGGAACCGGGTCCGTCATGTCGTGATGCCCACGCTCGAGGCCGAGATCGCAGCCACTGCGCGTGAGGGGCTTGCCCGCTCGGCCAGGCTCATCGCCCAGGACGACGCCCTCATCGCCGATCTCGCGGCGCAGATCCCCGTGATCACGAGGGGCCAGCGGGTGCTCATCCCGATCGGCCCGCTCGTCACGGCCCCCGCGCCGATCGCCACCCGCGCGATCAGGGCTGCCTTGCGGCACGTCAACGACGGCTATCCGGGGACCTCGGCGGAGGTTGAAGCGGTGCTCGACGTCGCGTCGAGCGGGGTGACGCGGTCCCTCACGTCGTCGAACCTCGCGGTATCGGAGGCAGGACACGTCGCCATCGGCCCGTTGCCTACGGCTGAGGCACCTCGCACCCTTGCCACCAGCGGCGTGACGAAGTGGAACGGGAACACGTATGTGACCACGATCGTCCCTGGGCCGCCCACGCACCTTCGGGGCGGCCGTTTCACCGTGATGGATGCCGCGGCGGTCGGCGAGCAGCTCGTGATCCGCGGCGCCGAGGACGGCGATCGCATCGACACGGGGGAGGGCACGACGCCCGTGGCCGAGGTGATGCGAGCAGCTGGAATCCCAGCGACACTGCGGGCGGCGTCGCCTGTGATCGCGGTTGATGCCAATATTGCTGCGGTCGTCGGTGTTCGGACGGCAGCGTGGGCTGCCCAGGGATCCGGCGCCTCAATCGTTGTCGAACGGAAAGTTTCACCGTGAAGATCGGGAATGTGATCGTCTCCGCCGAGCAGATCGACGCAAAGCTCGCAGAGATGGGTGCCCGCATCACCGAGGACTACCAGGGGAAGAACCTGATCCTCGTCGGTGTGCTCAAAGGGGCTTTCGTCGTCATGGCCGACCTCGCGAGGCACATCGACCTCCCCGTCGAGTTCGACTTCATGGCCGTGTCGTCCTACGGGTCGGCAACGAAGAGTTCAGGCGTCGTCCGGATCCTCAAGGACCTCGACCAGGAGATCGCTGGCCGTGACGTCCTCGTCGTCGAGGACATCGTCGACACGGGCCTCACGCTCCACTACTTGCTCAAGAACCTCGAGGTCAGAAAGCCTGCGAGCCTTGCGCTTGCGGCCCTGCTGATCAAGGACGGCATCGACCGGCCGCCCCTCGACGTGAAGTACGAAGGCTTCCACATTCCCCCGAAGTTCGTGATCGGCTACGGCCTCGATTACGAGGGGAAGTACAGAAACCTGCCGTATGTTGCCGAAGTAGAAGAGGTCGACTGACACCGGACGGCTGCATTGTTTGACAGTCTCCCGGCGTAGCATTGACCCCACGTCGCACGATGGCGTTACACGAGGCGCCATTTCCTCGGCGCCGGAGGAGGAACCACCGTGAACCGCACCGCGAGAACCATTCTCGTGTACCTCGCCGTGCTCTTCCTCGTGGTCGTCGGGTTCCAGGTCGTGTTCAACTCCGCCACGGCCCCGAAGGAACTGACCCTCGGTGAGTTCGAGACGATCCTCGCGTCTGGAGACGTCGAGGGCGAGATCGTCATGAGGGACAAGTCGAACGAGATCTCGGGCACCGCCGTGACCGGTGGGGAATCGGTGAACTTCGTCGTTCGGTACCCGGGCGATTACGCAGAGACCCTCACCAAGAACATGCAGGAGGCAGGCGTCGAGTTCCGCGTCGACGGGGAGAACCCGACGATCTTCGACTGGCTCTTGAGCTTCGTGCCATACCTCCTGATCTTCGGCCTGTTCATCTTCGTGATCATGCAGATGCAGGGCGGTGGCAACCGGGTCATGCAGTTCGGCAAGTCGAAGGCCAAGCAGGTGTCCAAGGACACTCCGAAGGTGCTCTTCTCAGATGTGGCAGGCGCTGAAGAAGCTGTCGAAGAGCTCGAGGAGATCAAGGAGTTCCTCGCACACCCCCAGAAGTTCAGGGCGATGGGCGCCAAGATCCCAAAGGGCGTCCTCCTGTACGGCCCTCCCGGCACCGGGAAGACCCTGCTCGCTCGGGCGGTCGCAGGGGAGGCCGGCGTCCCGTTCTTCTCGATCTCGGGCTCCGACTTCGTCGAGATGTTCGTCGGCGTCGGTGCGTCCCGCGTCAGGGACCTCTTCGACCAGGCGAAGCAGAACGCTCCGTCCATCGTCTTCATCGACGAGATCGACGCCGTGGGCCGGCACCGTGGTGCGGGCCTTGGCGGCGGCCACGACGAGCGTGAGCAGACCCTGAACCAGCTGCTCGTCGAGCTCGACGGCTTCGATGTGAAGTCCGGCGTCATCGTGATCGCATCGACGAACCGGCCTGACATCCTCGATCCCGCGCTCCTTCGCCCCGGCCGCTTCGACCGCCAGATCGTCGTCGATCGCCCAGACCTCGTTGGCAGGGAAGCGATCCTCAACGTGCACGCAAAGGGCAAGCCACTCGCAGAGGAAGTCGACCTCAAGGTGCTCGCCCGCCAGACTCCCGGTTTCACAGGCGCGGACCTTGCCAACCTCATCAACGAGGCGGCACTGCTCGCGGCGAGGCGCTCCGACACGGAGATCGGCATGTCGGCCCTCGAAGAGGCGATCGACCGCGTCATCGCTGGCCCGGAACGTCGCAGCCGTGTGATGTCGGACGCCGAGAGGAAGATCACCGCCTATCACGAGGGCGGCCACACGCTCGTCGGTTACGCCCTCCCGAACGCCGACCCGGTCCACAAGGTCACGATCATCCCGCGTGGACGCGCTGGTGGCTACACGATGTCCCTACCGCTCGAGGACAAGAACTACGCCCGACGCTCCGAGCTCATCGACCGTCTCGCCGCGTTGCTCGGCGGGCGGACCGCTGAAGAACTGGTCTTCGGTGATCCCACGACGGGGGCATCGAACGACATCGAGCAGGCGACCGCCCTCGCGCGCAAGATGGTGATGGAGTACGGCATGTCCGACAAGCTCGGGCCTCTCCAGTACGGCAAGCCGGAGGGCGAGGTCTTCCTCGGACGCGACTACTCGAAGAACCAGGATCTCTCGAACGAGGTCGCCGCCGCCGTCGACGAGGAGGTTCGGTTCCTCATCACGCAGGCGCACAACGAGGCGAGGACGATCCTCCAGACGCACGCCGAGTCGCTCGAGCGTCTCGCCGAGGAACTCCTCGACAAGGAGACCCTGGGTGCAGACGAGATCGCAGAGGTCCTCCACGATGTTCCGAAGTGGGAGCACGCTGAGGACGGGACGATCAGGCTCCGGGCACCGGAGTCCCTTCGATCCGTGACGTCCGTCTCTGCGGCGACGACCGACGGAGCGAACAGACCCGGTGCGTGACGCCGCCGTGTGGCGCGTCAAGGGCCACGAACTCAGCCTCTCGAACCCGATAGTGATGGGCATCCTTAATGTGACGCCCGACTCCTTCTCAGACGGTGGCTCGTACCCCGATGTCGACGCCGCGGTTGCAGCGGGCCGCGACATGGTGGCCGCAGGCGCGGGGATCGTCGATGTGGGCGGCGAATCGACGAGGCCCCACAGCGAACCCGTCGACGCAGACACGGAGCGCAGCAGAGTCTTGCCCGTGGTGAGCCGACTCGCAGCAGAAGGCGTCGTCGTGTCCGTCGACACCTCGAAACCGGAGGTTGCAGAGGACGCGATCGCCGCTGGGGCAGCGATCGTGAACGACGTGACGGGCCTCCGGTCGAAGCAGATGGCTTCGGTGTGCGCCGAGGGTGGGGCAGGTGTCGTGATCATGCACATGCAGGGCACGCCGCAGACGATGCAGGATGATCCAACGTACGAGGATGTGGTCACCGATGTGGCCTCGTTCCTCGCCGGGCAGAGCCTGGCAGCGCTCGAAGCCGGCATCCCCATCGAGTCGATCGCCATCGACCCCGGCATCGGGTTCGGGAAGACCCTCGACCACAATCTCGAGCTGTTGCGGCACCTCAACGCGTTCACGC
>QJWC01000074.1 GCA_003235475.1 Acidimicrobiia bacterium | reverse complement strand
CAGTGGCACCCCGAGTTCCTCGGCGTCATGGACCACGGCGAGAGCCACGACCTGTTCGAGGCGTTCGTCGAGTCTGCAGCGAAGTACCGCGCGGACGTGTGAACGTCGCGCGCCGACACGTCCTGTTCATCTGCACCGGCAACATCTGCCGCTCCCCGATGGCGGAGGCGATCGCACGCGATCTCTGGGGCGACGAATTCCGGGTGTCGAGCGCTGGAACACACGCCCTGGACGGCTCACCGGCGTCGGCGTACGCGGTCCGGGTGGTCGCCCGACGGGGCCTCGATCTCACCGGACACCGCGCGACCCCGCTGGATATCGCGGATGAACCGGATCTCGTGCTGGGGATGGAGTTGGTCCACGTTTCAGCGGCCCGACGACGGTTCCCCGGCCTGCCGATCGAGGACATCCGCCTGCTCGATCCTGCTGGCATCCCCGATCCGATGGGCCATCCGCTCGCCACGTATGAGCGATGCGCGGATCAGATCGCGGAGGCGCTTGGATGGGTCGACGTTCAGTAGAAGCTGGATTCCGCGCCGTTGCGAAGATCACGCCCGACAGGACGCCAGCGAGGATCGTCAGCGCGCCGCCGATGTAGAAGACGCCGGACACCCCGATGCCTGCGGCCAGCACACCGGCGAAGGCCTGTGAAACGACCATGGCGACGGCGATCGCCGTGTTGAGGGCTGAGTTCACCCTGCCGCGTAGCTCGTCTGACACCAACACCTGTGCCAAGGTTGCGACGCCACCCTGGATCGGAGTCACGACGAGTCCGACGGCGAAGAGGATCAGCATGAGTTGCCATGCGGCGCTCACGGTCCCGACGAACAGGACACCGACACCGGCGAGCAGCATCCCAACCCAGACCAGGCTCGTCGCCTTGAACCGGGCAGCGAGAACCGCGACAAGCGATCCGCCGATGATCATGCCGAGGACCTGGGCGCCCTCGAGCAGCCCGAACCACGACTCGGACACGCCGAGCACGTCGACGACGAGTGGCACGATCAGCACGTTCACAGCACCCAGGCCGAGCATCGCGACTGATCCGGCGACGAGAACGCCGACGAGTTGACGGTCGCCGACGAGCACCCGGAGGCCTCCCATGATGTCCGCCATGAACCCACTCTCACCTCGTTCGGCGACGGCCTCCTTCGAGGTGATGGCGATGCGGGCGATGAAGGCTGCGGAGATCGCGAAGGTCGCAGCATCGATCGCAAAGACGGGCCACAGGCTCGTGGCGTATGCCGCGAAGACGCCCGCGAGCGCCGTGCCCAACAGGCTGAAAAGAACGCGGGACGTCTGCGACACCGTGTTCGCAGCAAGCAGCTGATCCCTCGGAACCAGCCGAGGCAGCAGGGCCGACTTGGCTGGGTTGAAGATCGTCGCGACCGACGCCTGCACGAACGCCAGCGTGTAGAGCAGCCACAGGAAATCGGCCGACCGCACGAATACGTACACGAGGACGACCGCAGCGCGGGTCAGGTCCGCGATGATCATCGCCTTGCGCCGATCGACCCGATCGACGAGCGCCCCGGCGGGAAGGCTGAACAGGATCGTCGGGATCGTGGCAGCAACCGCCATACCAGCGAGGGCGACCGTTGAACCGGTCAGCCTCTGGACGAGGATCAAGAGAGTGATCAGGGTGAGGCCATCGCCGATGTCGGAGACGGTCTGTCCGAACCACAGGTTCCTGAAGTTGCGGATTCTGAGCAATGGGCGGAGGGACGTGGTCACTCTGGAACTCCTTCTGAGGCCGGGTTGAATGCGAATGTGAAGACGTAGGTGTCACCTTCGGTGTCGAAGTCGGTATCGCGCTGTCGGAAAATGTCGACGACTTCCGCCAGCTTTGCTTGCACGTCTCGCACCTGTGCTTGCGTGAGCCGGCCCATCGACCTCCCGATGTCCATCGCCAACTCCTCACCGTCGAACTGCCGTGCAAGGGCGGCTTCGAGAGCCGGAATGGATGGATCGATGACGGCGCGGATGGTCGCCTTCGCCGCCTGGACAGGATCGTCGATGTCGTCGAGCAGTTCTTCGCTCGGGCCGAACTTTCGGGCTGCCGCTCGATAGACCTTCTCGAGCCTCGCTCCCGACTTCCGCGTGTCGACATGGACGAGGAGACCCGCCTCGGCAAGCTGATTCACGTGGTAGTAGAGACGCGTCTTGGGAACACCGAGGTGCTCGGCGATCTCCGCCACCGTCGCCGGCTTGGTCGACGCTTGGAGGATTCGGATACGGGTATCACCCGAGAGCAGCTCCAGCTGCTCCAAGGTGGTGAGACGGAACTCGTCCTGGATGGGATCCACCGCTTCTCCTTGTTCAAGTGATCTGAACATATGGGAAACCATCACCATGTTCAAGCGATTTAAATATGAGGGACGTTCCCTGAACATGCCGCCCGGGCGGGGCGGCCCCCAGCCGCACCTCTAGGATCGCCTCCGTGCTGGATCTCCTCATCCGGGCGGGCCATGTGATCACGGTCGACGAAGACCGACGGGTACTTCGCGATGGCGTGATCGCCGTGAAGGACGGTCGCATCGTTGGGGTCTTCGATACGACGACCATGCCCGAGGCGCCAGAGCCTGCACTCCGGACGATCGAAGCGCCTCATGCCATCGCAATGCCGGGCCTCGTCGACGCGCACAGCCACGCGGGCCACGGTCTCGTGAGAACCATGGCCGACGACCTCGACGCCTGGATGGACGCCTGCTCACGGTTGTATCTCAGGGGGGCGACGCCCGAGTTCTGGTACGCCGAGGCGCTACTCACCGCATCCGAGCGCCTCCGGTTCGGCACGACAACCGCACTCTCCATGCTGGGAGGAGCAGGGGACACGATCCGGTCGGACTCCCCTGATCACGCCTTGGCGCACGTTGCTGGCGTGGCAGACGTCGGGCTCCGAACCGTCGTGGTCGTCGGGCCAGGAGGACCTCCATACCCGAAGGAGACGCTGAACCACGAAGTCCCGGAAATGCCGACCGTGGTTCGCTCGTTTCTTGCGGACCAGCTTGGCACGGTCATCTCGGTGGCTCACGAACTCGCCGGTCACCCGACGGCCACGCTTGCCACGACATTTCCGACGCTCACCCATGACCAGGCCGCGGATGCTGGAGTGAAGGAGTCCGCCCGGGAAGTCGTCGCGCTCGCCGGACGCCTTGGGCTCGGCATCGTCCAGGATGGGCATACCCGTGACAGCGTGCACGCCTCCTCTGATCTCGGTCTCCTCGGCCGACGATCCCTGCTGTCCCACGCCACCGACCTCCAGGAAGGCGCCATTGATCTGCTCTCGACGAGCGGCGCCTCGATTGCCCACAACCCGTCAGCGATCTTCTCCCAGTACGGGCGATGCCCCGTGCCTGAGCTGCTGGAGGCAGGCGTCACCGTCGGGCTCGGGTCGGATGCCACCGCACCAGACCGATCGGCCGACATGTTCAGGCACATGTTCCAGCTGACCCGTTACCACCGAGCAGATCACAGGGATCCTGCTTGGTTCCCGCCGGGGACTGCGATCGAGATGGCCACGATCGGGTCAGCGGAGGCGCTCGGACTGCGCGCCGATATCGGATCGATCGAACTCGGGAAGAGAGCCGACATCATCCTGATCGACACCGATCGCCCGCACCTCACGCCCCTGTCGCACCCGGTGCACCAGGTGGTCTACTTCGCCACGGGTGCCGACGTCGACACCGTGATCGTGAACGGCGAAGTCAGGATGGAAGGCGGACAGCCGATCGACCTGGACATGCCGGCGATCCTCGAAGACGCGAGAACCCAGCAGAGGCTCGCCTTCGAACGGGTCGGTCTCGAACACCCGCCGGAGCGGCCGGGCATGTGGGGCTCTGCCTCCTACCCCGAGTAGATCAACCTCAGTACTCGTTCCACAGGGGCTCGTCGACGGACCACGTCGGTGCCGCCCCCCAGCGCTCCGAATACGTGACCGCCTGCGCGGGTTTGCGCGTGGCAAGGCCCCAGCGACCAAGGGGATATCCGCAGGTCACGGCTGCGGCGTTCGTCCAGCCGTGGTCGGTCGGTACGTCGAGCATCGCGCACACCTCATCGTTCTTGAACCAGCTCAGAACCGTGGTGAGAGTGGCCCCGACTCCGTGTGCGCGGGCTTCGAGCATCAAGGACCACACTGCCGGATAGATCGATGCACCACTCGGATCGTTTCGGTGGAATGCGAGCACGACCAGCGGAACTTGTTCGAAGTTCTCGGCGAGCCAGTCACTCGACGACATCACCCGAAGCGCCCGCTGGTCGTTGCGCGCTTCGGCCTGCTCCTTCTTGCCCGCGTACATCGTCGTGTTCAACAGGTGATACGCCTCGCGGTACATCTCCGCGAGCGCGGTCATCGTCGACCGATCCGTGACCGTCAACCACCGCCAGTTCTCCCCGCCGCTTCCGGTCGGCGCTCGAATCGCGGCGTCGAGCATCGCAGCAACGACATCGTCTGGCACAGGGTCTGGCTTCACGCGCCGCATCGCACGTGTCGTATACAGGGCTTCGTTGAGTTCCATGCGGCGAACCTAGCGCAGCCGCCTCACGTGACGAGCGACGCAATCAACCCGATCGCGATGAGGTTCCCCGCCGTCCAGAGGACGCACGCGAGCGTGTACCTCCGCAGCCAATCGAGCCACCTCGGTGAGCGGCGTGCGAGCGCGACACCCACGACGTACCAGATCGGTGCCGAAGTGACGATGCCGAAAGCAAGAACGGTGAAGCGGGTCACGTCGATGAAGTCGAAGGCCATCACCCAGGCTGTCGGCGCGGCAATCAGGAACAGCACGGTCGCCGCGAGCGTCGCTGCGAACGCGCTCATATCGCCACCCTGCCTGAAGCCCGCGCCGAGTGCCACGATCACGAGTATCAGGGGATAACCAAGCGCCGCGATACCACCGGAAATGGGAGGCACGGATCGCTCGCGGGTCTTGAATGAGATGTCGCGCATTGGCACGGTGATCGTACCGGCATCGCCTCGTCCGCGACCGCGGCTCGAGGTCGGCTGGCCCGTACCCGGTTCACGTCACTAGCCTCGCGCTCCGCGCATGTCCTACTTGCGAAACCCCAAACGCTGGCTCCCCCTGTTGCTGCTTGTCCTCGTTGCGGCCGCTCCTCTTCCCGCGTCCGCACAGTCCAAATCCGACGTGAACAAGGCACGGGACGAAGAGCAGGCCGCGCTGCAGGCGTTGCGGGAGGCCGACGCCGAACTCGAAGCTGGCCTCGAGGAGCTCGAACGCATCGAGGGGCAGCTCTACAACCTCCAATGGCGCATCGGGCGACTCGGCGACGCCATCGACGAATACGGGACGAACGTCACGAACCTCAAGGAACGGGCCCAGCTGCTCGTCGTCGAGGCGTACACGACCGGTGGCCGCAACATGGTCGCCACAGCGTTCACGGCCGGGTCGATCCAGGAGCTCATCACCTCCCAGGCCCTCTACGACGCCGCAACGACGAGGGACCTGGGCCAGCTCGACCAGCTCGCCGCCGTTTCTCGACAGATGGATCGGCTCACCGACGACCTCGAGGTGAAGAAGTCCGAGGCCGCTGCACTCGAGGCGGCCCAAGCCGACGCGGTACAGGCCCTCGCCGAGATCCAGGCCAAGGCAGCCAAGGTCCACGCGGATGCGAAGGCCAAGTACGCCTCGCTGTATGCGAAGTACCAAGCTGAGCAGCGTCGGCGAGCGGCGATCGAGGCAGCTCGAAAGTCGGGCGCCGCGGCGGGGATCCCGTCTCAGACAAAGGGCGTCGCGTGCCCGTTCCCCGGCTCGTACTTCATCGACTCATGGGGTTACCCGCGTTCGGGCGGTCGCCTCCACCATGGAACTGACATGATGGGCCCGTACGGAGCGAGACTGTACGCCATGCAGTCCGGGTCGATCAGGATCAGCAGCCACTACCTGGGCGGCAAGCAGCTCTACATCCACGGCGACGACGGCATCACCTATTACTACGCGCACCTCTCGGGCTACGCGAGCGGGCTGCGATCCGGCCAACGAGTCGGTAAGGGACAGGTCGTTGGCTACAACGGCACCTCCGGGAATGCGTCGACACCACACCTCCATCTCGGCGTCGTGGTGGGCGGCGTCTACGTGAACCCGTACCCCACGGTCCGCGCCGTCTGCTAGCGACCACACATCGTCCCGCTTCCAAGGGGACGGACGGCAAGAGCGAGCCAGGGGATCACCCCAAACGGATCTCAGTCCTCGAGGACTTCCACCTCCAGGTCCTCCGTGACGATCTCGTCCACGGTGCCGTCGCCGGTGGTGTCGAACCCGAACACCCGGACGCCTGACGCTTCGACGTCACGGAGTCGGCCCTCGTTGTCGGGATCGATGCCTGAAGCGGTGACTACTTCGGTACGGGACACATCCATGACACCGTCGCCTGAGATGTCGTGCTCGATGGTTCGCACCTCCGTCACGTCCACGGACCCGACGTTGCCGTCTCCGGTGAAGTCCATCTCCACGGCGTGGGTCTCAACGGTCGACACCACGTCCGGAACGCCGTCGCCGTCGACATCAACAATCGTGCGCTCGATGGTCGTCGTCTCCGTCACGTCCGTGATCCCGTCGCCGTCTATGTCGATCTCGCGGATTTCTGACATCACGGTTCTCACGCCGTCGGGCACTCCATCGCCGTCGATGTCGATATCGAAGCTCTCACTCGACACACGGACGATCTCGCCGTCGTTCGACTCGGTGACAGCTGCCTCGGCGGTCTCGTCATGATCGTTCAATGGTCGCTCCTCGCTCTCGCCCCAAGGCTACCTCTGGCGGCCTTCGACGGAGAAGCCCTATGCCAATGAGATGACCGTGACGGCCACGCCCGCCAGCGCCACCCCGCTCCACTGTCTCACCGACAGTCTGTCGTGGGCAAAGAGCGCTGCGAACACTGCGGTCGCGGTCGGAGATATGCCCGTCACGATCCCCAGGATCACGAGCGAAACCGTCTGCGCGGCCACGACGTAGGCGGAAAACCCTGTTGCGCCGAGGACGGCAGCCCATGCCGTCACTCGCCACGCGGCACGATCGACGGTGACTGACTTCGCCGTGATGGCGGCTGCCGCGAACAGGATCACCGATCCGACCGACCTCCCAACGACGGCCGACCACACGCCTGACGCGTCGGTCGTCGCCGAATACGCGATGATGGCCCAACCGAACCCCGCGCCAGCTCCGATCGCCATCAGAACACCGCGCACACGGTGCGCTCCGCCTCCGCGGACATACCCGACCAGGAAGATTGCGACGATCGCGAGCACAAATCCGACTCCGGTCGCGAAGCCGAACGGTTCGCCGTTGATGATTCCGACTGCCGCGGGAAGGGCTGCAGCCGTAGAGGCAACGGTCGGGGCGACGACGCCCATAGGTGCCACGGAGAAGCCGAGATACATGAGACCGATTCCGACGCCGGACCCGACGCCAGCCATCGCGCCGATGCCGATCTCGCGGCCCACGAAGGAGCCGCCGACGAACACCGCGATCAGCGCAAGGACAGGAACGCCGGCAGCTTGCGACCACGCGCCCACCGCAAGTGGGCGAGCCCGGCGCGATGCGATGCCACCGAAGACGTCTGCTGACCCGATCACCACGATCGCAAAGCTCAACAGCACGAATTCGGTTCCGGTCACGGCGCGACGTTACCGGGGGCGTGGATCGTCTACGCTGGCCGCGCACCGCAAGGGGTCCTGTGACAAGCCAGCCAACACCACCACCGCAGCCTCACACAGGTGAGGACCCTGACGACTCCAAGGTCGTTCACCGCGTCAGCATCGAGGGCAAGACCGTATGGATGGTGATCGGCGCCATCCTCGCCACACTGTTTGCACTCGCAATGGTCAGATCCGCGTCGCACCTTCTCGGACTCGTCGCGTTCTCCTTCTTTCTGAGCCTGGCGCTCCAGCCCCTCGTGATGCGGATCGTGCATCGCTTCGGCTGGCGACGGGGTGCCGCGGTCGGCGTCATTTATGCGGCGGGACTCGTTGGCGTTGTTCTCCTCGTCGCCATCCTGATCCCTGCGATCGTGACGCTCGCCGAGTCGATCCAGAAGAACGCGTCGGAGTGGATTCAGTCAGCCGATGACTGGCTGAAGGACGTGTTCGGCCTGTCGTTCAACAGCGGGTCCGTCGGTGACGCGACCGGCGATCTCGGCACGGCGGTCGAGGACTGGGCGAGCGGTGCAGCTGGCAACCTCATCGGGTTCGCAGCGTCGGGCATCGGACTGGTGTTCGACCTCGCGACCATCGCGATGTTCACGTTCTACTTCACCGCGGACGCTCCACGATTCCAGCGGACGATCCTGGGACTGCTGCCCGACGAGATGCAGCGTCGGGTCGGTTGGACATGGGATCAGGCGATCGTCCAGACGGGCGGCTACTTCTACTCGCGGGTCGTATTGATGGCGATCAACGGATTCGGGTTCTTCGTGACGATGGTGATCGTCGGGATGCCCGTCTCTCTCGCGATCCCCCTGTCCGCTTTCGGAGGCTTCGTCGCCGCGTTCATCCCCGCGATCGGTACCTATCTGGGATCTGCGGTCCCAGTCGCCGTGACACTCGCCATCCAGGGCCTCATCCCGGCAATCGTCGTCCTCGGCTACGCGCTCGTGTACCAGCAGATCGAGAACTACTGGCTGAGTCCGAAGATCTCCTCGAACACCATGGCGCTGAACGGGGCGGTCGCGTTCGGCGGCGCGCTCGCCGGCGGCGCGATCGCGGGACCCATCGGTGCGTTTGTCGCCCTGCCGGTCGCGGCCCTGATCACGGCATTCGTGTCGAACTTCGCACCGCACCGCGAGGTCGTGTACGAGTTCGAGTACGACGCCCACGTCGAGGCCGCTCGCGAGGCCGGACGATCCGGGAAGTCATCGAAGCGCCAGCGGCGACGCCCGAAGTCCGACGGCACGGGCAGCTGATCCTCGCCCTCTACGCGGCCCGTGTGGCCTCATGCCTGCGCCAGAAGAGGAAGGTCACCACCCCGATGATCACCTGCGGGAAGTAGGTCGCCGCCCTCCACACCATCGTTGCGGCAAGGGCATCTGAACTCGGAAGGCCGAACCCGGTGAGCATGCCGGTGATGATCGCGTCCGTGGTTCCGAGGCCGCCCGGCGGAATCGGAACGAACGTGGCGAGCCTGCCGAAAGCAAACGCCGCGAGTGCATGGAACAAGGTGATGGGGCCGTCGAACCCGCCCTGCAAAGCGACGATCGCGAGGTACAACAGCGAGAACTGGGCGAGCTGCTGGCCGAGGTTCGCCACCGTGATCTGCAACCAACGATCCTTCACGACGTCGACGATCGAACTGCGGAAGTCGACGATCATGCTCTCGATGTCGATGTCGGCATCTTTCTTCACGAGCCCCACGAGGCGGTTCGCGATCGATCCCAGCCGACGACCGATGTTTCTGGCCGCGCTTTCGCTCCGAAGGATGACCGCGAACACCACGACACCTACGCCGACGATGGCGAGGGCCACAGCGGCCGAGATGCCAGCCTCCACGGTCCCCTCGCCGACCAGCACGAGTCCGACCAACGCGAAGACCGGCAATGCAAGCGTGACAAACGAGTTCCACACGCTCGTGATGCCGATGGTTGCGGTCGTCGAGGCGGGTCCGACGCCATAACTCGACAGCATCGCATACTGGACCGCAAGCCCCCAGGCGCCTCCACCGGGAATCACGTTCGAGATCATGAATGACGTTTGCCTGACGACGAACGCTGGCCAGTACCGGATTCCTGGCAGCGCAGCGAGATACGGATACACGTAGATGACGATCATGGCGACGGTCGCCAGCGCGATCAGACCGAGGTGCCAGAGCTTCATCGTCTGGATCGCCGACCATGCCTGGTCGTAGTTCCCGAACTGGGGAATCACCACGGCGAACACGATCACGAGGATCACCAGCGTCAGCACGGTGGCGATGAGCTGCTGTTTGCCGAACGATGCCTTTGGTGCAGCGACGTCGGTGATGTCTTCGGGCATCAAACCTCGGTGACGGGGCGCAAAAGGTACCACCGGCACCGCGGACCGACTGCAATAGACTCGCCGTGGAGGAACGATGTCCACCAGATTCACGACTCATCTCGCGACCGAGGTTGCTGCAATCAAGGAGGCCGGGCTGTACAAGCCCGAGCGTGTCCTCGCCTCCCCTCAGGACGCCGTCGTGACCCTCGAGGACGGCACCGAGGTCATCAACTTCTGCGCGAACAACTACCTCGGGCTCGCCAACCATCCGGTGCTCCGGGATGCGGCGCACCGAGCCGTCGACGAGCACGGCTACGGCATGGCGTCGGTGCGGTTCATCTGCGGAACGCAGGAAGCCCACAAGACCCTCGAGGCAGACATCGCCTCGTTCGTTTCGAAGGACGATGCCATCCTCTACTCGTCGTGCTGGGACGCAAATGGCGGGCTCTTCGAGACCGTGCTCACCGACGAGGACGCTGTGATTTCCGACTCGCTGAACCACGCCTCGATCATCGATGGCATCCGGCTGAGCAAGGCACAGCGACTCCGGTACGCGAACAACGACATGGACGAGCTGGAGGCGAGGCTCGACGAAGCGTCCGACGCGCGCTTCAGGATGATCGCCACCGACGGCGTGTTCTCGATGGACGGTGTCATCGCCAACCTTCCGGCCATTTGCGATCTCGCTGATGGATACGACGCCATCGTGATGGTCGACGACAGCCACGCCGTTGGGTTCGTGGGTGACCACGGCGGCGGGACGCCCGAGTACTGGGGCGTCTCAGATCGCGTCGACATCGTGACAGGGACGTTCGGCAAGGCACTCGGCGGCGCATCGGGTGGATACACCGCCGGGCCAGCGGAGCTCGTCGAAATGCTCCGGCAACGCTCGCGCCCCTATCTGTTCTCCAACTCGCTCGCCCCCGTCATCGCTTCGTCGACGAGTGAGGCGATCGAGCTCCTTGCACAGTCAGACGGACTGAGGAGCCGCCTGAACGACAACGCAGCACGGTTCAGGCACGGCATGGAATCGGCCGGGTTCACCCTGCTCGGGGCAGATCATCCGATCATCCCGGTGCTCCTCGGCGATGCCCGGGTAGCCGCTGAGATGGCCGACCGGCTCCTCGCCGAAGGCATCTACGTGATCGGCTTCTCGTTCCCCGTGGTACCCCGCGGCGAGGCGCGCATTCGGACCCAGATGTCGGCGGCACACACCCCGCGGCACATCGAGCAGGCGGTCGATGCGTTTGCCAGGGTTGGCAAGGACATGGGTCTCGTCGCATGAGGGCGCTCGTCAAGGCCAAGGCAGAGCCGGGTATATGGGCGGAGGACGTCGACACACCGGACGTGGGGCCGAACGACGTGCTCATCCGTGTTCACAAGACCTCGATCTGTGGCACCGACCTCCACATCGAGGCGTGGGACGACTGGGCGGCGTCAACGATCCCTGTTCCCATGGTGATCGGACACGAGTTCATGGGTCTGGTCGAGGCCGTCGGTTCCGAGGTCGAGGGCATCGGCGTCGGAATGCGGGTCTCGGCTGAGGGCCATATCGTGTGCGGCCGCTGCCGGAACTGCCAGGCAGGGAGGCGCCACCTCTGCGTGCACACGAGCGGGATCGGCGTCAATCGGCCAGGGGCGTTCGCCGAGTACGTGTCCGTTCCGGGTTCGAACGTCCAGCTGATACCCGATGATGTCCCTGACGAAGTCGGTGCGATCCTGGATCCGCTCGGCAACGCAGTGCACACGGCCCTGAATTTCGATCTCGTCGGTGAGGACGTGATCATCACCGGTGCCGGGCCGATCGGCATCATGGCGGTCGCGGTCGCGAGGCATGTGGGTGCGCGATGGATCGTCGTGACGGACGTGAACGACTACCGCCTCAAGTTGGCGGAGGACATGGGGGCTGACCGGGAGCTGAACGTCACCGTCGACTCGATCAGGGATGCGATGACGGACCTCGGCCTCAAGGAAGGGTTCGACGTGGGACTCGAGATGTCGGGACAGCCAGCGGCCCTCCACGACATGATCACGCACATGAACAACGGCGGAGGCATCGCACTGCTCGGCATCCCTCCCCGTCAAGCGCCGATCGATTGGAACGACATCGTCTTCAAGGGGCTCACCCTGCAGGGGATCTACGGTCGCCGCATGTTCGAGACCTGGTACAAGATGCTCGCCATGCTCCAGACGGGTCTCGACGTCTCGTCGGTGATCACCCACGAGCTGCCCGCGTCGCAGTACGCCGAGGCCTTCGACATCGTCCGCTCGGGAGAGTGCGGAAAGGTCCTCCTCGACTGGACATAGCCCAACCCGAGCGCCCTGGCCGGACTCCCGGTTTCGTCAGTCCTCGTAGTACGGGTGGATCTCGTAGCCGCCGTGGGCACAATCACCAGTCATCTCCGGATAGGGAATGTCGGATCGCCCGGTCGGCTCGATGAAGGAAAGGACGACGAGGGAAGAGCCGTCGATCTCGACGGTGTACGTCCCGAGATCCGAAGTGCCCGGCCCCGATAAGTACCGACCTTTGACATCGAAGCGGCCACCGTGGGGAACGTCTTCGATCGTGCGGCTCTCGGGGCACCACCCCATCTGGTCGCCCGGTAAGTGCGTTGACACCGCTGCCACGACACTGACCGCACCGCCCAGGTCGGTGCTGACGAACACGGGTCGGCCGTCCACGAGCTCAACCGGCTCGGTGACTCCGACATCCGGGACATCGAACTTCCCAAGCGAGCGTGCTGGCGCGCCGTCGTCCTGAATGGCGATGGCGACGATCGCCGCGGCCATACCGAGCGCAAGCAACACCAGCCCGGGGAGCAACGGACGCTTCACCGGTCAAGCATGCCACACCAGGATGCGGGCGTATATACGCCGTTCCACACCGACGGCCCTTCGACCGACAGGTCAATACGGGTTCAGAGAGAAGCCTCGCCGCTGTAGCTCGGCATGCGCGGTCATCGCCGACGGGGCGAACCGGACTCCGGGGAGAAGATCGTCGTCGCCGACGCCTTGCCATGAGGCGCTGCGAGCACAGACCCAGATCTCTCCACCTGTGTCGAGTATTCGCTCGACCAGCGCAGCGTTCGGATGGTCTGACCCTTCGAACTCGGCCGCGTGCCGGTCGGCGTTGACGACGTCGAAGATCGCCTTGCCGTGCACGACCACGGCCACCGCGATGCGGTCCGGAGCGACCCCGGCCTCCTCCATGATCTCGCGGAAGGCATCGGCTCGTCCCAAGCCCCCGTTGACCTCGCTCCCCCCCGGCTCAATGCTGTCGAAGGCGTGATGCCACATGCCGTCCGGCGGAAGCTCCATCCCGATCGTCCGTTCCATGCCCGCACCCTATCTCACAGCCGCGCCCACAGACGGCGTGTCACGAAAGCCCAGACGAGACCAAATGCAATCCCGACCGCGCCCAGGCCCACGAGAAGTGATCGAAGGGGTACGACCTCCGCGAGCCCGCCGACGACGAGGGACGACAGCACGATCGCCAGTGTGTCGAGGCCGAAATCGAACGCGAACACCCGGCCCCGGAATTCGTCCGAGCTGAGCTCCTGGAGGCCATACGTCGAGAACGCGAACTGGGTGCCGCCGCCCATGTGCGCGACCGCGACGGCGAGAGCCGCGAGGGCAAGGCTCGGCGCGAATCCAACGGCCAGATATCCAACACCCCATACGGCCATCGCGTAGCCGACCGTTCCCAGGATCCTGCGAAGGGATGGTCCCAGAATGCGAAACGCCAAGAATGGTCCAATCAGGTTCCCCAAACCCCTGGCACCGAACAGGACACCGGTGCCGCCGTCGCCCGCATCGAAAATGACGAAGGACACCACAGCGAAGAGCCCGACCGCGCCACCCGAGGTCAGCGCATGGCCTGCCTTCGACGTCAGCAGGGCGGCCACGGTCCGGTTACCCGCCGCGTATCCGAGCGCGTCACGGGTGGCGGTGAGCAGGCCGACCGGCGCCAAGCGATTCTCCTCCTGAAGGGGCCGCACGATCCGGGAGATCAACACAGCCGAGATCAGGAAGGTCACCGCGTTGACAGTGAAGGCGGCATCGCGTGACACGAGGGTCGATACCAACCCGCCCAAGCCCGCGCCGAGGGCGAGCATCGCGCCCCATGCAGACGACATGAGCACGTTGGCAGCGCCGAGGTCCTCGGGTTCCACGACGTTGGGAAGGCCAGCGGCAGACGCCGGATAGAAGAAGGCCGCTCCTGCGCCGTCGAGCGACACGATCAGCAACGGGAACCAGACTCCGCCGATTGCGTCCGCGGCGAGCAGGCTGAGAACCAGTCCCGCCCTCACGATGTCCGACAAGATCAGGATCCTCCTGCGATCGAAGCGGTCGGCGAACGACCCTGTCACCGGAGCCAGCAGGAGAGCCGGCAACGCCTGGGCTGCGATCACAGCGGCAGCCGCCAACGTGGACGTGGAGGTCTCGAACACGAGACCGACGACGGGAATCAGGAGGAACCAGTCTCCTGCGAGCGAGATCAGCCTGGCGAGATAGAGGCGGCGAAAGTCGGCATTACCACTGAGCAGGCGCACGTAGACGGAGCGGCCGGCCATCCGCGTCACGGCGATCGCTTCCCGTCTGAGCAGATCAACAGGATCTCTGACTCACAGACGGTCCGTTCTGGCATCTCACAGAGCGAGCCTAACTGGAGGGTGATACGCCGCCATGGACGCCGCGATGCTCAGTCCTCGATGACGTCGAGTCCCTGCTGACGGAGGGCTGTGATGTTGTCGAGCATGCGTTGGAGCACGTCCGGGGCGTGACCCTCCCACGTCTCCACCTCGCCGACGATGCGGAGGGGATCCCGCGTCCGGTACGACTCGGTGATGTTGCCCGGGAACCTCTTGTTCGTCACGTTGGGGTCGTCCTCGAAGGGGCCGGTGGGCTCCACGACGTAGATGTGCCCGCGGTCACTGCCTCCATCGAGCGCAACCGCAAGCTCCGCTCCCCACACCGCTGTCTCGATCTGTGCCGAGAAGTACACGTTGTTCGATACGCGGCCTTCGTGGTAGTTCGAGCCTTGACCGGGAGCCAGGAGATCTCCCACCTCCAACGTCGCCTTCGTGCCGTGATAGAACGGGCCGTGGACGTGGTCGCACCGGTCGTACGTCACCGGCACGTAGGTGCTATCGGCGTCGCCTTCGGTCACGTTCGCCGCCTCGTCATCGAACTGGATGAACACGCCGGCTCACACCCGCCCCGCGGATCAATGCCAGATCTGGCGTCCTGCATCGCTCTGAGGCGTGTGCCGCGTTCGAGTTCCGGTCGCTTCAGCGTGGTGTCCACCGTCAGTTGAGCCGGGAGCCGTACGGGTCGAGGGCGAGGTTCACGGCGTCGCCCGCGGACTCCTCGTCGTCACTCGAACCCTCGGGCCAGCGGTCCCTGATGTACTTCGGGCCTGCCGTGCGACCGGTTTCGGCGTCGGGATGCTTCGCCGCGGCGATACGCTCGCCCCGTTCGAGTTCGAGCTGCTTCAGCTTCGCGTCGACGGCCAGCATCTGCTCCTCGGACACCGGATCGAATCGGTACGCGGTGTGGACGAATCGGGCTGTGTCGCCCCGGTAATCGTGGCCGAAGCTCTTGAACTCCCCAGGCACCACACGCATCGCGTTCATGGCGTCCACCGCGACCTGGATGAACGTGAGCAACGGAATCCAGATCATCGACTCGGGAACGTTGCGGCCCTTCGGCGTGTCGGGATCGAGCCACCGAGGTTGCTTGACCGCCAGACGGAACGAGACCTGGGCAATTGGGTCGTTATCGTGGTCCAGGATGACAGCACGGAGGCGGTCGATCTCCTCGTCGCTCAACTCGGCGAGCTGCTCGTACCGATCGAACGCTGCCACGGTGCCCGGCGGAACGAGCTCGCTGCTGCCGTCCCGCATACCGTTCTTCGACCACTTGGCGAGGCCGGGGAGGCCGAACCACAGCGCGCGGTCGATGCCGTAGTGGTCGAAGCCCTCGATGCCGCGGTGCATCACGACATCCGAGGACGACCACGCCCCGAGGGATTCGCCGAAGACGAGGACCTTCGGCCGATCCTCGGGCGCGCGCTCGGCGAGGCGCTGGGTGACACCCCAGAGGAGCTGCCTGAACTGTTGCTGGCCCAGCGCCACCTTCTGGACTGCGAGGAAACTTGGTGAACGGCCGTACTGGATGCAGCACGTGGCGATATCGCCACGTGCGAAGATCTCGGCGCATTCGATCATCGTCTGGTCGACCCATCCCGTGCCTGTCGGCGAGAACAACAGCAGGTACTTCCGATCGAAGGCGCCGAGGCGGTCAAGCTCCTCGAGTGCCATCTCGGATCGTCCGGTCGAAAAAAGAGGTTCGGAGTTGTACCCGACGTAGGCTCGGACCGGGTGCGCGACGGCAGGTTCGCCGAGCGTCTCCTCGATGACCTCCGGGGTCATCACGTCGGTCACGTAGCGCCGGCCCTGGAGTCCCAGTTCTTCGAACGGGGACCGCGAGGTGGGACCGCCGGACACATACGGGCTCTCTGGTGGGTTCGAGTAAGCCGGCTCGATCTTTTCGTTCGACCGCGCGATGTAACCGACGCCAGCGCTGTACAGGGCAGCTGCACCCGCCCCCCACAAGGCGACATTCACGACGCGTCCGATCGACCTTCGGAGGGGGTCGGGGCCGAAAAAGTCCATGGAGGCATTTCGGCTCGCGATGAATCCCTTGCCGACGGCGCGGCCTACCGTCGTCACTCCGAGTGCGATGCCGAACGAGCCTGCGATCTTCGCTGGCTTGTCGTCATCCGACCACGGCTTGACCAGCCCGGTTCTGCGGTCGAGGAGCCGCTCCGAGTAGAGCATGCCACCAGCGAAGCCGCCGACGCCCACCGCCATCGGGCGAATCGCATTCGACGATGGGTAACGGTGCCGCAGGGCCACACCTGATTCGTAGATCATGCCGCCGACGCCACCCGCCATTGCGAGGCGACCGATCGTCCTCACCGTCGCCACCGAAGTCGCCTCTTCCTCGCGGATCGGGATCTGGGTGAGCCCCCACCCTGCAGCCGTAACCGCAACGCGGGCGCCCATGCGCGATGCATACGAGGCCGAAGAAGGGACAAACGTGCGGATCGCAGTGTCGACGGCTCCGCCGACGAGTTCAGCGGCGAGCACCGACAGTCCGGCCGCCATGCCCTGGTGCAGCGACGATCGGGGCATCAGCGATGGCTGGAACGAGTCGAAGAACGATTGGGTCTTGAGGGGCGCAGCAGGATCGGATATGACCGGGTTCAACCAATCCGCGAGCGCGAGCGCGCCGTCGATCACTCCCCGCTTGGAAAAGGCGTTCTCGACCTTGTGCCGACCAATGCGTCGGAGACCTCTCATCCCGAAGATGCTACCGACCGCCCCAACGACCGATTCGCAGACGCGCTCCTCGCAGGCGCTTTGCTAGTCGTCCAGCAAGGCCGGTTCGACACGGTCGTATACAACAACCACAGCGTCGTCCGCGATGAGCTTCAGCTGCCCCTTCTCGACGACGAACTTCGTCGCCGATTGGAGGAGACCCAGGTAGGCCGACTCCTGATCCATGACCCCCTGCGGCTCGTCGCAGAACATGAGGGTTGAACCGAGCTGGTCGAACGCCACGTGACTCCCCTCGACCTGATACGAGCCGAAGTACGTGTTGCATCCAGCGATGCCCCCGACCGCGTCGTTCTCGAAGGTCGCCGTGATGATCGTTCCTCCGAGCGGTGGTCCGAGTTCGCCGTCCGTTGCGATCCGACTCACGGACCACGATTGACCTTCGACTGCATCACCCGCCGAAAAGGCCACCCCGATCAGCACCAGACCGCCAAGGATGGCCCCCACGATCGCGGCCGTCCGCAACCAACCCATGTCTGACATTCCGCGTCCTTTCGCGTTCGACGACTCCCACGATTCTACGCGGCGAGGCTCTGATCACGAGCCAAGCGTCACCCTGCGGTCACCCCTGGCCTGGACCGGCCGACTCATCTCGCCAACGAGCGAACGAAGTCGCGCAAGCTGATCCGAGGATGCCTCGATCGGGCTTTCGAACACCGTCCAGGCCACAACGCCGTCATACGGTGGCGTCGTCCTCGACCCGTCATACTGGAACCGGCGAGGAGACCGGGGAAGGAGGGACCGGGGATCGAAGGTCGTCTGCGCTCCACGACCGGCGCCGTACGCCGCGAGAACCTCCTCGAGCGCCCTCGACGAGCCACCCTCGGCGATCAGCACGCCGACCACGGCGATCAGGCCCGCCGATGTGACGTGGACGAAGTGGACTTCTCCTGCGTTCTCCACGTTGTCGACCGTGTGCTCTGCGGGAAGGTGGAAGTGGATGTCGTTGAGCTCGTAGCGCCGATAGTTCTTCGCCATCCAGAGGCTCGTCACGGGTTGCAACGCGATGCCCGCGGGCCCCCCTGACACCACTGAGAACCGACCGCCGTCATACCGCAGGTCCATCGCGTCGACGGTTCCTTCGACGGCCGGACGGAGCTCGATCGGCGACTGCATGCCCGGCGCTTCGCTCATGCGCCCAACCTCACCAGGGCGTCGAGGGTGCGATCGACCTCGTCGAGCGTGTTGTAGTGGACGAATCCGATACGCAGC
>QJWC01000049.1 GCA_003235475.1 Acidimicrobiia bacterium | reverse complement strand
ACGGTGACGATCGACGCGACGGTGGTCGAACCGACGGCGACAATCGTCCTCAACGCGATCGAGCTCGAGATCGACACGGCCGAGGTGCGCACAGGGGATCAGGTCCTTGTCCCCCATGTCACCCTCGAGTCGGCGACCGAACGGGCGATCCTCACGCTTGACGCGGACCTCCAACCAGGCGACATCACGCTTTCCCTGTCGTTCCACGGCGTCCTCAACGACGACCTCAGGGGCTTCTACCGATCGACCTACGACGACCCGGACGGCAATGAGCACGTGATTGCGACGACGCAGTTCGAATCCACCGACGCTCGGCGGGCGTTCCCGTGCTGGGACGAGCCAGACCTCAAAGCAACCTTCGCCGTGGCACTCATCGTGGACCACGGTCTTGCAGCATTCTCGAACGCCATGGAGGTCTCCCGCGAGCCGGCAGGCGATGACAAGGATCGTGTGCAGTTCGCGACCACGATGGTGATGTCGACCTATCTCGTCGCGCTCATCGTTGGCGAGTTCGAAGCGACCGAGCCAGTCGACGTGAACGGTGTTCCCCTCAGGGTCATCACACCGCCCGGAAAACTCCACCTCGCCTCTGAAGCCGTCGAGGTGGGAGCGTTCATGCTCGACTTCTTCGCGTCGTACTACGAAGTCCCGTACCCGGGCGACAAGCTCGACATGGTTGCGATCCCTGACTTCGGCTTCGGGGCGATGGAGAACCTCGGATGCATCACCTATCGGGAGACGGCGCTTCTCGTCGATCTCGAGACAGCGACGCAAGCAGAGCTCGCCCGCGTCGTCTCGGTGATCGCCCACGAGATCGCCCACATGTGGTTCGGTGACCTCGTGACGATGAAGTGGTGGAACGGCGTGTGGCTCAACGAGGCATTCGCCACGTTCGCCGAAGTCACGGCGACCAACGCGTACAGGCCTGAATGGAATTACTGGCTCGACTTCGCCAACGACCGGGCAACGAGCCAGGAGACCGACGCGCTGAAGACCACGCGCCCGATCGAGTTCCCTGTCGGCTCACCAGCGGAAGCCGATGCGATGTTCGACGTCCTCACCTACGAAAAGGGTGCGTCGGTCCTTCGGCAGATCGAGCTGTACCTCGGGGGCGATGTCTTTCGCCGCGGGGTCTCGCTCTACCTGAAGCGGCATGCGTACGGGAACACCGACAACGAGGACCTGTGGGCGGCGCTCGAAGAGGTATCAGGCGAACCTGTCGGGGAGATCATGGACACGTGGATCTTCCAGGGCGGGTACCCGATGATCGACGTGACGACGACGGAGCGCGGCGTCCGTCTCTCCCAACGCCAGTTCCGCTTCTTCGGCGGTGGGGACGCGTCGTGGAAGGTCCCGGTGCTGTACTCCTCCTCCCTCGGCGAGGGGAGGGTGCTCGTCGGCGAAGAGCCAGTCGAGATCGAGGTCGGTGACGACCTCATCGTGAATGCCGGCGGCGAGGGCTTCTACCGCGTCGCCTACGACCACGAACGCCTGGCGTCCATCGAATCACGGCTCCCGGAACTCGCAGACATCGAGCGGTACTCGGTCGTTTCGGACCTGCTTGCAGAAATGCTCTGCGGCAGGGCGTCGGCCGGGGATTACTTCGATCTCATTCGCTCCCTCGACGACGAGGGCGAGGCTGACATCTGGCGGGTGGCCCTCGAAGGCCTCTCTGAGCTCGACCGGATCGTGTCGTCCGATGACAGGGATCCGCTCCGCCGGTTCGTCGTCGACCACACCGCGAAGAAGGCGGACCAGCTCGGGTGGGTACCCGCCGACGGTGAGGATGCCAATGACCGAACGCTTCGTGGCCTCATCCTCAAGGCGAGGGGAATCAACGGTCGCGACCAGGAAACCATCCGTACCGCCGCGACACAGCTCGACGCAGCGGATGCGGAGGTCGCCGATGCAGCCCTCGCGATCGTGGCGGCCAACGGCGGGCTCGAAGACTTCGAGCGGTTCGTCGAACTGTCGAAGGGCGCCCCGACGCCACAGCTGACGGTGAAGTACCTGCGTGCGGCCACCCAGGTCCCGCATCCGGACGTCCCTGGTCGCATCATCGACATGGTGCTCAGCGGTGACATCCGGACCCAGGACTCGTACTGGGTCGTGGCCCTGCTCATCGGGCACCGCGACAACGGAGTGCGTGCGTGGAAGTTGATCACGGAACGATGGGAAGAGATCATCGCGGCGTTGGCGCCGAACCACCGCTACCGGATCCTCGATCAGCTGAAGTTCAGGTCCGAACCGGATGTCGCCCAGTCCGTGCATGAGTGGTTCGAGACCCACACCTTCCCCGGAATGGAGAAGAAAATCAGCCAGAAGCTCGAGATGCTCGATGTCAGGGTCGGGCTGCGTGAGCGCGAGGGCAACCGGATCGGCGACGCGCTCCGCTAGGCATGGCGTCCCGGCGCTCCCTAGCCTGATCGCCGGACGATGAAGGAGCTCTCGTGCAGGTCGTGATCGACGGCGCACCGCTGACGATCGATGAGGTCGTCGCCGTGGCGAATCGCGAGGCCTCGGTTGTGGTCGGTGAGGACCTCGACTCACGTCTGGATCCCGCCCTACAGCTCGTCCGTGAAGCGGTGGCGAACAACGAAGTCGTCTATGGCATCACTACGGGGTTCGGCGCGCTCTCCAACACGAGGATCCCCGTCGAGCGCACCTCTGCGATGCAGCATGACCTGCTCCGGAGCCACGCCTCAGGTGTCGGCCCGCGGCTGCGACCAGAGCTGGTTCGTGCGATGCTCCTGTGCCGCGCACGGACCCTCTCGCAGGGCCACTCCGGTGTCCGACCCGACGTGGTGAGGTTCCTCGTGCAGATGCTTCACCACGACATCCTCCCCGCCGTGCCGTCCCAGGGGTCGGTCGGCGCGTCCGGCGACCTCGCTCCGTTCGCCCACCTCGCGCTTCCCGTGATCGGCGAAGGAGAGGTGCTCGCCGGCGACGACGTGCGGCCTTCGGGGGAGGTCCTCGCCGAGGCAGGGCTCGCACCGCTCACCCTCGAACCGAAGGAGGGGTTGAGCCTCCTCAACGGGACCGAAGGCATGCTCGCGCACGGGTGTCTCGCCGTCGCGCGCGCACGGCGGCTCGTGGACGCCACCGACTCGGCGTGCGCCCTGACGGTCGAGGCCCTCATGGGCTCGTCCCGTCCCTTCGACCCCAGGATCCACGCCCTGCGGCCCCATCCGGGACAGGCGACATCCGCTGGTCGCATCCGGGATCTCCTCGAGGGCTCACAGATCGACGCATCCCACCACGACGATTTCACCCACAAGGTCCAGGACGCGTACAGCCTCAGGTGCGCCCCACAGGTACACGGAGCCGTGCGTGACACGATCGAGCACGCCGCTGCCATCTTCGAGCGAGAGCTCGGTTCGGTCGTCGACAACCCGATCGTGCTCGCAGAAGACGGGGAGGTGATCTCGGGAGGCAACTTCCACGGCCAGCCGCTCGCTTTTGCGTTGGATTTCCTCTCGATCGCTGTGACCGAACTGGGGTCGATCTCTGAGCGACGAACGGATCGAATGCTCGATCCAACGAGGTCATCGGGACTCACCCCGTTTCTCGCCGGCGAGCCGGGACTCGAGTCCGGCCTCATGATCACGCAGTACACGGCCGCCGCGATCGTCGCTGAGAACCGTGTGCTCGCGCACCCCGCGAGCGTCGAGTCGATCCCCACGTCCGGCCTTCAAGAGGATCACGTTTCAATGGGCTGGGGCGCAGCGAGGAAGCTCGAGACCATCCTCGACAACACGACAAGGGTCATCGCCGTCGAGCTCATGTGCGCTGCGGAGGGGGTCGAGCAGCGCGAGCTTGCTCCCGGGGCTGGTACCGCGGCGGTTCGCGACGCGGTGCGCACCGTCTGGGCGCGGCTCGACGGGGACAGGCCGCCGGGTCCGGGCATCGAACGCATCGCGTCGTTGATCGACGAAGGCGGCTTCTCATGACAGGAGACCTTTCGGCGTTTGCCTACGGAACGGGCCCACGGATCGTGGGACCACCCACTGGTCCCGAGCTGACGACCAAGGGTTGGCTCCAGGAGGCGGCGCTCCGGTGTCTTCTCAACAACCTCGACCCCGAGGTGGCCGAGATCCCACTCGAGCTCGTCGTCTACGGCGGACGAGGGAAGGCTGCCCGCAACTGGGATGCTTTCGACGCCATCGTGAAGTCCCTTCGAGATCTGGAGAACGATGAGACGCTGCTCGTCCAGTCCGGCAAACCGGTCGGCCGCTTCCGGACGCACGAGATGGCGCCGCGTGTCCTGATCGCCAACTCGAACCTCGTCCCGGATTGGGCCACGTGGCAGCACTTCTGGGACCTGGAAGACGCTGGCCTCATGATGTACGGGCAGATGACGGCTGGGTCGTGGATCTACATCGGCACCCAGGGAATCCTTCAGGGCACCTACCAGACCTTCGTTGCGATCGCGGAGAAGAAGTTCGAAGGAACGCTCCGTGGAACGCTCACCCTCACGGCTGGCCTCGGTGGGATGGGCGGCGCGCAGCCGCTTGCCGTGACGATGAACGATGGCGTGTGCCTCGCCGTCGACGTGGACCCGGACCGGATCCAGAAGCGCCTCGACACTCGGTACGTCGACGTGCTCGCGCCTGATCTGGACGCGGCCGTCGACATGGCGCTCGAAGCCAAGTCGAGGGGCGAGGCGAGATCGATCGCCGTCGTCGGCAACGCTGCCGAGGTCTTCCCTGAACTCCTCGCGCGCGGGGTCGCGATCGACATCGTCACCGATCAGACGTCCGCCCACGATCCGCTCAACGGGTATGTCCCCGTCGGGATGTCCCTCGACGACGCGGCCGCGCTCCGAGCCGAGGAGCCGGAGGAATACATCGCGGCCGCGCGTCGGTCGATGGCCCGGCACTGCGAGGCGATGGTGGGCTGGCAGGAGGCTGGCGCGGAGGTGTTCGACTACGGCAACAACCTCAGGGGAGAGGCCGTCGAGGGCGGATACACCGACGCGTTCAGCTATCCGGGCTTCGTGCCGGCCTACATCCGCGACCTGTTCTGTGAGGGACTCGGCCCGTTCCGGTGGGTGGCGCTCAGCGGAGATCCTGCGGACATCAAGGCGACCGACGACGCCCTTCGTGCGTTGTTCCCCGACAATGTGCCGCTCATGCGCTGGCTCGAGATGGCCGAAGAGCGCGTGGCCTTCCAAGGGCTCCCTTCCCGGATCTGCTGGCTTGGATACGGGGAGCGCCACGAGGCAGGTCTTGCATTCAACGAGCTTGTTCGCACGGGAAAGGTCTCCGCACCGATCGTGATAGGCCGCGACCACCTGGACTCGGGTTCGGTTGCCTCCCCGTATCGTGAGACCGAGGACATGGCTGACGGGTCGGATGCGGTCGCGGACTGGCCGATCCTCAACGCACTCATCAACACGGCGTCGGGCGCCGCCTGGGTTGCGGTGCACCATGGTGGGGGTGTTGGCATCGGCAAGTCGATCCACGCGGGGGCACAGGTGGTTGCCGACGGCACCGACGAGGCGGCCCTGCGCCTCGAACGTGTCCTGACGAACGACCCCGGCATGGGTGTGATCCGCCATGCAGATGCCGGCTACGACAAGGCGTTGACGGTCGCCCGTGAGCGCGGTGTCACGATTCCCATGGTCGACATGTCCGATGACTGACGGCTCGCTCGTCATCACGAACATCGGTGAGCTTTCGACAAACGTTCCCGGTGAAGGTCCCCTCACGGACTGCGCCGTGGCGATCACCGACGGCGCCGTCCGGTGGGTCGGGAAGTCGGACGCCCTCCCGAAGCAGTTCGAGGCGACCCCCGTCGCCGACGTCGAGGGCCGTGCCGTGGTCCCTGGATTCGTCGATGCGCACACCCACACCGTGTTCTCCGGCGATCGGGCCACCGAGTTCGGCATGCGGATGCGGGGGGCGAGCTACGAGGAGTTGCTGGCCGCAGGCGGCGGCATCCTGTCAACGGTGGAGGCGACCCGGCGCGCGTCGATGGTCGATCTGATCGGGGAGTCGATGCCGCGGATCAACCGGATGCTTGCCGCCGGGACGACCACAGCAGAGGTGAAGACCGGCTACGGGCTCGATGTCGCGACCGAGGTCGGGATGGCGGACACGATCGGCGCGCTCGACATGGCGCTCCCGATCGACCTCGTGTCGACCTTCCTCGGTGCGCATGTCGTCCCGCCCGAGTTCCGGGACCGTCGCGACGAGTACGTGACGCTCGTTGCAGGGGACATGCTCGACGCGATCTCGGACAAGGTGTCGTTCGTCGACGTGTTCTGCGACGACGCGGCGTTCACGGTGGACGAGACGCGGACGATATGTGAGGCGGCCAGGGAAAAGGGCCTCGGCATCCGGCTGCACGCAGACCAGCTCTCCCGCTCAGGCGGGACGTCGTTGGCAGCCGAACTCCGAGCCGCTTCGGTTGACCACTGTGACCACGCGACGGACGAGGACATCGGCGCTGTCGTGGAGGCTGGCGTGACGGTGGTTCTCCTGCCCGGCGTCTCGTTCTCGATGCGGGAGGGGTACCCGGACGGTCGAAGGTTTCTCGACGCAGGCGCGACCGTTGCGCTCGCGACCGACTGCAACCCTGGCACGTCGTATGTCGAGACCATGCCGTTCATCATCTCCCTCGCCGTCGTGAACTGTGGGTTCACGCCTGCCGAGGCGCTGTGGTCAGCCACCAGGGGTGGAGCGTTGTCGCTCGGCCTCGAAGACCGCGGGATCGTGGAACCGGGGGCGTTGGGCGATCTCGTCGTCCTCGACGCGCCGTCGTACACGCACCTCCCGTACCGGCCCGACGGCGGTCTCGTTGCCGCGACCGTCAAGCGCGGATCGTTGCTCTAGGTTCGCTGCATGGACCTTGCTCCCTTCCTCACCGCCGAGTCACCGATCCGGCTCGCGCACAGGGGGAGCAGGGTGTTGTGGCCGGAGAACACGTGGTACGGATTCGACGCTGCGGTCGGGGATCTCGATTACCGGTACATCGAGACCGACATCCGAGTGACGAAGGATGGCGTCGTCGTCGTGTTCCACGACGAGACGCTCGAACGCACGACGAACGGCGTCGGGCGTGTCGCCGACTGGAATTGGGAGGACATCCGACATCTCGATGCGGCCTACAACTTCTCGCCGAACGGCGAGGACTTCCCGCTGCGAGGAGAGGGCATCGGCATCCAACGGCTCGATGACACGTTCGCTCGGTATCCGGACACTCGGTTCAACATCGACCTGAAGGCGAGAGGCAGTTCGTGGCCTGTCGCCGAGGTGGTGACGAGAGCGCAGCGACACGACACGGTGCTGGTCGGAGCTTTCGTCGATCAACGGATCGCAAGGTTCCGGAGGATCACGAAGGGACGTGTCGCCACGTCTGCAGGACCCTCCGCCGCGCTTGCGATGTACGCGGCGTCGCGGCTCGGCCGATCGGTACGGCGGCCGTGCGACGCGTATCAGGTTCCGATGGACATGAAGGGCGCAAGCATCGACCAGAAGCTCGTCGACTCGATCCATGCGGTCGGTGCCCACATCCATGTGTGGACAGTGGACGAACCAGAAGACATGCACCGACTTCTCGACATGGGCGTCGACGGTATCGTCACCGACCGTCCTGACGTGCTGAACGATGTGGTGGGGGAGCGGTCAAACCGTGGGTGATGTGATAGGCAAGATCGTCAGGTTGCAGGTGCAGCGCGATCCGATCAAGAAGAGGGGCGAGGGGTACCTCCCGGATCTGATCGAATCCGTGCCGAGCGCAGCGATCGACGCATGGGGGATGGTCGGACGCAGCGCCGGGCGATGGATCGTCGACGCGCATCACAAGAGCCATCCGGAATCCCGCGCGGGTGGGCGGCGCGCCCTGTCGATCGGCTTCACGGGCCACTACGACGAAATGGCGGCCAGATTCGGCTCGGCGCCGCTCGGGATCGCTGGCGAGAACATCCTGATCGATGGCCCCGGTCTCTGGCTCGACGACCTCGGTGAAGGCGTGGAGATCCACACTGCTGCGGGCGCGACGGTGACGCTCGAGCGGCCACGGGTCGCTGCGCCGTGCGCGGAGTTCACATCCTTCATGCTCGGTCTCGATTCGGTCGCGCCCATCGCGGAGATCGAGGACTCGCTCGCAGCCCTGCACGATGGGCGGAGGGGCTTCATCGTGGCCGCCGATCACACGCCCAAGCCCGTCACGATCGCGGTGGGTGACGAGGTTCGGCTGATCTGACCGTCACTCGATAGCGAACGGGATGCCGTTCAGCATCACGAGCGAGTCGATAGCGTGGTCCCTCGCCTCGTCGAAGGAGCACCCGGGGAAGACCTGGTACGGCTCACCGGCGTGCTGGTGATACACGGTGTATCCGTCTGGCCGGTCGAGGATGTAGAGGCCGTTCCTGGGGCCGGCCACGTTGCGGCCGAGCGACATGAGGGCGTCGTGGTTGGGCACTTCTGAGATGAGGTCGATCCGCTCGACCGTTAGCGCCTCCCTGAAATCGGAGGCTGTCGACGCCTGCCGTCCGAGCATCCGGCTCGCCAGCTTGCGGGCGCGCTGCTCGATGATCGCTCGTGCCTGTTCGTGTCGCGTGTACATGGGATCCGCGATGGTACGGTTGCACAATGCGACGACCGAGCTTCAGCCAATATTTCATGAACTGGAATACGAGCGACCTTCCGGTGCACGAGAAGTTGCGCCTCGTCGCGAAGAACAACGCGATCAAGCTGATGCGAGGGTCGAGTTGCTGCGGCAACCATGGTGAACCCGGCTGTTGAATGGGCCCTGACGAATCCGGTCCGGATTCACATCACCACCACGGAGACGAAGACCACCACCACTAGGTGTCGAGCTCGACCCCGTGGATCGTTGCGCCGGGCGTCCACGTCCGATCGGGTCTGTCGATGAGTCTGAACAACTCGACCCGACCGATGGTGGTGAGTCCCAGGGATGCGAAGAACGCGAGCGCGTCCGCGTTCCGCGCGACGGGTCTCACGGTGACCTCGCGTGCGCCTGACGCTCGCGCGATCGCCATGACGTGTTCGACGAGGCGACGTCCGACCCCTGTCCCTCGAACGATGCGGGTCACGATCACCGGCTCGATCTCGACACTCCGCCCACGTCTGATGAGACCGACGAGGCCCACAACGACGCCGTCCATCTCAGCCACCCAGAGGTTGTCCGCGCCGACGTCGGCAAGGTGATCCACGAAGGGCGCGCCTGGATCCTCGCCGCCGATCGTCTGGTCCACGTAGAGGTCGCGATGGTGCTGGGTGAGCTCCGCCCACAAACCCCTGGCAGCGGCGAAGTCCGCGTCCGTGTACCCGCGAATCGAGGCGGTCGTCATGTGATCGGCGGAGCGAGCGACGGCGTCGTCACCTCGTAGCGGCCGATGTCGACGTCGTGTTCGAGCGTCACGCCGATCCGGTCGAGGCCGGCGAGGAGCGTGTCCTTGGCGAAGGGATCGATGTCGAACGTCGCGTGGAATCCGTCTGATGTCACCGACTGCGTTCGAAGGTCGACCGTCACGACGTTGTCGGGCTGATGTGCGATCGTCATGAGCCGCGATATCTCGCCCTGGGTCAGCACGACCGGGAGCAGCCCGATGTTGAGGCAGTTCGCATGGAAGATGTCGGCGAACGACGGTGCGATGATCGCTTCGAAGCCCCACTCCTGGAGCGACCACGGGGCATGCTCGCGGGAGCTCCCCGATCCGAAGTTGGGGCCGGCCACGAGTACGACCGAGTCGCGGTACGCGGGTCGATTGAGGACGAATGACGGGTCTGGCTCGCCCTCCTCGTCTCGTGCCCAGTCGTAGAACAGGAACGCTCCGAACCCCGTTCGCTCGATGCGGGAGAGGAACTGCTTCGGGATGATCTGGTCGGTGTCGACGTTCGCCCGGTCGAGGGGCGCCGCTCTTCCCGAGATCGTGGTCACGGGCTTCACATCGCGCCCCTCACGTCCACGAACTCGCCTGCGATCGCCGCGGCTGCAGCCATCGCCGGTGAAACGAGATGGGTGCGCCCCCCGCGGCCCTGACGCCCCTCGAAATTGCGATTCGATGTCGAAGCGCATCGCTCCTGCGGGTCCAGCACGTCGGGGTTCATCGCGAGGCACATCGAGCATCCGGGTTCGCGCCACTCGAGACCGGCTGCGACGAAGACCTCGTGGAGGCCCTCGGTCTCGGCTTGGCGTTTGACGAGGCCCGACCCGGGAACGACAAGGCCGGTGACGGTCTTCGCGGCACGGTGCCCGTCGAGCACCTTCGCCGCAGCGCGGAGGTCCTCGATGCGGCCGTTGGTGCACGACCCGAGGAAGATCCGGTCGATCGGTGTTCCAGCTATCGGCGCACGCGGGTTGAGCCCCATGTACTCGAGGGCGCGCTCGATCGCCTCGCGCTCGTGGGCGTCGGCCGCGTCCTCGGGTGCCGGGATCGTGCCGGTGATCGGAACGGTGTGGCCGGGGTTGGTACCCCATGACACGAAGGGCTCGAGGTCGTGCGCGTCGATCAGGACCTCGCGATCGAAGTGGGCGCCCGGATCTGTCCGCAGCTCGAGCCATTCCGCTGATGCAACGTCCCACGCATCGCCCTTCGGCGCGAGGGGGCGGCCGATCAGGTAGTCGAGGGTTGTGGCGTCGGGGGCGATCATCCCAGCACGGGCCCCCGCTTCGATCGACATGTTGCAGACGGTCATGCGACCTTCCATCGTGAGGCTCTCGATCGTCGAACCGCGGTATTCGATCACGTGTCCGGTTGCTCCGGCGGTGCCGATCCTCGAGATGATCCCCAACACGACGTCCTTCGCTGTGACCCCTATGGGCAGGTCTCGCTCGACGGTGATGGCCATCGCCTTCGGTCGTGCAAGCGGAAGGGTTTGCGTTGCGAGGACGTGCTCGACGTCTGACGTTCCGATACCGAACGCCAGCGCGCCGAACGCTCCGTGGGTGGATGTGTGGGAGTCCCCGCACACGACGGTCATCCCCGGGTGGGTCGCGCCCTGCTCGGGAGCGATCACATGCACGATGCCCTGGCGAACATCGTCGAGGCCGTACAGGGTCACCCCGTGGTCCGCAGCATTCCGTTCGAGCGTGGCGATCTGCTTCGCCGACACAGGGTCGTCGATGCCCTGTTCCCTCGGCGTCGTCGGCACGGCGTGGTCGATCGTCGCGAGCGTTCGATCAGGTCTGCGGACGGATCTCCCAGCCATCGAGAGAGACTCGAAGGCCTGCGGTGAGGTGACCTCGTGGACGAGGTGGAGGTCGATGTACAGGAGGTCGGGTTCACCATCGCTGCGATGCACGACGTGACGATTCCAGATCTTGTCGAGCATCGTCTTCGGCGTCGGCATGCACGTCCTTCGGCGTCCGGCGGGAGGCTAGCCAGCGACGTCACCGCAGAGAGGCGCCGCGCGGCGCACGACCGCGAATACTCTCCACCGGATGAAGCTGGCTGCGCTCATCCTCGCCGCTGTCTCCCTCGGGAGCCCGTTCGGCCTGGCCGAGGCATCCGCCATCGACAACACCGATGGGCTCACCGTTGAGATAGTGGTGGAGGTCGAAGGTGGGTTCTCGACGGTCCTCGTCCGACCGTTCTCGTCGTTCGACGAGCTTCCGCCGACCGCGATGCAGGATCGAGGTGACGGGAGGTGGGGCGCCCTCGTGAAACTGCCGAGCGCCGAGGACTGGCTCGTGGCGTTCGAGGGCATCCGTGAGACGGGGGAGACCGTTCGGTCGGATTCGGCGTTTCTCACCGAGCTCGGCGTCGACGCTCTTGTGGTTGCCGGCCCCCCGACGACCCCACTGCCAGGTCGATCCTGGGACCTTACGACTCTCTGGCTGACTCTCGCGATCGTTGGAACGCTTTCAGCTCTGGGGTTTCTGGCATGGTGGACGTTCGCTGCAGATCCCGAAGTCGAGGATCCAGATGACGACCTCGCAGAGGGTGACTTGACAAACGGTCGGGAATAGTCGAACATTTGTGACTTCCCGACAAGTGAGAGTCAATGGCAGAGCCGAAACCAGTCGATGCGGAGGCCCAGTCGCCCGCCGATGTGCACCAGCTCGACTACGCCATCGAGCCGTTCGCGTACGTCGAGACCAACGAGCACATGAAGGCGGTGGCAGACGACACCCGCATGGACATCCTCAACCTCCTGATGGAGCGTGCTGCGACGGTCACCCACCTCGCCGAGGCGCTCGACAAGCCGAAAGGCACCGTGGGGTACCACGTGAAGGTCCTCGAGGATGCGGGCCTCATCCGAGTGGTGAGAACGGGCAAGGTCAGGGCGATCACCGAGAAGTACTACGGCCGCGTCGGAAGGGTCATCCAGTTCGCGTCGATGCCCGACATCGACGACCCCGCATGGTTCGTCCACGATGCGCTCAGGGGCATCCGGCACGTCGAAGGAGAGCCGTTCCCGATGTTCTCCTCCCGGATGGCGCGGATTCCTGTGGAGAAGGTCGACGAGTTCGCGCAACGCCTTCTGGCCCTGACGGACGAGTTCATGGCAACCCCTCGCGGAGGGGACACGATGTACGGAATCCTGGTTGGGGTCTTCCCGACCGATCATCCCGTGCTCCGACACGATGACGAGGGCGACGAATGACCGACACCGTCGAACAGAAGAAGAAGCAGAAGAAGGCCAAGGTCAAGCTCGGGGCCGACTACTGGAAGCTGTGGTCCTCGAGCGTGATCTCGAACCTCGGCGACGGCGTCACCGGGATTGCGCTCCCGTGGCTGTCCACGGCCGTGACGAGGAACGCGTTCCTGATCGCTTTCGTCGGCATCGCTTCGAGGGTCCCATGGCTCGTGTTCTCGTTGCCAGCGGGAGTCATCACGGACCGCGTGGACCGACGAAAGCTGATGTGGTGGTCGCAGGTCTTTCGCGCCGCACTCATGTTCACCGTCGCTGCGATCGTCCTCTACTACCAGAGCAGCCTTCCAGACCCGGGTGCCGTTCAGGACGGCATCGTGTCTGCAAACGCGGTGATCTACTGGATGATCGTGGTGACCGCAGTGCTGTTCGGTATGGCCGAGGTGCTCTACGACAACTCGGCCCAGACGATCCTGCCGGCCATCGTCGAGCCGGATGGTCTCGAACGCGCAAACGGCAACATGTGGGGCGCCGAGATGGTGATGAACTCGTTCGTGGGACCGCCGCTGGGCAGCCTCCTCATCGGGTTCGCGTTCGCGTTGCCGTTCTTCTTCGATGCCTCGACGTTCGTGGTTGCCGGCGTACTCATCATCCTCATCGCCGGAACGTTCCGGTCCGGAGGGGCGACCGTCGCCGGGCCAAAGACGAAGGTCGACTGGAAGGGTGAGATCCAGGAAGGCGTGAAGTGGCTGTGGGGCCACGACCTCCTCCGTCCGATGGCGATCATCCTCGGCTTGATGAACGGCTTGGGATCGGTCACGTTCGCGACCTTCGTGCTGTTCGCCCAGGAAGTGCTGGACATCAACGCGTTCCTGTTTGCCCTGCTCATGATGTCGGGCGCCATCGGCGGGATCCTCGGCAGCGTCCTTGCCCCTCGCATCTCCAAGGCGCTCGGCTCCGGTACGTCCCTGTACGTGACGTTGATCGCGTCGGTGGTCACGACGGCGATCATCGGATTTGCCACGCATTGGACCATCGTGTTTGCGATGTTCGTGTTCGGGAGCTTCGCCGGTGTCCTCTGGAATGTGATCACCGTCTCGCTTCGCCAGACGATCATCCCTGACGCGTTGCTCGGGCGTGTCAACAGCGTGTACCGCTTCTTCGCGTGGGGGATGATTCCGATCGGCCTCCTCGTCGGCGGTGTGATCGTGAGCGGCATGGAAGCCTTCGGTTCCAGCCGTGAGCTCGCCCTTCGCGCACCGTTCTGGTTCGCATCGGCGACGTTCGCGATCCTGTTCGTCTATGCCGCGCCGCGATTGACGACGGCGAAGATCGAGGCTGCGCGGGACCAGGGGGTCGAGGCTCGTGAAGCTCGGAGGGCGGCGAAGGAAGCTGCCGAGGCCGAGCGGGACGCCACGGACTGAGGTCGCCTCCGTAGGGGATTCGGTACCCGTCCCCGGGTATCGGGTCCCCTACGCGCGTCCGCCGCGCTTCTTCGACAACGCCGCGATGACGATTGCGCCAGCCACGCCGGCAGCGACGCCCAGCCACACCTTCGGAGGTGGAGCGGGCACCGTCGGGCGGAGGCTCACGGGTCGCTGGAACTCGAGGATCGGCCATTCGCGCGACTCGGCTTCTTCGCGGAGTTCCTTCTCGGGGTTGACCGGCACGGGGTGACCGACGATCTCGAGCATTGGGATGTCCGTGGCGCTGTCGGTATAGGCGAACGAGCCGTCGAGGTCGATGCCGTCGCGTTCGGCTGCCTTCTTCATCGCCTCGACCTTGCCGGGGCCCATCACGTACTGCTCCAGCTCGGGGACGTAGCGCCCGAGGGCGTCGGTGCGGATCCTGGTGGCGATCACCTTGTCGATGCCGACCATGTCTGCGATCGGGCGTACGAACTCCTCGGGGCTCGCCGACACCACATACACCTCGCGACCAGCTCGCTTGTGCTCGTCGATGAGGAACAGCGCTTCGGCGAAAACGAGTGGCTCGATGATCTCTTCGAGCGTCTCCTCGACGATCCCGACGACTTCGTCCTGACGCCACCCGGCGACGAGGTCCAACATGGCGTCGCGGGCCCGGCTGAGGCTGTCCTCGTCGGCGCCGAAGAGCATGTACGACGCGCGGGCAAGGCCGAGTCGGAGCAGCGTGCGCTTGCCGAGGAACCCGGCGCGGTACAACGGACGCCCGAACGCCAGGGTCGAGGACCCCGCGATGATCGTCTTGTCCAGGTCGAAGAAGGCAGCCTCGGTCATGCGAAAAGTGTATCGGCAGGCACATCGAGCCCCTGAGCACAGTTCAGGTGACCGGTTCAGGTCCCTTGATACACGCCGGTGGCTGGCGTACGTTCACCGAGCTTCCCCTCCGCCCGCGGAGGATTCATGCCAGTTCTTGCAACCTGGTCGCCGACCGACCACATGCTCGGCCTCGTCGTGTCGCTCGGCCTCGCGGTTGCCGCCAAGACATGCCTCGTCGTCGACCTCGACCTCGATGGGCCTCGACTCGGCAGTTCGAGGACCCTCGCAGACCTCGTGCGGGAGGGACCGACACGAGCGGACCTCGAGCCGGAACGCAACGGTCCCGCGTTCCTCGCGAACGGAGGGGTCAGCGTGGGTGAGGCAGGCGAGGTGCTTCAGGCCCTCGCTCGGCGATGGCCTGCGCTCGTGCTGCGGACCGCGTTGGCACAGGAACGTCCGGTCGGCTCGATCGTGGTGGCGCCCCTCCTGCCAGATCGCATCGCGCCGCGGTTCCGTCCTCCTCGCATCCTTCAGAGAACGGGCTTTTCTCCGTCGAAAGCTCCCGAGGTGGGAAGCATCCTGCTCCCGCCGCCACGGCGGAGGACCGTGCAGCTGCTCCTCTCGGGGAGCCAGCCGACCGGCGATCGGTGGCTACGGACGCTCGCCGGAGCCTGGACTGCACAATGAGCGACGTTTCGCGAATCGTCGAAGCCTTGATCGCCGGTGACGTGCCCCTCCGTCGCGACGAGCTCACCGCGGCAGCGTCGCGCCTCGCCGCGGACGTCGCCCCACTCGCGGATTCGTCGACGATCGTGACCGCGGTCGACTCGCTCGTCGGGCTCGGACCGGTCGAGGCTCTGGCCGCGGATCCATCGGTCACCGACATCCTGATCAACGGACCCCACGACGTCTGGGTCGAGAGGAACGGGAACCTCGAACGCACCGAGGTGTCGTTCGCGAGCAACGATGACGTGGTCGCCCTCGTACGCAGGCTCATCTCAGGGCTCGGGCTGCGCATCGATCGAGCGTCGCCTGCGGTCGATGCCCGTCTCGGCGACGGATCGAGGCTGCACGCCGTGGTTCCGCCCGCAGCGGTCGAGAACGCCGTCGTCGCGATCCGCCGGTTCAACCCCGGCATCGGATCGCTCGGGGACCTCGTCGAGCTCGGAGCTGCCACCGAGCAGGATGCAGCGCGGCTCGAGCAACTCGTGTCGTCGAGGGCGAATGTATTGGTGGTCGGGCCGACGGGTGCTGGCAAGACCACCCTGCTGAACGTCCTGTGTTCCCTCGTTCCCGAGGGCGAACGTCTGATCGTGATCGAGGATGCGGCGGAGCTCCAGATCCGAGGACACGCCGTGCGCCTGGAAGCCCGTGGCGCAAACGCCGAAGGCGCGGGAGATGTGACCGTGCGCAGTCTCGTCCGCCATGCGCTTCGGCTCCGCCCTGATCGGATCGTGGTCGGCGAGGTTCGGGGGCCGGAAGCGCTCGACATGGTTCAGGCACTCACCACAGGACACCGTGGATCGATGTCCACGATCCACGCCCACACGACCGCCGAGGCGCTCGCCCGCCTGACGACCCTTGCGTCCATGGCTCCGGAACGCGTGCCGCACAGGGCCCTCGATGAACTCGTCGGGTCGGCATTCGACGCCGTCGTGACGGTCGACCGGAGGCGCGGCGACCGCCGCATCGCGGCGATCGATGTCGTGGGCGGAATCGAATGAGGATGGTGCTTCTCGCCCTCTGCGCGTACCTCCTCGTCGTGCGCGCTCCAATCTCGGTCGTGGTGCCTGTCGCAGCGCTCACGATCTCCCCGCTGCTCGGTATCGCCTTCGGTGCCGGAGCCATGGGCGCTTCGTCCTGGCGAGCGAGGAAGGACGCGAAGGAAGCGAGCTCGCCAGCAGAACTGTTCAGGGACCTCGCGAGCCGCATGGCGTCCGGTGCGACGCTTCGCACGGCCCTCGTGAACACGAGATCACCGCTCGTCAGCGAGTCCGCAAAACGCCGAGCCGTGGTGGGCCAGGATGCGTCGCGCATCGCCGAGGACGTGCAGGATGCGCTCGGCGCATCTGGTGCAGAGTTCGCGTCCGTGCTGGCATTGTCGGAGCTCGTCGGCGCTTCGACGAAGACGACGGTGGAAGATCTCGCAGAGCGTTCGACCGCCGAGGACGCGAGACGCCGTCGGCAACGAGTCGCAACGGCGCAAGCCAGGTTCTCGGCGCTGATCGTCGGCGTAGCACCTCTCGTGGTGGCGATCGGGATCGTGGCGGTTCGCGGTGTCCCGGAACCGGGCGGTGCGTGGGTCGTGGGGCCGATGGTCGTCGGTGCCGCCCTGATGATCGTGGGCACAGCAGTCGTCCTCCTCGGAGCGCGGCGAGTCTCGACGGTTGTGATGGCGACCGGTGCCGACGGTGCGCAGGCGACAGCCATCTCGTCGACTGCGCTGGGTGTTGGCGCCGGTCTGTCCTTCGTCCAAGCAGCGTCCCTGGCTGCCGACCATGCGGATCCGGAGGTGGCAGCGAGGATCCGCCGGTCCCTGAGGCGAGCGTTTGCGAGTGGCTCACTCGATGGAGCGGCGGGGGATGTGAAGGATCCGATCGGCCGCATGTTTCGAGTGGCCTCCCACGCCGAGGAGACGGGTGCACCGCTGCGCACGGCGCTCGACGCACTCGTCAGGGAGGTCCAGTCGGAACGCGATACCAACACCGAGGAGCGTCTCGCGCGATTGCCGGTGAAGCTCGTCATCCCGCTGGCCCTGATGATCCTTCCGGGGTTCGTGCTCCTCGCCGTCGGTCCGGCGGTCGTCGGCGGACTCTCGAGGCTCTCGATGTGACTTCCCGCGAACAACGGCGCGCAAGCGTCAGAAAGGAACTGCAATGATGCGAACCGATGAGAGGGGCCAGGCGACCGCCGAGTACGCCCTCGTGCTGGTGGCGGCCGCAGTGGTCGCGCTTGCGTTGATCACGTGGGCGTCCACGACCGATGCCCTTCCCTCGTTCTTCAACACCGTCATGCAGAAGGTCATCTCGGTTGCGAACGCGTCTCGGTAGTGATAGGGGGAGCGCGGCGGTGGAGTTCGCATTGGTGCTTCCCGTCGTCCTCTTCCTGCTGCTCGGGGTCGTCGAGACGGCTGTGGTCGCGCGATCCGAGCTTCAACTCATCCAAGCTGCGCGTGAAGGTGCTCGGCAGGCCGCCGTCTCGACCGACACGTCCCGCGCCGTCGCGGCCGTTCGCGCCGCCCTCGGCCCGTTGGCTCCAAGGGCTCGGATCTCCGTGAGCCGACCCTCGGGTGTCGGTGAGCGGGCGACCGTCAGGGTTCGGGTTCCGCACAGGGTCGCGGCGCCCCTTTTCGGAGGGTTCACGGTTGAGCTCGATGCGTCAGCCACCATGCGCACTGAACGATGAGCGCGGTTCCGTTGTCGTAGGACTCGGGCTCTGCGGTGTCATCCTCGCCCTCGTGCTGGCGGTGGGCGGCGTTGGCGCCTACATCGGTACGTACCTCGCAGCGTCGTCCGCTGCGGATGCCGCCGCCTTGGCGGCAGCGCCGGTGACGTATCTCCCCTACGGAGCGAAAGGAACACCGACGCAGGAGGCGCG
>QJWC01000061.1 GCA_003235475.1 Acidimicrobiia bacterium | reverse complement strand
ACGCGCCGTGCGGACCCTGTTCCATGTCGTCGCGATGTGGACGGCGGGTTATCTCGCTGCGATCAAGGCGACGATCCGCCGCCTCCTCCTGGGCCCGACGCTCCCATCGTGGTCGTGGCGCACGGAGTGGACGGTCGCGGCGCTACGTGCCGTCATCGCAAAGGCGGCGACGTACGGTGAAGATCCGAGGCTGCAACGACTCGGCATGCGTGCCCGGACGCCCGTCCCATACGCACTACGGGGCCGAGTTACGGTGCGACGTTCCCGCCTTGGTGGAATCGTCGCCGACCGGGTGTCGCCACAGGAACGCCGTCGAACCCTCACGCTGTTGTACTTCCACGGTGGCGGGTACATCTTCGGCGGTCCGGGCACCCACCGGCAGTTCGTCGCGCAGCTCGCACACGCGACGGGGACGGCGGCCATCGCCCCCGCGTACCGTCTCGCGCCGAATGACATGTTCCCGGCAGCGGTCGATGACGCGGAGGCTGCCTACGAGGCGGTGCTCCACACGGGCATCTCCCCTCATCAGGTCGTCGTCGCTGGTGACTCTGCCGGCGCGGGTCTCGCCATGGCACTGCTTCTCCGGCTCCGCACGAACGGTCGCCCCCTCCCAGCCGGCGCTGTGCTGTTCTCGCCGTACGCCGACCTCGACCATCGCTCGTACACGATCTTGACGAACGCGAGAACCGACTTCCTTCCGGTAGCTGAGATGGAGAAGCCGAACGACTTCTATGCCGGGGACGACGTGCGCACACACCCGGAGGCCTCCCCGGTCCACGCCGACCTGACCGGCCTTCCGCCGCTGCTGATCTTCGCCGGTGGCGCCGAGATGCTGCTCGGCGACAGCCTCGACCTCAAACGCAACGCAGATCGCGACGGCGTCGATGCAGAGCTTGTCGTCGAGCCCGAGATGATGCATGTGTGGCCGTTCGTCGTCCCGTGGGAGCCCGCGGCTGCAAGAGCCCTCGACAAGGTCGATCGATGGCTGTCTGATCTGTGAGCACCGGCGGGTACGATCGCGCCATGGACACCGACACGTACGGCGAGTCTTTCGAGGAGTTCAGGAAGTCGTTCTCCTACGGGTCGAGGTCCGACCTCAACTTCAAGTTCCTCAAGGGCATGTCCGACGAGGAGGCATCCGAGTTCTTCCGCCATCTCCTCGATCGCCTCGGCGACGCCTACGACACCGGCGACCTCGCACCGCTGATCCAGCTCGCCTACGAGGCACAGATCCAGGCATACGCACCCAAGCCGGGCAGCCCGCCGTCTCGGTACACGTACGACGATGGGCCGTTCGCGCCAACGTCCATGCCTGTCGCTGGCTCGACCGTCGGGCTCGTCTCCTCGAGCGGCCACTTCCTCAGGGACGACGACCCGAAGCCGTTCGGCATCGAAGGAATGACCCAGGCCGAGGCAGAGGATCGGATCGACGACTTCCTGCGTGAGGCACCGGCCCTCTCGGAGATCCCCCATGACTGCCTTCCCGATGACCTCGCCGTCCGACACGGTGGGTACGACGTCACCTCCGCCTCGATCGACCGCAACGTGAGCCTCCCGGTCGACGTACTTGCCGAAGCGGAAGCCGCTGGCCTGATCGGCGGGCGCACCACCACCTACTTCTCGTTCCCCGGAGCAACCTCGCAGGGCCGGTTGAGGAAGATCCTGCCGGAATGGATCGATCGGATCGCGGAGGAGGAGCCGGACGTGATGCTCCTCGTGCCGTTGTGACCCGTGTGCCACGTGTCGGTCGGGCACGTCGCACGAGCGATCGAAGAGACAGGGACGCCAACCGTTGTCGTGATGGTCAGGGCTTTTCGCCACGTGGCTGAGCGGATGACCCTTCCGCGAACCGTGATCACGCCGTTCCCGATGGGGAGGCCCCTCGGAGCAGCAGGCGACACCGAGACACAGCTTGCGACGGTGACGGCAGCGTTCGACCTTCTCGATCGTGCCGCGGGCCCCGGCGAGATCATCGACCTCGACCTTCCTTTCAGGCCCGGCTGGTCGACCTCACTCCCATAGGGACGCGAGGGCGTCGCTCACGGACGTCGCCCCGATCCACGCGGGCGCGTCGTCGGCAACGGGCGCCCCGAAGGACGACGCCATGAAGGTGTCTACGGCGTGGTCGAGGAATCGGCTCGGCAACGCGTACGAATGCGCTCCGTTGGTCGAGTAGCGGTGGTGGTAGAACCGCTGCGGAACCGTGACGGCGAGGTGATCCTTCGCCCTCGTGAGCGCCACGTACAGCAGCCTTCGCTCCTCCTCGAGCCCGGCTGGTTCGGAGAGCGCCATGTCCGAAGGGATGTTGCCGTCTGCCGCATGGATCACCGTGACGGACCTCCACTCCCCGCCCTTGGCGGAATGGATGGTTGACAGCACGAGGTAGTCGTCGTCGAGATGAGGTGCGTCCGCATACCCGCTCGTACTTGCAGGCGGGTCGAGCGTGATCTCCGTGATGAGCCGGTTCCTCGTCGGGTACTCGGCGGCCAACGCAGCGAGGTGATCCACATCAGCCAGGCGGGTTTCGGCATCGTCGTACTTGCGGTCGAAGAGCGCCGCGCAGAGGATCCGGAGCGCGTCGATCTGCACGGCAGGTGGTGGCTCGATGCCATCGACGCCCCTCGCAGATGAGAGGGACGAGCGCATCAGTCCGAGCACCTCGCGCGTCTCGATCGACGCAGGGACGTCGTAGGTGAGGAACGCCTCGAGGATGTCGATGTCGGCAGCAGCGGCCACTTCCGCAAGGTGCGCCATGAACTTCGAAGCCGTCGCGGGCCCGACACCGGGGAGTGCTGTGAGCACGCGATGCCAGGCGAGCTCGTCCTTCGGGTTGTCGAGGATGCGCAGCATCGACAGCAGGTCCTTGACGTGGGCAGCCTCGAGGAAGGTGAGGCCGCCGAACTTCACGAAGGGGATGCGACGACGAGCGAGTTCGACCTCGAGGCCGCCGGAGTGGTGCCCCGTCCTGAACAGCACGGCCTGATCGTGCAACGGAATGCCGCGCTCGCGCAGGTCGAGAATCCGATCGCACACCCATTCGGACTGGGTCGCCTCGTCGAAGCAGGTGACGAGTTCGGGCATGGGCCCACGAGGCCGGTTCGTCCAGAGCTGCTTCTCGTAGGCGATCTCCGATGCGGCGATGACCGCGTTGGAGGTTGCAAGCACGTCCGGGGTCGAGCGGTAGTTCTGTTCGAGCGTGACGGTCGTCGCGGTGGGATACCGATCTCCGAACCCGAGAATGTTCTCGACCCGCGCGGCCCTGAACGAGTAGATCGACTGCGCATCGTCGCCGACCACGGTGAGGTTTCCCTCGGCGCCGCATATTGAAAAGAGGATGTCCGCCTGCATCTGGTTCGTGTCCTGGTACTCATCGACAAGCACATGATCGAAGAGCCCGCGCACTGCGTCGCCTGCCGGGGACGACAGGAGGGCGAGCCAGTACACGAGGAGGTCGTCGTAGTCGAGGACGTTCTGCTCGCGCTTGCGCCGTGTGTACGAGGTGAAGAGCACCCTCAACTCGTCCGTGTGCTCAGCGCACCACGGGAAGGAGGTTCGCACGCATTCGTCGATCGGCACCTGCGCATTGACCATGCGCGAGTAGATGGATGCGATCGTCTCTTTCTTGGGGAACCGACGCTTCGACCGTGCGACACCGTGCTCAGCGCGCACGATCCCGAACAGGGACTCGCTGTCGGACCGGTCCATCACCGTGAAGCCTTCGTCGAGACCCACCGCGTTGCCGTACCGGAGGAGGAGTCTGTTCGCGATCGCGTGGAATGTGCCTCCCCACACCCCACTCGCCTCCGCTGCGCCGACCGCGGATGCCGCTCGTCGCACCATCTCGGAGGCCGCGCGCCTGCTGAACGTCAGAAGGAGGATGCGGTCGGGTTGTACGCCTGATTCGATGAGATGAGCCACGCGACTTGCGAGGGTTCGCGTCTTGCCGGAACCGGCGCCCGCGATCACGAGGAGCGGCCCGTCACCATGGACCACGGCCCTCGCCTGATCAGGGTTCAAGTCATCGAGATACGATCGTGCTTCGAGATCGAACATATGTTCGACGCTAGCACGGATGACGGCAGATGCCATTCCTCCCCCAGTTTCTGGGGGAGGAAGGCCGCGGATCTCAGGGACGCGGTCGACCATCGGGACCTCGTCCTCGTCGAAGGACGCGAGCGCCTTCTTCTGGGCCTCGTAGTCGATGTTCGTCTGGCCGGCCTTCGACTGGAGAAGGCGCCACGACTTGCGGCGTTCGACGCAGAACAGGACGAGCTGACGGGAGAGTGCCATCGGCCGTACGTTGCCGTTCGTGTCCTCGACCTCGATGTAGACGCCGAAGTCCGGCACGTACGAACGATGCGTCGGGTCGAGCGGGTACCTGTTCACCACGTCGTTCTGCGTGATGAGGAGCATCATGTCCTCGAGGTGGATCAAGCCGTCCGTCTCCTTCACCGGACGGAGGTGGCGGCGGAACCGCGCCTCCGTCGCAGCAAAGTGCGCAACCGTGTAGTTGAACGTTCGATCGGTGAGCTTCGATGTGATCTCTGCCCAGTCGCGGTCCCGGTTCGGGTTGCCCGCGATGTCGAGGGCTTCGTCGTAGGTCTCGCCGTTCGCCGGGTTCATCACGAACTGCGGCATCGACCGGCTGTCCCGCACGAGGCCCGCCTGGTGGGTCGAGAGGTCGTCGGCAACGCCGTGTTCAGGCTGGCACGTCGTGTACGACTGGATGAACCCGGTGCCCCTGTAGTCCAGCGCCTCGACGATCGCCTTGTAGAACTGCGCCGCGTTCGCAAGCGACACCTGCGCCACGTACGGCGAACCGTGTCCCGAGAGGAAGGACTCGGCAACGCCCTTCTTCTCCGTCATCTTGCCTTCTGACGCGGCGCCGAACGAGTTCATGTCACCGCCGCCCGGCATCGGCGTCGAGTCTGAGTTCTGGCCGCCGGTGTTCGAATACACCTGCGTGTCGAGGAGCAGCAGTTTGACGTTCGGGCGGTTCTGGAGGACCACCTTCGACACGTTCTGATAGCCGATGTCGCCCATGCCGCCGTCGCCCCCGATCGCCCACGCCTTCGGTAGCTCGCGGATCTCACGCGGCGACATGACCGCATCATTCATGTGGGTCATCTCGAAGTAGTCGGCTTCGGTCACGCCGACCCCGAGGTCCAGCATGTCGGCAATCCGCTCCGGGATGACCGATCGGCGTGCGTGGTCTGCGATGAAGCCCTCGCCGAGGAGCCACGTGATCGTCGCTCCGTCCTGGAACAGCGAGTTCATCCACGGATACGGGTGCGGGTTGTTCGGGGGAGTCGACCCGTACACCGTGTTGCATCCCGTGTGGGCGCCCATCGCCATCACGGACATGCCGTTCGGGATGGTGCCGTCGAGCGCCTGGAGGTCCCGGTGGTTGAACGCGTCCTGGCGCATCGTGACGACCAGCGCCTCGATGATCTCCTCGTCGGCGATGGCTCCGTGGGCGTCGATACGTGCCATGGTGTCGTCGACGGTCTCGCCGCCGAGTCCGAGGATCGAGTGTGCGACCAGCATGCGAAGGCGCTCGTAGCCCTCAGGATCGAGCTTCTTGATGTCCGCGAGCAACTCCGTGCCGCGCTCTTCGAGCATGGCTGCCTTCGCATCGAGTCGGTTCGCCTTGGCGTGGTAGAGGGGACGCATGTACGCCTCGGTGAGGGTCGCGACGGTTCGCAGCACGCTCTTCTCGCCGCACCCCGCGCAAGCGCCGTCGCCGCTGACGAGGGCTTCGTAGTTTGTTCGCACCATCAGGTGGTTCTTGAGGTGCGCGGCGGTGGAAGCCATCGGATCGTCCGGCACGAAGCGGCCGAGGTACTTCTCCGGAGTGTCGGGCAACAGGTCGAGGAAGTTCGTTCCCGACACATGATCCGCATTCAGCCGCGGGGTCTCCTGCTCCATCTCGAGTGCTTCCCACGGGCACTCGAACACGCACTCGGCGCAGCCCTTGCAGAGGTCCGAAACCATGATCGCGAAGAGCCCGCCAGAGCCAGGTTCCGAGCGCTCGAGGGATCGGAACAGGTGTGAGGTCTTGGTGTACGCGAACGGCACTCGCTCGAACAGCTCCATGAACTCGCTCTTGGCGTCCGACCCGACCGACTCGACCTTGGCGACCTCTTCACGCATGATCTCGACGAACGGCACCGATTCCTTCGCCTGCGTGATCGCCATCATGCGCTCCCTGACCCTGGATTCGAGGTCCGGGAGCTCATCGACCATCTTCTGTCGCTCTGCAACGTCGAGGATGTAGCCCTTTGCAGCCGACTCGAAGATGACGTTGATGTCCTGCGCGACATTCGGCAGCGCGGTGTCGGGGCAGGCAACGATGCAGTCCATGCACGCGGTGCAGTTCTCCGCGATCCACACGGGCGTCTCGCGCCTGGCGACGTACTTGCTCGACTTCCGACCGGATCCGGCTGCCATCATCGCCACCGACGCGAGCGGCGTCGACGGCTGGTTGTACCCGAGCCCTGCCTTGAACTCCTTGTTGAAGGTCGACGCCAGCGTCAGTGGAATACGCGTTTCCTGCATCGCCGGTGGTTCGGCGAGCGGGATGTCGACCGAGCATGTGTCGCACGCTTCGAGGGCTGAGAGCCGCATCGATGAACGGTCGGGGGCATCGACGTCGCCGTAAGGGATCTCGGTGACCTCCGCCTGGCCCTTCGTCATGACTTCCATGTTCGATGCGACGACCGCCTCGCCGAACCTGCCGAACTTCTTGTTGTACTGGTTGAGGACGATCTCCCGGTACCGCTCCTCCGAGACGTTGTACTCATCGAGGAAGTCCGACACGCCGAAGAACGCGCCGAGGAACGCGTTGCCCTGCATCCGCAGCTGGAGGTCGGGGCGGTCGGTCGCCTCGCGTGCGATGCGGAATCCTGGAAGGGTGAAGATGCGGATGCCCTTGTCGATGATCTCCTGCCGGTGCTCGCGGGGAATCCGCTGCCACACGGTCTCGGGGTCCTCTTCGGACTCCCACACGAACGTGCCGCCCGGGTTCATGCCTTCGAGCGGGTTGGTATGTGTGAAGATCTTGGGGTCTGGGCAGAGGACGACGTCGACGTGGTGGAGGTCGCAGTTCACGCGGATCCGCTCGGGGGCTGCCACGAGGAAGTACGACGTTGGGGCGCCCTTCTTCTCCGATCCGTACTTCGGGTTCGCCGACACGTGGATGATCTCCTTGGGGCGGCCGAACTCGTCGGTCTCGGTCTGGTGCTCGATGAGGTCCTCGCCGACGGCACCGATCACCTCTGAGAGGTTCTTGCCGGTCGTGATCATCCCCCATCCGCCGATCGAGTGGAAACGGACGGCGATCGCCCCCTCGGGGAGCAGCGAGGGCGTCCTGTCAGCTCCGACCGCGTACGGGTGGTCGATGCCGAGCGTGATGTACGTCTCGCCATCGGCGATACCGCGGCCGTCCTGGCGGGAGCGAAGGCCGTTTGCGTACTCGTACGCGCCGATGACGGCCTCCGGGCGGAAGTCGCGGGAGCCAAGCCCGTAGGAACCGGAGATGAGCCGTGGCATGTCGGCGGGGTCCAGGGCGGGGATGTGGGAGGCGAAACCTTCCTTGCCGACCTCGATCGCCTTGTTGAGCGCTGCCCGGACCTCCCGCGTCAGCGGGTTGTCGCCCGAGAGTGGCTCGTCCGTCCGCTCGAGGACGATCACGTTGCGCTTGCCCTTGAGGGCCTCGACAATCGCAGCCTCCGGGAAGGGGCGGAGGACGTTGACGTGGATCGACCCGACACTCGCCCCGTCCTGCTCGCGCAGGTAGTCGACCGCTGCCTCGATGTTCTCTGCGGCAGAGCCGAGGGACACGAACACGGTGTCAGCGTCGTCTGTTGCGTACTCGGTGATGAGTCCGTAGTGGCGCCCCGTGAGCGCCTCGAACTCGTCGTACGCCGCTTGCAGGAACGGGAGGATGTCCTCGGAGAAGTTGTTGCGGCGGGCCAGGACACCGTTCATGTAGTGCTCCTGGTTCTGCACCGGCCCGAGCAGCATCGGGTTCTTGAGGTCCATCATCACGGGCACCCGCCGACGCGTCGGGCCGAAGAGCACCCGCTGCGCCTCCGTCGGCGTGTCGATGATGTCGTCATGCGCTCCGAGGAACTCTCGCAGGAGGTCGGCCTCGTGCTTGTAGAAGGTCCGCTCGAGGTGCGACGTCAGGAAGCCGTCCTGGATGTTGATGCCCGGGTTGAGCGAGAGCTCGGTCACCTTGCGGAGGATCAGCGCCTGGTCCGCGGCCTGCTGCGAGTCCTTGGCGAACAGCATGATCCACCCGGTGTCGAGCGCGGCGTAGATGTCGTCGTGGCCGCAGTGCACGTTCAGCGCGTGCTTCGTGAGGGCGCGGGCCGCAACCTCGAGCACCATCGTGGAGAGCTTGCCGGGAGCGTGGTAGTACTGCTCGAGGCCGTAGACGACGCCTTGGCCAGACGTGAAGTTGACCGTCCGGTGGCCAGTCATCGAGTATGCGATGGCGCCGCCCTGCGCCGCGTGCTCGCCTTCGGCCTCGACCGCGATCTTCGAGTTGCCGAAAACGTCGAGGACTCCCTCGGCGTACGCGAGCTGGTAGTTCTCGCCCATCTCGGTCGACGGGGTGATCGGATAGAAGACACCACCCTGGGTGATGCGCGCCTCGGTGTGATACGACACGAGCTGATTGCCGTTCGTCGTGATGCGAATGCCGGGATAGCGGGGGCTTTCCGTCACCCGAGGCTCCTCCGAAAGAATCGTGAATCTTTCCCATATGTTAGTTCGGTCCAGTCTTCCGAGTCGCGCCTGACCCGCGATTTCGACGATGGTGCCTGATAGCGTTCGGGCATGCTCGACACCTCGACGATTCCGGGCTCAGGCCCCTCCGTGCGGTCCATTACGACGTCGGTCATCGTTCCGACGGACCCGCAAACCGCGTGGAGCGACTGGGCGAGCGCTGAAGCCCTCGTCCAATGGTGGCAGCCGCCTGAGGCGAACATCGACCTTCGCGTCGGCGGGCCATTCGAGATCCTGTTCTCGACGGACGGGCCCGAGGGCGAGCGGGGCTCGGAGGGATGCAGGTACCTCTCATACGTCCCTGGAGAAATGATCTCGTTCACATGGAACGCGCCGCCGACGCTTGCGCTGCGATCGTCGAACACGTGGGTGGTGATCACCTTCACCGCGTTGGACCACGGCACGGAGGTGAGGCTCGTCCACACCGGTTTCCTCGAGGGGCCCGACTGGGATGCCTACATGGACTACTTCCGGTCGGCGTGGGAGTTCGTCCTCGGCCTCCAACGCGACCACAGATCGGCGTCGTAGCCGCGGCGTTAGATTGGCGGGACACATCCGTCACCGTTCCAGGAAGGACCACCGATGTATCTCGTTCGCCGCATCTACGACGTCAAGCCGGGAGAGGCTCGCCGAGCCGCAACGCTGATCGACAAGATCGGCAAGGCCTATGAAGAGGGCGGGACGCGCTCTTCGTCGACGGTCTACTTCAACAGCGGCACGACGCCAGGCGAGAAGAACACCGTCGTCATGGAATGGACCGACGAGGAACTGCGCACGCCATACCGGGAAGACCGCATCCGGGTCGACGTGAGCGAGTTCGCCGCCCAGCTGAACGAGATCGCACTCGGGAGCCGCATCGAGTTCTGGGAGCTCATGACCGACGAGAAGTACCTCTAGGCATCTCCGCGGAGGGCAAGCGATGGGTGTCGCCTGACACCCACGCGCCGGACGCTGCCCCTCCGTCCTCGCTTCGCTCGGCTACCTCCGCCGCGAGCCTGGGCGAGGAACAAGGTTTGACCCCGTCCTCAACTAGGGGGCGGGTTTCGTACACTCCCTGCTTCGAGCCAGGTTTGCCGGAGGGGGCATGCGCAGATATCTGATCGCCGCGGCAATCGCCGTGCCGACGATCATGTTCCTGTTCGTGGCAGCGGGGTACGCGCACGACGCGATCGTGGCGTCCGACCGAATCGCGCGCAACGTCGAAGCAGGTGGCGTCGACCTCTCGAGCAACAGTCGCAACGACGCCCTCCGAGCGGTCCAGGGGTACGAGGAAACGCTGACCGACCAGCCCGTCGAGCTCCTGATCGATGGCAAGCTCGTCGTTCTCGATCCGCGGTCGATCGACCTCGATGTCGACGAGGAGTCGATCGTCGACGAGGCAATGCGCGCCCACCGGCCAGGCGGCTTCTTCTCGAGCATCACGTCGTGGTTCGGGTCATGGACCTCACGTGAGTCGATCGACATCCCGATCTCGTTCGACGAGGAGAAGCTGTCCGCGTTACTCACGCAGTGGTCGCGCAGCACGATCAACAAGCCCGCGTACGAAGGGGCGGTCGTGGTTCGCAATGGAGTAGCAGAGCCCGAGTACCCGCAGCCGGGCCTTCTCGTGGACCAGGAAGACGCGATCCCGCTGATCGCAGCCCAGCTTGCACGCCCCGACCGCTCGACCATCGAGCTTCCCCTCATGGCGCTCGCGCCGAAGGTGACCAACAGCGACGTCGACGTGGCGGTCGTCAAAGCCAACACGATGATCTCGGATGCGGTGATCCTTCAGGGCGAGGTTCCGGGAAGCACGCTCCTGTTCACGCCCACCGCCCTCGCCGCGGCGTTGCGGTCGGAGGTCGTCGAGCATTCGCCAGCCACCGTGGAAGTCCGGCTGGATGCCGACGTCCTCACCGAGATCGCAGCGCGATCAGTCGACAGCCTCACCATCGCCCCAATCGATGCGTCGTTCGAGTTCGACGAGGAGACGAAGGAGATCTCGATCATCCCCTCGGTCCGGGGCCTCAAGGTCGACCTCGACGCCATCCCCGAGGCGGTGACCAGCGCGGCTCTCAGCAACCACACCGGAACGCTCCCCATGGTGCCCGGTGACGAAGCAGCGCTCACCACCGAGATGGCGGAAGCCATGAAGCCGTTCGGCGAAGTGTCGTCGTTCACGACCTACCACCCATGCTGTCAGAGCCGCGTGAGGAACATCCAGCTGCTTGCAGACGAGATACGGGGTTCGATCGTCCTGCCGGGCGAGGTGTTCTCGATCAACGGGCGGGCGGGCCAACGCACGCTCGCCGAGGGCTATGTCAAGGCCGGCGCGATCATCGACGGCCGGGTGCAATGCTGTGACAGCGCCATCAACATCGGCGGCGGGACGAGCCAGTTCGCGACCACGCTCTACAACGCCGCATTCTTCGGCTGCTACGAGGACGTGTTCCACCAGCCGCACAGCCTCTACTTCTCCCGGTACCCGTTCGTCCGTGAGGCGACGCTCGGCTATCCGGCGCCCGATGTGAAGTTCCGCAACGACTCCCCGTCGGTGCTCGTGGTCGACACGTCATACACGAGCACATCGATCACGGTCACCATCTACGGCAACAACGGCGGGCGGACATGCGAGGCGAAGCGCGACGGCAACACGGTGACGCGGGTCATGACCCACCCGGACGGTTCTGTCACCACGCAGGAGTGGACCTGGAACTACCGCGACCCTTCGAAGCCCACGACGACGACCACAACCACGGTCGTGACCACCACGACGGCCGGAACGAGCACGACCACAACCACGGCCGTGACGACGACCACCACGTCGACGACCACCACCACGACCACAACCACCACGACCACCACGACCACAACCAGCACGACCTCGACCACGACGAGCACCGTCCCGTAGGCGGCGGCGCATTTCGCCCGCCGGTAACGTGATCGCATGGCCGAACACCTGAAGCTGTTCATCGCCGGGGAGTGGACCGACGGCACCGGTGACGAGGCGTATGACGTCACCTCCCCGGTGACCGGCGAGCACATCTACACGGTGCCGAAGGCATCCTCCGCGGACATCGACCGGGCGATCACTGCGGCTCGGGAGGCGACCGCCGAGATGCGCCACTGGACGGCCTTCGAGCGTGCAGAGATGTGCCTCAGGATCTACGACCTGTGGCAGCAACGGATCGAAGACGTCGCCCGGATCCTCACCCTCGAACAGGGAAAGCCCTTCAAGGCAGAGGCGATCGATGACATTGCCGAGTCCGGCGATTACTTCCAGATTGCAGCTGAGGACGTGAAGCGGCTTGCCGGCGAGGTGATCCCAACGACCGAACGGAACCGGCGGATGTTCACCGTGCATCGCCCCGTCGGCGTGTGGGCGACGATCACGCCTTGGAACTTCCCCGTCATGATCCCGATGGAGTACGTAGGCCCGGGCCTGGCGACTGGGAACGCCCTCATCGTGAAACCACCCGAGTTCACGTGCTGGGCGCTGCTCGAGATGGCGAAGGTCTTCGAGGAAGCCGGCGTCCCCGCTGGTGCGATATCGATCATCCCCGGCGGAGGCGACATCGGAGAGGCACTGGTGACCCACCGGGGTGTCGACGCGGTCGGTTTCACCGGCTCATCGGCGACCGGCGCGCGGATCGTCTCGAAGATGGGGCTCAAGCGGTCCATCATGGAGATGTCCGGCAACGGGCCCACCGTCGTCGCTGCTGACGCAGACATCGAAAAGGCAGCGGAAGCCGCCGTGTACGGGACCTACTACAACGCGGGCCAGGTCTGCGTGGCGACGGAGCGCCTCATCGTGGTGGACGAGGTCCACGATGCGTTCGTCGACGCCGCAATGGCTGCTGCGGAGGACGTGACGCTCGGCGACCCGTTCGATGACGCGACCAACCTTGGGCCGCTCAACAACGAAGCGACCGCGGCCAAGATGGACCGGCACATCGCAGACGCCCGCGAGCGCGGCGCCGAGGTGTTGACTGGCGGAGGCCGCCGCACGGGCCTCCCGACCGACCTCTACTACGAGTTCACGATCATCGATGACGTGCCGGAGGACTCGATGGTCTCCCAGGAGGAGTCATTCGGGCCGGTTCTCCCCATCCTGAGGGCGAGGGACGATGAGGATGCCGTCGGCATCGCCAACCGCACGCGGCTCGGGTTGCAGGCCGCGGTGTTCACCAACGACCTCACCAAGGCGTTCTACTACGCGGACCGCATCCGTTCGGGAACCGTCATCGTGAACGACTCGACCGACACCTGGGAGACGTTCCAGCCATTCGGCGGAGCCGCGGGCACCGACACGGGATGGGGACGACAACGAGTCCACGAGTTCACGGACCTCCAGACGATCGTCCTCTCGCTCCGCGACGAGTAGCTGACGCTCCCCGACATCACCGTTGCACGGCTCGTCGTGGATTGACGTCGGTCGGCGCCGGATAGTCTTCGTGGTAGCGCTTCCGGCGCTTCTGACACTTGGGAACGCCGACGTGCGCACGAGAGGAGCGACGGTGGTCGACCATCCTGAGTACGTGTCTGCAGCCGAGGTTCGGAGGGTCTGCTCCGAGCTCGGAATCCGCGACTGGACCCGCCTCGATGACGCTCGAGTCCTTGACGAAGAGGCCGAGAGGATCCGGGCCGAGATCGGCGGGGAGACGATCGAGATCCCGCTGGAGGAGTTTCGGCGCGGGTTGGAGGTCGAGCTCGAACACGGGCTGCGATTCGCTGACGCCAACGTCACCAACAATCACCCCCTCCTCACCGGGAGGATCGTCCTCGCCCACCTCAAGGAAATGCTCGATTACTACCTCCGTCTCGAGGTCGCCGAGCTGGAGGGTGACATGTTCAAGGCGCTCGTCGACGGCGACAGCGCCGATGTGACCGCGACGTACTCCCGACTCATCGGGGCACGTGAGGACCTGTCACGATCGGAAACGCGGGCGCTCACCGTCCAGGTCTGACGGTCTTACGTCCCGACGACGGTGCGCTACTCGTCGTTGGCCGGGGACTCGACGCCGTTCGACTCGGAGGCCGTATCGTCTGGTTCGTCGTCGTCGGCCGGCACGGCCGTCGCGAGGATGTCGACACCGACTTGGTAGACGCAGATCAGCGCGAGGAACACGACGACGAGCGCCGCATTCAGGGCTGAGACGAACCCGACGACGATCGACGCCGCGAAGGCCGTCAGGCGGTTCCCGACGATCCGCCTCCGCACTGTCCCACCGACCTCCCGACGGGACGCGGTCTCGATCGCGGCCATCGAGAGGAACGCGAGGGCCGCCCCGAGGACCAGCACCCAGCGTTGACCGCCGCCGTAGTCGCTGTAGCCGTCCGCGGCCTCTATGGCTTGCTCGACACCGACCCCGACCATCGCGAGGCCGATCGCCAGCGGAAGGTGGCTGTAGATCCACACCGTCGGTCGCCAGTCCCGTTTCTCGCCCCGTCGACGCACCACGAACCCGTCGACGTTGTCGAAGTGGATCCACCAAATGCCGGTGGCAATCACGATGCCGAACACGCCGGCGATCGTGGATGCAGCGTGCCATTCGACGTGACCGAGGCCCGCGGCGACGGCGACGATCGTCTCACCGAGGACCAGAATCGTGAAGAGGCCAAAACGCTCCGGTAGGTGCGACACGTCCAAGGGCACGGCCGCCTGTTCCCGTCGCATTACGTACGGCGTGGCGAAGTCGATGGCGAGTGCGACGCCCCACAGGTAGAACCTGCCGGGGTCTGGGACGACGATCGAGGCCGCCCAGAAGACGCACGCGATGCCGTGTCCGACCATGTAGCCCCGTACGAGGGGCCTGACGATCGGCACATGCCGATGCGTCCGGGCGTAGAGGACCACCAGCAGAACTCGCACCACGGTGTACGCGGCCGCGAACACGAAGGTCGAACCGCCAGCGTCGAGCGACACGCTCGCGCCAATGAACGCGATTGCCACCATTTGCGTGCCAGCAATGAGCCGGTAGACCAGATCGTCGGTGTCGAATCGGTCCGCATAGAAGGTGTGGCTCGCCCACAGCCACCACACGAGCACGAAGAAGGACACGTAGGACAGCCATCCCGTCCACGATGGGTCGTGTCCGAGGCGGGTGCCGAGGACCGCGACCACCGCGACGAAGATGAGGTCGTAGAAGAGTTCGAGCCACGTGGCAGCGCGTTCGCCCTCCTCCACGGTCCGAAGCCGCGGAGGCATGATGGCACCGATCTTCACAGGGCGATCTCCAGGCCCGGACGGGATGCCTCGACCGAGGGGAACATCCCGCGAACGATCGCGACGATCTCGTCGACGTGGTCGTCCGTTCGACGCGGATCGTGGCTGGTCAGGACGAGGGTGCCTGCACCGACACGTTCAGCCATCGCCACTGCGTCGAGATACGTCGAGTGACCCCACCCGTCGTGCGTCTCCGTCTCGGACGGCAGGTACTGCGCATCGTGGAACAACACGTCAACGTCCTGGAGGGTCTCCGCGATCGAGTCGTCGAGGCCCTTGCCCGACTCGTGGTCGGTGACGATGCCGATGGATTGGGTCGGCCCGTCGATGCGGAACCCGGACGCCCCTTGCGGATGGTGGACGGGGAACGGCCTTACGGTGAGTCCGTGGACGGTGACATCGCCGTCGAGGGGATTGAAGTCGATCGTCGCCGCTTCCGCGATCGAAACAGGGAAGAGGGGCGGCGCGATTGCCCTGTCGAAGGCGTCTCGCGGATCGTTCGGGCCCCACACGTGAACGCCGCACGTCCCCTTCCAGAGTTCGTCGAACATCGAGAGGCCCTGGATGTGGTCCCAGTGGTAGTGGGTCACGAACACGTCGACGACCGGTGCCAGGCGGACGCCGATCCTGCCGTACGACGGAAGGCCTGTCCCCGCATCGAGGAACGCGACGATCTCGTCGTCGACGACGATGGCCTGGCACGTCGTGTTCCCGCCGTATCTGGCGTATGCATCACCGGACACGGGTATCGAGCCTCTGGCTCCGAGGACTACGAATCGGGAACTGGTCATGTGCTCACTTTCGACGGCGGTCACGCTAGCGAATGCCGTGACGGCACACCACGCCCACCGCAAGTAGTCTCGCTGATTGCCGAGAGAAGGGACGGACGGTGGCAAAACCGGTGATCCTCGCGGTCGATGACGATCCGCAGGTGCTTGCCGCTGTTCGCCGCGACCTTCGGTCGCATTATTCAGGCGACTACCGGATCATGGCTGCCGGGTCAGGCGCCGAGGGACTGGAGGTGGTGGAGGAACTCTCCGCTGCCGGACAGACCATCGCGGCGTTCCTCGTCGATCAGCGCATGCCCTCGATGACGGGCACCCAGTTCCTCACGAAGGCCATTCCGACGTTCCCCGAAGCGAAGCGGCTCCTTTTGACCGCGTATGCCGACACCGAGGCCGCGATCCAGGCGATCAACGACGTCGGCCTCGACCACTACTTGATGAAGCCGTGGACTCCTGCCGAGGACAAGCTGTACCCCGTCCTCGACGACGCGCTCGACGACTGGCAGGCGACCGCCACGAAGCCGTACGACGGGGTCCGGGTCTTCGGGACGGTGTGGTCGCCCACCACGTACGAGGTCAAGGCCTTCCTCGCGCGAAACGCGGTTCCGTACCAGTTCCTCGACATCGAGCGGGATGCAGACGCCGCCACCACGGCCGCCCAGCTCGCCAAAGGTGCGTCGGAGCTCCCGGTGGTCGCGCTTCCGGACGGGCCGGTGTTCATCAACCCCCAGACCCACGAGCTCGCCGCCGCCGTCGGCATCCACACCGCCCCGCAGTCACCGTTCTACGACCTCGTCATCGTGGGAGGTGGGCCAGCCGGCCTCGCCGCCGCGGTGTATGGCGCATCCGAAGGGCTTGCGACCGCGATGATCGAACGCCACGCACCCGGAGGACAGGCAGGAACGAGTTCGCGAATCGAGAACTACCTCGGCTTCCCGAAGGGCCTCAGCGGGGCGGACCTTGCCAGAAGGGCGATCGCCCAGGCAACCCGCCTCGGCGCGGAGCTCGTCACGGCGGTCGAGGTCGACAAGATCGAAATCGAGGGCCCGCTCAAACACATCCACCTGTCGGACGGCCAGACGCTCACCGCAAGGGCGGCCCTGATCGCTTCGGGCATGACCGTCCGGAAGCTCAACGTCCCCGGCTACGAGAGGTTCGAGGGCGCTGGCGTGTACTACGGCGCCGCGGCTTCGGAGGCCTCCATCTACAAGGATCGCCCCGTCTACGTGATCGGAGGCGCCAATTCCGCCGGCCAGGCTGCTGTGATGTTCTCGAAGACCAGCTCGAAGGTCACGATGGTCGTCAGGGGGCCGCGCCTCGAGGACAAGATGTCGCAGTACCTCGTCGACCAGATCGCAGGCATCGAGAACATCGAGGTCCTCACCCACACCCACGTCGTGGAAGTCCTCGGCGAGGGGCAGGTCGAGTCGATCACCCTCGAAGGCGTCGAGAGCGGCGAGCGAGAGGTGCGGGACGCCTCTGCGATCTTCATCTTCGTGGGAGCGATCCCCCATTCCCAGTTCGCGACTGGGACGGTCGCCATGAACGAGAAGGGCTTCATCTACACGGGCGCAGACGTCGTGACCTTCACGAACGAGTGGAAGCTCAACCGGGACCCGTTCCCGCTCGAGACCTCCCAACCAGGAGTGTTTGCAGCGGGAGATGTTCGCGAGGGCGCAGTCCGCCGTGTCGCGAGCGCCGTCGGCGAAGGATCCGTCTCGGTGAGCTTCGTCCACCGCTACCTCGCGACGGTATGACCTACGACCTCAGACAGGTGCCGCTCTTCGAGGAGGTGCCGGACGCCGACATTGCCCGCCTCGAGCAGGGCATGTCGCAGCGATCGCTCACCGCTGGTGAGGTCCTCTTCGACGAGGGGGACGAGGCTGACAACGCCTACATCATCGCGAATGGCGAGATCGAGATCCTCAAGGAGTCAGCCGGAAGGCAGGTGAGGATCGCCGTGTCGTCCGAGGGCGACATCGTCGGCGAGATGGGCCTCGTCACGGGGGAGCCTCGCTCCGCGGCAGCGAAGGCGCTCACAGACGTCACACTGGTGGCGCTCCCGAAGGCATGCCTCGACGACGTGCTTTCGAGCAGCGTCGAGGCGAACCAAGCCCTCTTCCGCGTGTTCATCATGCGGTGGCGAGAGCAGGAGTCCCGGGTCCGTCAATCCGAGCGGATGGCCCAGATCGGCGTGCTGACAGCCGGGCTCGCACACGAGATGAACAACCCGGCCGCCGCGGTGAGCGCGGGGGCTGACCGCCTCGCCAGATCGATCGACACGCTGAGGGAACGCGCCCTCTCACTCCCGCCAGGCACCGTCGTCCCGGAGCCGTCGCGGGAGGCACCGCCGACCAGCGCGGTCGCACGAGCCGACATCGAGGACGGTATCGAGGACGTCCTCACCGATGCCGGTGTGGCGGAGCCGTGGAGCCTCGCACCGGTACTCGTCGATGCCGGATACGAGCCGGAGGATCTCGAAGGCGCGTCCGCCGAGGCGATCCTGCTCGCTGCAGCCGAGGCCGAAGCGAACACGCTCCGTGCCGAGGTCGGCGAGGGCGCCAAACGCCTCGCCGAGCTGGTCTCCGCTCTCAAGTCGTACTCGTTCCTCGATCAGGCGCCCGTCCAGCAGGTCGACGTCGTCCGCGGCATCAACGACACGCTGCTGATCCTGAAACCGAAGATCAAGGACATCGAGATCGTCAAGGAGTACGCCGACGACCTCGAGCCGATCGTCGCATTCGGAAGCCAGCTGAACCAGGTGTGGACGAACCTCATCGACAACGCTGCCGACGCGATCCACGACTCGGGCATCGAGGACGGCCGGATCACCCTTCGGGCGTCGAAGGACGACCAGGGCAACGTCGTGGTGCAGGTCGAGAACAACGGCCCCCCGATCCCGGAGGACGTCATCGACAGGATCTTCGAGGCCTTCTTCACCACGAAGGAGCCGGGAAAGGGAACGGGACTCGGCCTCGACACGTCGTACAGCATCATCGTGTCGCAGCACCGCGGCTCGCTCACCGTGACATCCGACGAGAATGCCACCACGTTCACAGCTGTGATCCCCCCAGACCAAGATTCGAACTGACGAAACGGAGGACCCCTTGGCCGAACCATGCGAACACCTTGTGTCGATCCCTCTCGAGGAGATGCCCGAAGGAGGCTGTGAGGATTGCATCGCCATCGGCGATACGTGGGTGCACCTGCGGTACTGCGTCACCTGCAAGCGCACTCGTTGTTGCGACTCCTCGAAGAACCAGCATTCGCGCAAGCATTGGCACGCATCTGGCCACCCCGTCGTGCGGTCGAAGGAACCGAACGAGTATTGGGCCTACTGCTTCGACGACGACCGCGCGGTGTCCACGAGGTAGCGGTCGCCGACGGCAGGACGCTCAACGTGGCGCGAGTCGTCGGCCAGGGAGTCGATCGAGGATGCCGATGACGGCTGCAGCGACGGCCCGTTCGTAGACCTCGTATCCATCGATGTGCGCGAGGAATCCTCCGCCCGACCGGTCGCACACGATGTCCTCAGCAGCGCACACGTCGACCGCGACCGTTCGCAGCGGATCGGGAAGCCGGATTGGCTCGAAGGCCCCTCCCGTATCCCCCGGCACACGCCCCAGCCGCCGGATCCCCAGCTGACCTGGATCCCTCGTCGGATCCGCGAGCAAGACGACCGCGGCGATCGGACGGGACGGCGTGTCGCCGAACGCCTGCTTGATGACGTGGGCACCCTGCGAGTACCCGACGATGACCGTTCGGCCGCGTGGGCAATCGCCCGCGACGCGATCGACGACCGACCTGAGCTCCTCCGCGCCGTCGTCGACCGACCGGGCATATTCGCCCGTCACCAGAACGAGCCCGAGCGAGTCGGATATCGACACGGACGGATATTCGACTGCCTCGTCGGACACCGTCATGCCCGCAGCCCGCGCCTCGGTGGCGATCGCGCCGACCACGCCCTCGACCTGGTCGCCATACCCCGATTGCCCCGATCCGCGAACGCCGATGACATGGATGTCGGCGCACCCGTCGGGGGGCGAGAACGTCAGGGGCGTGAGAATGATGGCGAGCGCGAGGAGCAAGGAGGACACCGCAGGAGGGTACGTCGGCGACACCGAACGTGCCTCCGGTGGCACGTGTCACACCCAGATGTGACAATCTCCCCATGACATCGCCAGCACGCATCGCACGATCGCTCCCGATCGGCGGCACCGACATCGACCGGTGCCTCACGCGTATCCACCACGATCGCTTCACCCCCGCAGTGTTCGAGATCGACGATGTGACCGCGAGGCTGTTCGAAGCGGGCAACGCGTACGAGGACGACGTTCTCGACCGGCTGCGGTCCCTGTACCCCGGCGCCGAGACAATTGAGCCTGGCGGCGATACCACTGAAGCCACCCTGCGTGCGATGGATCGCCGGGTCCCGATTCTGTTCGGCGCCCGGCTGGAGGACTCGACTGGTACACGGGTCGGTCTGCCGGACATGCTCGTCTGGATGGGTGACGGGTATGCGCCGGTCGACGTGAAGAACCATCTGGTCGTCGGTTCGAGCGGTAGGCATGCACACACCACGCCACTCGGCGAGATCCAGGACAGCGATGGCCGTCCGGCACGCTTCCGAACCGGTCGCACCCGCGACCTCATGCAGGCGACGCACTACTGGGCCCTGCTCGAAGGGCTCGGGCATGCCTCTTCCGGCAGGGTGGTGGGAGTCATCGGCAGCGACGAGCCCAGCCAGTGCCTGTGGGTCTCCCTCGAGGATGAACACAGCTCGCTGATCGAGCATCTCGACGACTATCTGCGAGAGGCCGACACGACCATTTCGCACGGGTTCGCCCATCCCGACCAACCCATGATCCCGCCTGCGTTCAAGCCTGAGTGCGACCAGTGCCCGTGGACGGACAGGTGCGTCGACGAATTGCAGGCGATCGACGATCCGACGCTCCTGCGCGGCGTGTCGTCCAGCGATCGCGATCGTTTGCTCGAGAACGGCGTTTCGACCATTGCCGAGATCGCCTCGCTCGACCTCGCATCGGACCTCGTGGGCTCATCCACTCTGGTTCGCCGAGCTCGCGCGTACACGATGTCCCAGCTGCTGCGATCCGACAACGGCAGGGGCCCTTTGCCGCTGCCGGACGAGCCGATCGAGGTCGACTTCGACATCGAGACGTACCAGGGACGCATCTACCTCGCTGGCCTCATGATCACCGACGCTTCCGGTTCGCGTTTCGAGCCGATCGCTGATTGGAGCGGCACGCCGGATGGCGAGCGGGAGCTCCTCGTCGAGCTCTTCGCCAGGCTCGATGGCTTCGCGAGGGCGAACATCCCTGTCTTCCATTGGACCGACTACGAGGCGAACCTCCTGTCCGCAGGAGCCGAACGCCACGGGCTCGCCCTCGGATCGTTCCCGTCGGTCTCGGCGTGGTTCGACGGCCACGCCGTCGATCTGTGTGCGTGGAGTCGCTCCCACCTCACCTCGCCCAACGGCTACAGCCTCAAAGTGATCGCCCCCCTGTGCGGATTCGAGTGGCGGGATGATGACCCGGGCGGACGCCAATCAGAGGTGTGGTTCGAGGCACTGCTCGAAGGAGCCGAGGACATGAGGCAGCGTCTCCTCGAGTACAACGAGGATGACGTCGCAGCGCAGCTCGCGGTGCGGAGCTGGGTCCGCGGCCAGGACGACGGCTCCGGTCCTGGGACGGGGATTCCTTCTGTGCTCACGTGGCCGCCCGCGTAGCGGTGCCCTGCTGCCACACTTGAGGTGACCGAAGGAGTCACCCGTGGATTACGAGACCATCATCGAGCCGTTCCGCATCCACACGGTCCAGGCGATCGACCTGCCGGATGCGGACGCTCGGGAGCGAGCCCTTCTGCGAGCCGGGTACAACCTCTTCGGGCTGCACGCCGACGAGGTGATCATCGACCTGCTGACGGACTCCGGCACAGGCGCGATGTCGTCGGAGCAATGGGCTGGCATGATGCGGGGCGACGAGTCGTACGCGGGCAGTCGCTCGTTCTATCGCTTCGAGGACACCGTCCGGTCCATCACGGGATTCTCCCATGTGATACCGACCCACCAGGGCAGAGCGGCGGAGAAGATCCTCTTCTCCGTTGCCGTCGACGAGGGCGACGTCGTCCCGAACAACACGCACTTCGACACGACGCGAGCGAACGTCGAGTACCGGGGAGCGCAGGCACTTGACCTCGTCATCCCCGAGGGACGGGATCCGTCGGCGATCGTCGACTTCAAGGGAAACATGGATGTCGGGGCGCTGAGGGAAGCCATCGAATCCGCAGGGCGGGACCGGGTGCCGCTCGTCATGGTCACCGTCACCAACAACTCGGGAGGCGGGCAACCGGTGTCGATGGCGAACCTGAAGGCCGTTCGTGCGGTGTGCGACGAGTACGACATCCCGCTCTTCCTCGACGCATGCCGGTTTGGTGAGAACGCGTGGTTCATCAAGACGCGGGAACCGGGCTTCGAGGACAAGACGCCTCGGGAGATCGCCAGGGAGATGTTCTCCTATGCCGACGGGGCCACGATGTCCGCCAAGAAGGACGGCATCTCGAACATCGGCGGCTTCCTCGCAATGAACGATTCGGACATGGCACAGAACGCGCGCAATCTCCTGATCCTCACCGAGGGTTTCCCGACGTACGGTGGACTTGCGGGCTACGACCTCGAAGCCGTCGCCATCGGCCTCGAGGAGGTGCTCGACGAGAACTACCTCCGCTACCGGATCCGATCCACCGAGTACCTCGCCAACCGGATCCACGCGGCGGGCGTCCCGATCGTGCTTCCCGCGGGCGGCCACGCGGTGTACATCGATGCTGCGTCGCTCCTTCCCCACATTCCCCCTCACGAGTACCCGGCCCAGTCCCTCGCGATCGAGCTCTACCGGCGAGGAGGCGTCCGAGGCGTCGAGATCGGTTCGGTGATGTTCGGGAGGCCGGCCCCGGACGGCGGGCCGGACATCCCGGGCACTATGGAGTTGGTGCGCCTCGCAATCCCCCGGCGGACATATACCCAGAGCCACATCGACTACGTCGGTGAGGTGGTCATCGACGCGGCCTCCGCAGCCTCGGACCTCAGGGGGTATCGCATCGTCGAGCAGGCGCCCTGGCTTCGCCACTTCACGGCCCGCTTCACGCCTCTCGGCTCCTGACCGAAGAATTCCTACGGCCGCATTCTGGGTGCGGCGGTATCTTCACCAAAGGCAGGACATGGTGGAACAGCCCAAACGACGTCGGCCGCTCGTCGCAGCGGCGCTGTCCGCTCTGGTACCCGGAGCGGGGCAGCTGTATGCCCGCGACCCCTACCGGGCGGCCATCGTCTTCGCCCCAACCGTCCTCGTCGTGGCTGGCGTCTACGGCTTGGCGTCCAGGGGAACATTCGGTCTCGCCGAACTGCTCGTCCAACCCGACGTCATCACTCGCCTGTTGATCGCAAACGCTGTCGTACTCGCCTGGAGGTTGGCGGCATCGATCGACGCCTTCGTCATCGCATCCCGAGGCCAGAGGCGCACGACCGCCGCCTCCGCAGGCCTCGTGGCATTGCTCGGAATCATGGCCATCCCCCAGCTCATCGGATGGAGCTATGGCGCGGCCACGATCTCGGCCCTCAACGCTGTCTTCGTCGCATCCCCGGATCCGATCTCGGACCCTGGCCCCTTCGTGGTCGAGCCGCGCTATCCAGAGCACCTCTTCGACATCCCGGATCCAGGGTTGATCGACATTCCTGAGGTGGATCCGAGGTCGATGCGAAACGCGATCTTCCGAAAGGACTTTGGTGACCCGGACGCGATCGCCGCGCTCGGCAACATCCTCAGCCCCGCCACTCCCGTTGCGCCGTTCGTCCCGTACCTCGAGCGGGTGGACAAGGATCGGCTGACGATCCTCGTCGTCGGCGGTGACGCAGGGCCCGGGCGTGAGGGCCTCCGAACCGACTCCACCAACGTCGTGTCGATCGACCTGAGGACCGGTGCGGTTGCCATGTTCGGGCTACCGCGCAATCTCAAGGAGGTCCCGCTTCCGGAGAACTTGTCGACGACGTTCATCGAGCTCGAGAAGGAGGTCAGGGAGTACGACCTCACCGACGCAGACCTCGACGGGTATCCCGACACGTGGGTCGACCTCGATGGGGACCTCATCCCGGACGAACCCGAGTTCGAGTCCTGCGAGTGCTTCCCCGCAATGCTGAACGAGGTCTACGGCGAGACGCACGATCGCCACGACCTGTATCCGGACGAGGTCGACCCCGGGCTTGCAGCACTCCGCGATGTGGTCAGCAATCTCCTCGACCTGCACATCGATTACTACGTGATGGTCGAGATGGCTGGCTTCGTCCGGACAGTGGACGCCATCGGAGGCATCGACGTCTACGTGAAGCGCCCGTACCACGTCACGGTCTCGTCTCCAGAAGATGGGCAGCCCAAGGCCTCGGTCAGCGTCGAGGTCGGGATGAACCACCTCAACGGCCTCGAGGCGCTCGCGTACGCACGGTGGCGGAGGGGCTCATCGGACTACGACCGAATGGGCAGGCAAAGGTGCGTGATCCGGGCTGCGGCGACGCAGGCAGACACGATCACGCTCATTCGCTCGTTCCCGAAGTTGCTCGACATGATGAAGACCTACGTGACGACCGACATCCCGATCTCCATCCTCCCCGACCTCGTGAAGGTCGCAGGGACGATCGACAGGGAGCAGGTTGCGACCATCGGTTTCGTTCCGCCGCGCTACAACGACGGTCGCACGCCGAAGAAGTACCCGATTCCCGACGTCGGCCGGATCCGCGCCAAGGTCCGAGACGTACTGGCGAACGGCGTCACCGGGCAGACATCGACCGGTGTGTCGGAATGCGATCCGCCTGCTGAAGGCTGAGTCGCGTCAGCCACCCTTCATTTCGATCCACGCCGCAACCGCTGCCTCGATGTCCGCCCTGGCGCTCAGAACCTCCTCCACATCCGCGAAGCGCATGGTCCTGACCAGCTTCCCGTCGCCTGTCAGCCGAGGATGGCGGCCAGGGAGCTCCGATCCGCGGTGGAACATGAGGCTCACGAAGCCCTTGGACGGATTGAAGCTCGCCATGTTGCCCTCGAAGACGAACGTGGGTGTTTGCCACTTGACCGTTTCGCCGATCCGCGGGTCACAACCGAGGATGATGGCGCGCACGAGCTGCATCGGCTCGACCTGTGCAGGCTGGCGTTGCTCGAACCACTCGTCGACTTCGTTCATCGGTCCTGCTCCTCGCCGCCGACACTACCCACGGAAGAAGGGAAGCGAAGCCTTCGCTATGGTCGATCCATCGTGACCGACGACTACGGCAGGATCGCACGCTTCTACGACCGTTTGATGGAGCCGATCAATAGGCCGCTCCACCAGCTGATGGTGTCGCTCGCCGATCCAGGCCCGGACGCGCAGGTCCTCGACATCGGGTGCGGCACCGGACTGCTCCTCGAGGCGTTCCTTACGGCGACGGATGGTGCCGCGGAGATCCACGGGCTGGATCGTTCGCCCGCGATGCTCGACGTCGCGCGCGATCGGCTCGGAACACGCGCCGACCTGACGGTTGGCGATGCGACGGACATGCCCTATGGGAACGACACCTTCGACATCGTCACGTGCTCATTGATGCTCCATGAGCTCGACACGGACCTCGCGCGCGCAATCCTCGCCGAAGCGGACCGCGTTGCCAGACCCAACGCCACGATCATCATCACCGACTACTACGTCGGGTCGCTTCGGTTCAAGGGAAGGTTGTGGCGCGCCTTCTCGTACGGGGCCGAGTTCTTCGCGGGTGTCAAGCACTTCGCGGCGTGGCGTCGACATGTGCAAGCCGGAGGGATACCGATCGCACTACCGGACGCGTGGACCGTCAGACAACAGAAGGTGGTTGCAGGTGGAAACCTCGCCATCTGGGTGTGCGATACGGCTTCGGTGACGTAACCGGGATTCACGAAGGCTCGACCACCGCCCGGCTCGCGAGGTACGCGCCGAACAACACAACCACGACCCCCGCGAGCGCGATCGGTGCGACGACCTCGCCCCTGAACACGACGCCGAGCACGATCGCAACCACAGGGATGATGTACGCCGTCGTGGACATCCGAGGCCCTCCCACACGACCAGCGAGCGTTGTCGCGAGCGCACGCGCGGCCCCGGTGCCGACGACGCCGAGGATCACGACCGCGACCACCGCCGAGGCTGTGAACTCAGAGTTCGAAACGGTGAGTGCGCCGTATGGCGCGAGGAGCACGGTCGAGATGATGAGCGCCCACATCACGACCGCGGCACCCCCGTACCGCTGTTGCAGGGGTACGACGAGGTTGCCATTGAACGCGTACCCAACCGTCGTGATGAGCACCAGTGCAATGCCGAGCGGCGCGGCGTTGGCCCCCCTGAGCGAAGGCGCGGTCATCATGACGATGCCGACGAAGCCAAGCCCGATGCCCACGACCTGCGGGGTCCTCGGGAAGGATCGCAACATGAGCGAGCCGACCACCAGGGCGAGCACCGGCGTCCCGGCGGTGACCATACCTGCGACCGCAGAGTCGAGGTCGGTCTCGGCGATGGCCAACAACAGGGCGGGACCCGCATTCCCGACGACGGCGATGGTGGCCAATCTGGCCCAGTCCTGGCGACCAATGCGAACCCTGGCACCGGGGAACATCGCCAGCGCTGCGGCACCGAGCGCGACGCGCCCCATCGCGACGACCGCTGGATCGAGGTGGTCGACACCGAGGGCGATCCAAAGGTACGCGGAGCCCCAGATGAGGCCGATCATCACCGTGAGGGCCCACTCGGCTGGTCCGTACGCCTGTGGGCGTGAACCGACGTTTGTGAGCCTCTCCGACATCGGACGACGATAGGCACGGGAAGCGGCCGTGCGAGGCACATCAGCCTCCGGTCAACCGTCGAACCTCTGCATGGAGCGCAACGTCCTCATGGACAATGCCCTCGGCCAGCCGCGCCGCGACGACCGGCAGGCGCCAGGCGTCGATCACGCGTGTGTTGATCCTCATGGTCCTGGCAATGTGTTTGGCATACGACTTGCGGAACATGGACTGCAGGGTCAGGGCAAGACGCCGGTTGGGGACGTTGTCGGACACGGTTGCAGGGGAAAGGAGCCACAGCGTCCGCGCGACGTCCGCTGACGGCACGCCACGCGCGGCGTCGACCCAGTCGATGACCGAGGCCTTCGACCCCTCGATCATCACATTTCCGGGATGGAAGTCACCGTGCAGGACCGCATCCGCCTCGGGCGCCGCCGCTAAGACAGACAACGCCTTGTCACGATGGCTCGTCGTGAGGTCCGCGGCCCGGATCTTCTCTGCGAGGACATCCGTGACCTTCGGGAGTGCTTTCGACTCGTGGGTCATGACCGCGGCGTGCGCCACCGCGAGCTTCCGCGCCCACGTGGTCACCCGTACAGGGGAGAACGCCGCCTCGTCGACGAGCAGCTCGCCTTCGACGCGGTCCATCGCAAGCCCGATGCGCCCCGACACCTCGACCACACCACGCGGCGTTGGGCACGGGATGCCAGCCGCGGAGACGGCCTCCAAGTGCATGGCCTCAGTCGTGATCATCGATCGCGAAAAACCCGGCCTGAGCAGCTTGACGACCTTGTCCTCCCCGAAGCCGAACACTTCAGCGGTCCGTCCGTCAGCGATCGGTGCGTCCGAAAGCAGCCGGCGGTCCATCTCCTAGACCTCGCGCCGATCAAGGCGATGCACGGCGAACACGAGAAGCAGACCGGTCGCCGCAACCGCAGTGATGACCGCGCGCCAATACTCGAAGCGGCCACCACGTATCAACCGGTCGAGGGCACCGAGCAAGTCGGAAGGCATCCACGGGGCGAGGGGCGTGACAAGGCTCGCAAGGCCGAGAACCACGAGCGCGCCCACACTCACGAGGGCCACCGCAACCGTCTTCCGTAGCGCCGATGCAACCAGCGCGATCACGGCAACGGCAAAGACGAGATACACACACTGCAAGAGCACGCCGACGACCATCGGCCACACGTCGAGCCACTCGAGAAGGATCCCGGTGAGGACATAGGCGATCACGGAGCCAAAGACGAAGGCTCCCGAAACGGCGAGGGACGTCATCACGAAACGCGTCTTCACGATCTCTTTCACAGTTGTCCGTGATCGGAAGAAGACGGAAATCTCGAAGTCTGCGTCGATGGCCAGCGCTGCGGCCCCGACGAAGGCGACCACGAGGAGGCCTATCTGCTGCATATTGACGACGTATTGCGTGATCGCGTCCGGAGGCGTCATCTCGGGAAGCACGGCGGCTTCCTCGCCGAGCGCGTCGAGCAGCTCCGGGAGATACCGCACGAACAGCGGGCCGAGAAGCGCGAAGGCTCCGTATACCGCCCCGAGGATCGCGAGCCGCTGCGTGCGTACGAGCCGAAGCCACTCGAGTCGCCACAGGCTCACGACGTCACCTTCAAGAAGACGCTCTCGAGTGACTCGGAGATCGGTTGGATCGAGACCACCGGGTGACCGAGCGACGCAAGCAGTGGCACGAGCTCGCGCTGGACGGCATCGACATCGGGAGACTCGAGCGAGACGACCGATCCTCGTGCCGAAACCGTGCCCGACCACGGCACCTGGGCGAGAGCAGCCAGGACATCTTCCACCCCGGACACCACCCGAATGCCGTAGGTCGTCGTCGAGTGCTCGGAGAGGAGGCGGTCGAGCGGACCCTGAAACACGAGCTCGCCGCGGCTGAGTATCCCGATCTCGTCGCTCACCGCTTGGACATCGTCGAGGATGTGACTCGAAAACAGGACCGTCGACCTCCCTTTCAGACGGTCCACGAGATCGAGAACCTCCCTCCTTCCCGCAGGATCGAGGGCCGCCGCAGGTTCATCGAGGAGCAGGACGTCAGGATCGGTGATGACAGATGCAGCGAGCCCGAGGCGCTGCAGCATGCCCCTCGAAAAGCCTTTCACCTTTCTCTTTGTCGCGTCGCCGAGACCCGCTTCTTCGAGTACCTCGTCGATGCGCGACTGCGGAACATCCACCGAGCTCATGGACGCGGACAGCGCGACGACCTCTCGTGCGGTGAGCCATTTGTCGAATGCCGGTGTATCGGGCAGCACGCTGATCCGGCGGCCTTGTACCGTCGCTGAACCCGAGGTCGGGTGCCGGAGCCCGGCGAGGATTCCGAGGAGGGTCGTCTTCCCCGCGCCGTTCGGCCCGACGAGGCCATACACCGTGCCGCGTGACACGGTGAGGTCGACGCCAGCGAGCGCGACGGTCGACCCGTACACCTTCGTCAGCCGGTCCGTAATGACGGGATGCGGCGTTTGGTTCTCCATCACGAGGCCATGTTGCCCCCGCCACCGCTCAAGGCCAAACGCGCCGACGACCCCGGTCCACCTGGAGAGGGGTCGTTCGGGCTCGCGTAGCCGCCGCGTTCGGTGCGTCAGTCGAGCAGGTCGATGTCTCCCACAACCGACGTCACGAACTCGCCGTCCTCCATGATGACCTGAAAAGCGTGTTCGGCCTCGAGCCTCGAACATTCCAGCACAGCCTGGAGCAGGCCTACCGGGTCGATGTCCTCCAGGGCTTCCAAGCTCGGGAGGCGGACGGCGACGTACTCGTCACCGTCGACGGTCCACCTCATCTCGACGACCTGCATCGGATTCTCATTCATGGGCTGTCCTCTCGCTCTCCCACCACTCTCCCAGACGGGTGTGACACGTTTCGTTGCCACGTCCGCTGCAGGCAATACGCTCCACACCCATGCGGTACACAACGGTGCTGTTCGACCTCGACTACACGCTGTTCGATTCGGACACCTCACAGCGCGAGGCCATCGCCGCGACGATTGCGTCCCTCGACATCGACCAGGGCTCGGCGATCGAGTCGTTCCTCGAGATCAACGGCGGGCTGTGGCGTGACGTAGAGGCTGGCCGCCTGACCCCGAACGACGTCAGGGTCCTGCGATTCGCACGGTTCCTGGACCGGATGGGCATCGAGGCCGACGCCGCGGCACTCGGAGACCACTACGTCGAGGCGTTGGGGTCCCACGGGCAGCTGTACCCGGGAGCCCGCGGTGTCCTCGAAGCCTTGGCGGGTACCGCGGACACCGCGCTCATCACGAACGGCATCGGCGACGTGCAACGAGCGAGGATCGAAAGGCTCGGCCTGGAGCAGTACTTCGACGCGATCATCATCTCTGGGGAGGTCGGCGCGGCGAAGCCGGGACGCGAGATCTTCGACATCGCGTTCGACCTCCTCGACCAACCCGCCAAGGAGTCGACCATGATCGTTGGCGACAGCCTCACGTCGGACATCGCCGGGGGCAACGCCTACGGGATCGCCACATGCTGGTACAACCGTGAGGATCGTCCAGCGGCACCGATCGAGGCGACGCACGTGATAGCGAACCTTGCCGATGTCATCGACATCGCCGGAACCACCCGCCACGACGAATGGAGCACCTGACCATGACAGCCACGTTGTACCGGGATGCCGCGCTGACGGACGCGCGATCGCCGGACCTCCAGATCGAAATGAGCGTTCTCGTGCGAAACGCCGTCGTCGAATGGATCGGCCATACCGGCACCGAGCCGGACATCGGCGACGCACGCGTCGTGGATGCCGGAGGAGCGACGATCGTGCCGGGCATGGTCGACGCCCACAGCCACGTGTCGCTGCCAGGCGGGTCCCATTGGATCGATCGCGGTTTCGACGATGCAGACGAGCTGATGAGGGTCGCCGACGAGAACGCTGGCATTGCGCTCGGCGCCGGGATCAGATGGTTCAGGGATGTGGGGTCCCCGATGCGAGACGTCGAGGGTCGGCCCCGCGCGCTTGCCCTCACGATCCGCGACCGCTGGCGCGACCGCGGGCGCAGCGTGCCGTACCTCCGGGCCGCCGGAACGTGGTTGACGCGGGCTGGCACGCTCCCCGAGGGTCTGGGGATCGAGGCCCGTGACGCCGACGAGCTGCTCGCTGCAGCCCTCAGTCAGCTGGACGACGGCGCGGACCTGGTGAAGCTCTATCTCGACGGCCCGGATCCGGACACGTCACCGTGGACGGCAGCGGAGACCATGGCGGTCGTCGACGCCTGCCATGCCAGGGGTGCCAAGGTCACGGCACATGCGACACGTCTCGCAGGCGCACGCGTCTGCGCCGATGCAGGGGTCGACGGCATCGAACACGGTTTCGAGCTCGACGCAGACATCGCACAGACCATGGCCCGGAACGGGACGTTCCTCGTCGCGACCCTCGCCGTTGCTGCATCGTGGAAGTCCTTCGCGACGACAACTGCCATCGAGCGGTTCACAGACGAGGCGTCGAGAGCGACGATCAACGACCGTGCCGAACGAGGGGCCGAGAGCGTTCGTATCGCACGACGCGCCGGCGTGAAGATCGCGGCAGGGTCAGACTTCGGTGGCGGTTCGCTTCGCGCCAACCAGCTCGCGTGGGAAGTCACCTCACTCGTCGATGCGGGCCTGGAGCCGTGGGAGGCCCTGGCTGCAGCGACATGGCGTGGAGGTGAGCTCCTCGGTGAGCCAAGCGCTGGCGTGATCGAGGTCGGGGGCCCCTCGGACTTCTTCCTCGTCCACGGGGATCCGGTGACCGATCCAGAGGCCCTGTGGAGGGTCTGGAAGATCGCCTAGCTCGACAATGACGCCAGTACCGCGACTCTTCCTGGGATCAGAGAGGCTGGCATACTCCTCGGATGAATAGGGATCCTCGGAACGACACCAGGAGCACTCGCGGGCTGCGCTCCGACTTCGCGCCCGATTCGATCGCATCGACCATTGCCGGCGGCGCCGTCCTCGGATTGGTCAACGCACTGTTGACCATCGCGCTGATGTCCCTCATCTTCAGGGGCGAGCTCGCCGGAACCCTGCCGCTGGGAATCGGCCTCGGTCTCACCTCGTCGGCGGTGATCGGCTTCGTCATCGCCGCTCGAAGCAGCTTCTCGGGCGTCTTTTCAGGTATCCAGGACTCGAGTGCGGCCATCCTCGGGCTCAGCGCCGTGTCGATCACCGGCGCGCTGGCAGGCTCGGTCGGACTGTCCACCGTCGTGGCGATGGTGGCTGCCACCTCCCTCGCCACCGGTGTGGTCCTCCTTGCGATGGGATACATGGGATGGGGCGAGATCGCGAGATACGTCCCTTTCCCCGTGATCGGAGGGCTTCTGGCCGGGACCGGTTACCTGATCGTCGCCGGATCGCTCGGCATTGTCGGGGTCGATACAGGATCCGACCTGTTCGCCGACGGTGCGATCGGCCTGATCTGGCCAGCGCTGGCCCTCGCCGCCGCGTGCTTCGTTGCCGCCCGCCGGGCGTGGAGCTCGCGTTTCTACCTCGCCTTCCTGGCATTGGCGCTCGGCGGTTTTCACCTCGTCGCCAGCCTGTCTGGAGTCTCCAGAGCTGCAGCCCTGGAGAGGGGCTGGCTGCTCGGGCCCTTTCCTGACGGCGGCATCTGGCCGGGCAGCGTCTTCACCCATTTCGGTGGGGCCGACTGGGGGGCGATCGCCGGCGAGCTGCCGGGTCTGGTGACGGTGCTCATCGTCGTCCCCATCACGTTGCTGCTGTACATCAGCGCCCTCGAAACCGAGACGAGGGTCGACGTCAACATGAATCGAGAGCTCCGGGCCACTGGTTGGGCGAACGTCGCAGCGGGTGTCGTCGGCGGACCGCCCGGCTACATCTACATGGCCGACACCGTCATCGCCTCGAGACTCCTTGGACGGAGGCGAGGTCCTGCGCTGGTCGCGCCGGTGGTGGTCATCGCGGTCGTCGCACTGGGCGGTGCGATACTCGAGCTGATCCCCCAGTTCGTGATCGGGGGCCTGCTGCTCTTCGTCGGCGCCGAGTTCGCATATGAATGGCTGTGGGTCTCCAGGCGCCGCATGTCCACGCCTGACTACCTGCTCCTTTGGGGGATCCTCGTCGTCATCGCGACCATTGGTTTCCTGCCGGGCGTCCTCGCAGGGCTCATCGCTGCAACCGTCCTGTTCGTGGTCCGGTACAGCAGGATCGACGTGGTGAAGCATGAGTTCACCGGTGCCGATCGAAGGAGCAACATCGAGCGGTCACTGATTGAGACCGATTACCTGCGAGACAACGGCTCGGTGGTGGTCGGCTTCCAACTCCAGGGCTTCATCTTCTTCGGCACCGCCAGCCGGATCCTGGGACGCATCCAAGCCTTGCTCGACGGACCCGACCCTCCCCGCATCGTGATCATGGATTTCAAGCGGGTCACCGGCGTGGACTCTTCGGCAGTGGCAGTGATCGAGAGGGTGACGTTGCTGGCTCGTGAGCGGGAGCTCCACGTCGTGTTCACCGACCTCGCCGAGACCCAGCACGGACAATTCGAGGGCATCATCACCGCGTACGCGGATGTGCTCCGGCTGGACCCGGACCTCGATCACGGTATCGCCTGGTGCGAGGAGCAGATGCTCGCAGGTGCGGATCTTGTCGCCACCGACGGCCACGAACTCTTGGGTGATCTCGCAGACGATCTCGACCCGTACCTGGACGAACGAACATTCGCTCGTGGGGACGTCCTCATGCGTCAGGGTGATCCTTCCCCAGGCATCTACCTCATCCGATCCGGGCGAGCGACGGTCCTCCTCGACGATCTCGATGGGAAGGCCAAACGGCTCCGGACCCTGCTCGGAGGGACGGTCCTCGGCGAAATCAGCCTGTATAGGGGCGAAACCTGCACCGCCACGGTCGTCGCCGACGAGGAGACCGAGGTCCTCCACCTGACTCCGGACAGTTTCACGGAGCTGTGCCGCTCGGACCCGCGCCTGGCTGCGGAATTGCACGCCTTCGTCGTCCGCGTGCTCGCCGGCAGGGTCAGCCATGCGAACCAAGCGATCCAGGTCCTCCGCGACTAGGTGGTTCGCGGGCCGCCAACAGCACCCCGGCTGTGGGGGCAAATACCGGTAGCTGGGCGATTACCGTCCGGGCGCGCGAAGGAGTCGACGGGCAATGTCACAGAGGGACGCCGCGAACATGCCTGACGGCCGCGACCTGCTCAGAGGAATGGGGTGGGTGTCGCTGCCGTACTCGTGCGTTGGTCTCGTCCGTAAGACGGGCACGACGTCGAACGCATCCTTGTGGTCCTGGATCGTCCTCGTGCCGTGGTCGTCGAACGGGAAGCCGTGGATCGACGGCACCGAGGTCGTGCCAGCGTCGACAAAGACGGACGACGAAGAGCGCGAGGACGTCGTGGTACACATGCGGTCCATCCTCGACGAGCGATACGGATCGACCGTCGCTCACTCCGCCATCGACGACCTCATCGAGGAGATATTCGACGAAACCTGACGCCCGTGTGTCAGCCTGCCTCGGAATGCCCTGCGACGCGGTTCCGCTCTGACCGTGCCGCGGCAACGGCGGCGACGACCGCGACCATCGAAGCGCCGATGAGACCGATGATCGGAATGGCGTAGGAGCCGGTCGCGTCGCGGACCACCCCGACGACGAGTGGTGCTGTTCCGCCGATCACGGCAGCAACTGACCACTGCTTCCCCATGATCGAACCGAAGTCCTCGCCGTGGTACCAGTCCGTCATGATCACGGCCCTGGTCGGCAGGACGAAGCCGAGGCACAGTCCGAAGGCCACGAAGAACGCGACCATCACCCACGCTGGCGTCCCGATCACAAGGAGCACCATCGTCGTTGCGGTCGCCGTTGTCGCCACGGCGAAGAGCGCTGTGTGCCGAAAGCGATGCGAAAGGATTGGCATCAGGTAGCGCCCCGGAAGCGTCAGGAGCCCTGAGACCCCTGCAAGCGTCGCGACCAACGGCACGGCGAAGCCATGTTCCTCGAACGCGGCGACCCGGTGGAAGAGAACCGAGTTCATCGACGCGAAGGCGAGGATCACGGAGATCGAGATCAGGAGCAGCCTGCGGTCGCTGGCGAACCGTCGCCACGCGAATGGCGTGACGACGTGCGATCGGTGGTCCCGCGGCTTGTACCTAGGGAACATCACCACGGCCAGCAGGCCCGCGAGGCCGTACAGCGCGCCCAGGATCGCGACGGTTGGGCGCCATCCGATGGATGCCACGAGGTACCCGGTGAGCGGCACGAACACGGGGGACGCGAGTCCCGCGATCAACGTCAGCAACGCGATCGCTCGGTTGCGATCGCCGGGACCGACCCAGTGGCTCACCGCCACGAAGGCTGGTTCGTAGAGCGTCATGGCGCCCGCAGGTCCGAGGAGGAGCCAGAACGCTGCGAGTACGACGACGGACGATGTCGAGACGGCGATGACCAGGAGCGCGGACGCTCCGATCACGGAGCCGACGGCCATGATTCCCCGCACCGAGTGCTCATCGACGTACCGACCGATCAGAGGGGCGACCAGCCCGCTGATCACGGTGGCTCCGCCGAAGCCGACAGACAGCAGCGAGATCGAGAACTCCGAGCCTGCGGCCCGGTCGGTCAGAAGCACCGACATCGCGTACAGCGTGACTCCGAACGCCACGAACACCAACGTCGCGAGCGCCACCAACGATCGAGTCGGGTAGCCGGCTGCTCGCCCTTCGGACGAAGCGATCACCGACTCACGCCGGGCGCATCGGTAGGTATACGGGTTCCCAGATCTCGCGCTCGACCGCAGCGTCGACGTCCTCCACGGGGTCCGCGACCCCCTCCTCGATCGCCGCCAGGGCAACGGCTCGCGCCACCTCGCGCGCTACCGGGCGCAGACTGCTGATGTCCGGGTACAGCTGTCCCTGTGCGACGAGGTCTTCAGGCGTGGCCCTCGATAGCGCCCTCGCTGCGGCGTGGAACATGCCGTTGGTCACTCGCTTCGCGCGAACGGCGATCACGCCGAGTCCCACCCCAGGGAAGATGAATGCATTGTTCGCCTGTCCGATGCGATGGACCACCCCGTTGTGCGTGACCGGGGGGAACGGGCTTCCCGTAGCGACCATGGCCCTGCCATGCGTCCACTGGATCGCGGAGATGGGGGTCACCTCCGTGTGGCTCGTGGGGTTCGACAGCGGCATGATGATCGGCGCCTCGACGTGTCGCGCCATCTCCGTGATGACATCGTGGTCGAATTGGCCAGCCTGCCCGGTGACGCCGATGAGCGTGGTGGGCTTGACGTTCCGGACGACTTCCAGCAACGTGGGAAGGCCGTCGCCGCGCTCCCAGCCGTCAACGATCGACCTCGGCGTCGCGAGGTCCTTCTTGTGCCCTGTCAGTGAGGAACTCTCGACGACGAGCCCCCGACTGTCGAGGGCGAACAGCCGCTCCGGGATCTCGCTCTCCGGAGTGCCGGCTTTCAACATCGCGTACTCGAGCTGCTTGTAGATGCCGTGCCCCGCGGACCCTGCGCCGACGATCACGATCCGGTCGCCCCCGTCGTCCCGAGGATGTTCCCTCCGCGCCGTGAACAGGCCCGCGACGACCATCGCTGCGGTCCCCTGGATGTCATCGTTGAACGAGGCAATCTCCGATCGGTACGTGTGGAGGTTGTGAAAGCTCGTGTTGTTGGAGAAGTCCTCCCACTGCAGCAGCGCATCCGGGAACACCTTCTTCACGGCCGCAACGAACTCTGCAACCAGGTCGTTGTACTCCTCGCCGCGCAGGCGAGGCGCCCGGTAGCCGATGTACAGGGGATCTTCGAGCAGGTGCGCATTGTTCGTGCCGACGTCCAGCGACACCGGCATGCACCGTTCGGGATGGATGCCCGCTGCCGCGGTGTACAACGCGAGCTTGCCGATCGGGATCCCCATGCCGCCAGCACCCTGATCCCCGATGCCCAAGATCCGTTCGTTGTCTGTGACGACGATCACAGGCGGGTCCATGACCGGCCTCGCGCTGAGGATGTCCGCGATACGGCCACGGTCACGCGGGGTGATGTAGATGCCGCGCTGCCTGCGGTAGATCCTCGACCAGTGCGAGCAGGCCTGAGCGACGGTCGGGGTATACACGACCGGGACGAGCGCTTCGAGGTTGTCGATGACGAACCGGTAGAAGAGCGTCTCGTTGCGGTCCATGAGGCCGTTGAGGTAGACGTTCTTCCCCATGTCGGTCGTCTTCAAGGCGTACTGCACCTCGACGCGATGGAGTTGGTCCTCGATCGTCGAGATCTGATCCGGGATGAGCCCGCGCAGCCCGAGCGAGTCGCGCTCGTCCGCGGTGAAGGCCTCGCCCTTGTTGAGAAATGGATCGCGCAAGACGGTCTCGCCTCTCACTCCGACGGCGAGGTACCGTTCGCCGGTCTCCGGATCGGACCTGTATTCGAACACGATTCCTCCGAATCCGCCCGTACATCGGGCCACGTCACAAGCGTATCCCATGCTGCTTTCGGAACGATCTCGATAACGTCACCCGCTCATCGAAGAAGGAACCGAAATGGATGAAGGCATCGTCATCTCACCGAGCGACCCCGCATTCGACCCGGCTGACGGCGACCCGAGTGTCTCCCCGAGAGACGACTTCTATCGGTGGGTCAATGGCGGATGGCTCGACCGCAACCCCGTCCCTCCCGAGTACGGGGCCTTCGGGGCCATGCACGAACTCCACGAGCAGAACCAAGCGGTCCTCCGCGAGATCCTCGACCGGATCGTCGAGGCGCCTACGACGGATCCTGAGATCGAGGGAAAGGTCGCGACCTACTTCCGATCCGGGATGGACACGGATCGGATAGAGGCGCTCGGCGCCGGCCCGGTCGAGCCATGGATCGAGCGCATTGCGAGCCTTGCCTCGAAGGACGACCTTCCGGAACTGCTCGCCGACCTCCACGAGGCCGGCTTCGGCGGCTTCTTCGGCGGATACGTCGCGCCCGACTTCGAGCGATCGAGCGACCACCTCCTGTACATCGCGCAGGGAGGCCTCGGGTTGCCAGACCGCGACTACTACTTCAGGGAGGACGCGACGTCACAGGAGCTCCTCGCGGACTATCGGGCGCACATCACGGTGATGTTCGACCTGTTCGATGACGAGGACGCCGACACGGCCGCCGACACGATCTTGTCGCTCGAGAACGCCATCGCAGAGCCGTCGTACACGAACGTGCAGCAAAGGGATGTCGACCTCGTCACGAACCGCCACGATCTCGAGGCGGTCGCGCAACTCTCCGAGCACTTCGACTTCGTCCGCTACCTCGACCGCATGGGCGCAGGCCGCGTGGAATCGATCAACATCGACAACGTCGGCTTCTATCCGGCGATCGGCGAACTCATCCGCAGCACCGGACTCCCCGCGCTTCGCACCTATCTGCGGTGGAACGTGTACCGGGGGTCGGCATCGAGCCTCGCGCGCCGATTCGACGACCAGCACTTCGCGTTCTACGGAACCCGTCTTGCGGGCCAGAAGGAGCAGAAGGAACGGTGGAAGCGCGTCCTCGGGTGGGCTGGCTCGGACATCGGGTTCCTGGTGGCGCAGCTCTACGTGCGGGAGAAATTCCCGCCCGAGTCGCGCGCAGCCGTCGAGCACATGGTCGACCGTCTCGTCGACGCCATGCGCGAGAGGCTCGAGGCGGTTGAGTGGATGGGTGACGCGACGAGGGCCGAGGCCCTTCGCAAGCTGGACGCCTTCGGCTACAAGATCGGCTATCCGGACGTCTGGCGCGATTACGGGGACCTCGAACTCACCGAAGGCGAGTGGTTCGAGAATCGCATCGCGTGCGCCCGATTCGAGTCGCATCGCCAGGTCGGCAACCTCGAGAAACCCGTCGATGACCAGGAGTGGTCGCTTCCGCCGCACGTGGTGAACGCGTACTACCACCCGACCCGCAACGAGATAGCGTTCCCTGCAGGCATCCTGCAACCGCCCTTCTTCGATCCCTCCGCCGACCACGCAGTCAACTACGGGGCGATCGGAGCGGTCATCGGGCACGAGGTGACCCACGGATTCGATGACACCGGTTCGAAGTTCGATGCGGACGGCGCGGTGCGGAACTGGTGGGCGAAGGAGGATCGCGACACGTTCGAAGCCCGCGCACGGGTGATGGTCGAGCAGTTCAACCAGTACGAGGTCGAAGAGGGGCTCCACGTGAACGGCGAGTTGACCCTCGGTGAGAACATTGCCGACCTCGGCGGGTTGAAGATCGCGCTTGCAGCGATGCACGCCGAACTCGAGGGTTCCGAAGGAACCGTGGCTGGTTTGACGGCTACGCAGCGGTTCTTCATGGCGTGGGCCCGCGCATGGCGACGCAACGCCACCGCCGAGTACACGAGGCTTCTCGTGAACTCGGACCCGCACAGCCCTTCACACCTGCGGATCCTCGGCCCTCTGAGCAACCTTCCAGAGTTCGCCGAGGCGTTCGGCCTGCCGGAAGGATCAGACCAGGTCAGGAAAGCAGGCGATCGCGTCGACATCTGGTAGGCGGTGTGACGCTCGTCACGGGACCGGCTGATGCGCTAGGGGACGGCACCCGGGTCGGATCGTGGTGAAGCGAGTTCATCCATCTCGAACTGCATGGACGGAATCGTTGGCGCCCTGACGACTTCCTTGACCGTTTTCTCAACCGACGCGTCCGGTTCGAGCTTCCTCTTGGGGAGCCGGAACGCGAGAGCCGCACCGATGAGCGCAACGACCCCGCCCGCGCCGATCGCTGCCTGGAATCCCCTTGTCGTTCCGCGGTTGAAGATCGCGACCAGCTCCTCTTGCTGGTCCGGTGGAAGGCCGACGAGCGCACCTTCGATGCCTCCGCTGCCGGGTCGGGGTCGCTCGAACGGCGTCGATACCGTCTCGATCACGGCTTCCGCGAGTTCAGGCGGCACCGAGTCCGAAGCCCTCACCTGGTTGGCGATGGACGCAAGACCCACGGACAGCACGACAGTGCCGACCACGGCTGTACCGAGGGCCATACCGAGGTTCTGCGCCGTGCCTTGGAGTCCGGACGCCTCGCTTGCCTCGTTCTGATCCACACCCGACAAGATGAGATTCGGGAGCTGGCCCGCGACGACACCGATCGCGAGCCCCACGATGAGGAGCCCGGCGAACAGTTCCGTGCCTGCGGTCGCTCCGTTGACCGCGCGGGCAAGGACCACACCCCCGACGAACAGCAGCACGAGACCCGTCTGAATGATGTACTTCGGATAGATCTTTCTACCAAGGGACGGCGTGAGAATCGACGTGGACAGAACGCCGATGGAAAGGGGCAGAAGCGTGAGACCGGTTCGGAAGGCGTCGAATCCGAGCAGGGTCTGCGTGAAGACCGGTATGAGGAAGAGAACCCCGGCCTGCGCGAACGTCTGGGTCGACAGGATCGGAAGTCCAGCGTTGATCGCACGGTGCTTGAAGATCGAGGGATGGAGGAGCACCGACTCGCCGTTCGCCTCCCGCCGCGACGACCACTTCCAGAAGGCAACCAGTGCCACAGCCCCCAGCACCAATAGCCCTATGACGATCGGATCTCGCCAGCCACGGGACGAAGTCTGGAGCACGCCATAGACGACCATTGCGAGTCCGGCGACGGAAAGGGCGACACCGATGAGATCGAGCTTCGGACGCGGAATCACGGGTGGGGCATCCACGAGCAGCCGCGACGACAAGAGCACCGCGACCACAATGATGGCTTCGCCCGCAAAAGCGACGCGCCAACTCATCTCGGTAGTGACCCATCCACCGATCAGTGGTCCGAACGCAGCCCCGGCAGCGGCCACACCGAACAGGACACCGTAGGCCGTGGCCCGCTTCGCGCCTGCGTAGTTCGAGCGGACGAGCGTGTTGATTGCGGGAACGATGAGGGCCGACCCCATCCCCTCGAGGAACGACCAGCCGAGGATCACGAATCCGATCGAGGGTGCAAGCGCAGTGATCGTCGTGCCGACGCCGTACACGATGAGGCCGATCCGGAAGGCCCGCTTCGACCCCCAGATGTCGCCGAGCTTCCCTCCCGTCAACATGAATGCGGCCATCGTCAACGTGTACAGGGTGATCGCGGTCTGCACCTCCCCGACCGTCGTGTCGAGGTCCGCGACCAATGCTGAGATCGACACGTTCATCAAGGTCGTGTCGATGACGTAGACGAACATCGCCGCGGAGAGCACCGCCAGCACACCGTACGCCATTCCGGCTCCGGACCGCGTTGCGATGTTCGGCGATTTCACGCAGCCAACCTAGCCCTCGTCGGGAACCGGAATCCACACCGAGAAGGGGGCGCTGGCCTAACGTCCCAACACAGATGTCGGCAACGTTGGTCCTCGTGGACGGTCATGACAACCCGGGTGAGTTCGAGCTCACCTTGCGCGAGCGCGTCGAGAGAGCGAAGGACTTCGCGGCCACGCGCGCCGACGACGGGTCGCTGGTGATCGAACTCACGGTCTACCCGATCGAGGACCCCATCCAGATACCCGCGGTGACGATGCGGGCCGGCGTGGTCGAGCGTCTCGTCAGGCGGCTCACCGGACGCGCCAGGAGCTCGAAGGTGCGGAACGTGCCACGCAGCAGGGGTGAGCGCTAGGCCGAAGGACGCTCGATCAGCATCTGGATACCGTCGAGCCGACCGACCCTGAAGCCCGCCTCGCAGTACTCCAGGTAGTAGCGCCACATCCGTCGGAACCGTTCGTCGAACGTTCCATCCTCTCCCACGATCGAAGGCCATGCCTCCTCGAACGACTCGGACCAGCGAGCAAGTGTCTCCGCGTAGTCGAGCCCGTGCATCGCGTGGGAAACCCATTCCATCCCAGCCGATTCGGTGAGCTGCTTGAGAACGGACACCGTCGGTAGTGCCCCACCAGGGAAGATGTATCGCTTGATGAAGTCCTCACGCCTGAGCAGGTTCTCGTAGAAGGCGTCCTCGATGGTGATCGCCTGCATCGCGGCCTTCCCGCCGGGAGGGAGCGCTCGCGCTATCGCGTTGAACAATGGAGGCCAAACAGACTCGTCGACGGACTCGATCATCTCGATCGAGACGACCTTGTCGTACATCGCCCGCTCGTCACGGAAGTCCTGGAGCTTGATGTCGACGCGATCTGCGATGCCCGCGTCTGCTGCCCGCTTGCGTGCATAGATCGCCATCTCGCTCGAGAGGGTCAGTCCGGTGACCGACACGTCGTAGTTGACCGCGGCGTATTCGGAGAAGCCTCCCCACCCGCACCCGATCTCGAGGATCCGGTCGCCCGGTTGGAGGTCGAGCATCTCGCAGAGACGGCGGTACTTCCTCTCCTGGGCAGCTTCGAGCGGTTCCGCGAGGTCGTCGAAGATGGCTGACGAGTAGCTCATCGTGGGATCGAGCCACCACGCGTAGAAGTGGTTGCCGAGGTCGTAGTGGTCGCCGATCTGGCCGATCGCGTCCGACCGAGCAAACGACGGCCTGCGGTCCCAGAAGGATCGTGCGGTCGCCGCCAGCCGGGATCCACCGCTCGTCGAGAGGCGTGCGTCGACGTTCATCGAGAGGATCTCGAGGAATCCTGAGAGGTCTGGCGAGTCCCACGCCCCGTCGAGGTACGCGGCGCCGAGTCCGACGCCCCCTTCGTTGAGCAGTGCCCTTGCGATCATGCCCTCATCGTGGATGTCGACCGATGCCTCGGGCCCACCTGGCGCCCCGACGGTGGTCACGGCGCCGTCGGACCACGTGATGCCCACGTGCCCGACGCGAATACGCTTCGTGAGGGTCCTTATCGCTGTTCGTGCGAGTCTGTGACGAGCCATCGTCCTGCCCGGTCGTTTACGGCGCGTGAGGGTACCAACGGTGATCGGTTCGATATCGTGACGTGCGGAAGGGGCCTCGTGAACGACCGACTCGTGAAATTGCTGTCCCGCGCGCATACAACCGCGTTTCGCCTCACGCGGGGCGTCGTCGGCCGTCGACTCGTTGACAATGACATGCTGCTCCTGACGACGATGGGACGCCGAACGGGCGCGAAACACACCGTCCCGCTCCTGTACCTCGAAGAAGAGGACGTGGTCGTCATCATCGCGTCATATGGAGGCAGGCCGCACCATCCCGACTGGTATCGAAACCTCATGGCGTCGCCTGAAGCGACGGTGCAGATCGGGCATCGGCTTCGGGCCGTCGTCGCGAGGACGATGAACGAGTTCGAGCGAGCCGAGTGGTGGCCACGTGTTGTCGCGGCCTACGGGGACTACGACGTGTACCAGCGCCGAACGTCACGCGAAATACCGCTCGTGGCGCTCGAACCGGCATCAGTCGGAATCCCCTAGGCGCGTCGGAGGGGCCGCCAGGTGCGACCCCTCCGTTCGAGATCGAGTCCTTCGTTACGCGGTTTCCATCGAGCCGGACCGCGCCATCATGCTCAGGACGCCTCCGATGGCGACCACCGCACCACCGAGGATCAGCAGATACCACCCCATGCCGACGGATACGGTGTACGCCTGCGGGAGCTGCCCTGCCTGGGCCAGACCTGCAAAGGCCGCTTCGAGATCCGATGCGTCGCTGTTCGCGCCGCGCAAGGCGAAGATGCCGATCACGAGCAGAAGCACGCCGATCACGGTTGCCGACAGCGCGAGGGTGCGATTCATGGCCTCCTTCAGCGGCGGCATGAACGCAATCGCGAGCACGGCGAGCAACGCGAGCCCGAACACGATCGCCGCGATCGCGGTGTCGTTGTACAGCGCGCTCCACGTGTTCTCGTCGAGGCCCGACGGTATCTGGCCGCCTGTCGCCTGATTGAGGGCTGGCATGAACTCCTCACCCGCCGAACTCGCCTTCTTCATGATGAAGCCGACGACCGACACGATCACGCCGAGTACGGCGAGAATCCTTCCGTAGTGCATAGGTCTCCCTTTCGCTTACGGGTGAGCGTAGGACCGCATCGACCAGCCGCACAAGTGGCTCGCGGCGGGCCAGTGCCAAGCCCTTCAGGGCCCCGCAGCGACCGTGACCCCGGACGCGATGACGGCCGCCGCTTGATCGAAACGCTCGATCCATCGGCTGCCGTGATCCGGGGTGGTGAGAGGGTCCATGTGGTGGACCAGGTGGTGTCCCAGTTCGTGGGCGACGGTCATGAGCGTGGCCTTCCGGCCGAGTCTGATCGCGCCGTTCGGAGGGAGGGGGCCCCATGCCCCCGCTTCCCTTCTGGTGACCTCATCCTCGCCGAGTCGCGTGACCCAGAGGAACCGGGGCGCCTCGGTCGCTCCGGTGAACATCGAGCGGCGGGCGTGGAATCGGAGTCTCGGCATCGGGACCTCGAACTCCTCGCAAACGCGTTTCGTGGCGAACGTCGCACCTGCCTCGTCGACGACGATGAGGTCGAGACGCCTGAGGAGTTCGACGTCGATGGACATGCGGGCAACGCGCCAATCGTGTCGCCGAGGGGGTGCGGAAGCGAGAACTTCGGTGCGAATCTGGGAGGTCATTCCGGCACCGTATCCGGCACGACTGACAAGTTCGGTCTACGCGGATGTCACGAACTCCCGGATGCCCCGCGCGTCGAGGCCATGGAATCGTCGATGGTCGCGCGGGCTGCCGTAGTGACCCACCTCCGGCTGGTGCACGCCGTGACTGCGGATCCGCATCGGCCTGTTGGAGAGCGCGTCAGCAACCCTGCCGGCAGAGGTCCCTGCGAGGTACGGCTCGATGATGACCAAGTCGTCGCCAGCCACCTTCGCATCGAGGGTTCTCGCATCGAGCGGGTTCGGCGTCGCCGTGTACAGAACGGTTGCGTCGAGACCCTCCACGGCTGCGAGCGCTTCATCGACCCCAGGGCCGACCACCAACAGGGTCACCCCATCCGGCGTTCCCCCGCGCAGCGTCACGATCTCGCTCCTTGCCGACACGTGCGCGCTTCGGTTGGCTTCGACGCTCGTGCGGATGTACACAGACCCTCCGCCCGCGTACCCACTCCGCAGGAGGGCATCGAGCTCATCCGGATGGCCGGGAACATGCACGGTCCACCCCGGGAGCGCGGAAATGAGCGCGACGTCGGCAGGTGCTTGATGCGTGCGGCCGGCACCAGCCGAGTCCCATGACCCGCCGACCGAGACCAGGACGGCGCTGGCGCCCTGGTGTGTCAGGGACAGCTTGATCTGCTCGAACGGGCGCTCGACGAGGAACGGCGCGTAGCCCGAGACGATGGGCCTGAACCCCTCGAGGGCAAGACCTCCGGCGACGCCGATCTGGGATTGCTCCCGGATCCCGACATCGATGACCCGATTCGGGTAGCGCTCGATCAGCCCCTCCTCCTCGAACAGGCCGCGGTTGATGACCGCGAGGACCGCGACGGCTCGATCATCCGAAGCGAGGAGATCCCCAACGACCCGCATGAAGCGTGTGCGCATGGTGTCGGTGCGTGTTTCAGCCATCCCGTCCCTCCACATGTGCAACGACGGCAAGTGGCCTTCCGTCGGTCTCCGTCGCCATCGCACCCTCTATCGCGTCGTGGTCCCTGCCGTCCACATCCACCGTGGCCCATTGCTCGACGGCGAACCTCGACGCAACGCCGCCCGGCCACCCGTGCTTCGCGGAATCGTTGTCGATCACGGTCACAGCCAGGCGGTCGAGCCCGAATCGGCTTGCGATGGCAATGGCCTCGTGGTTCGACCCTTCATCGAGCTCGCCGTCCCCCATGAGCACCACGATCCGCGACTGCGAGTCCTTGATGCGACCGCCGAGCGCCATACCCACACCGAGGCCGAGCCCGTGCCCGAGTGAGCCGGACGAGATCTCGACGCCGGGCACGAGAAGTCGGTCAGGGTGATAGCCGAGGATCGAATCGAACGACCCGAAGCGGTCGAGCTCATCGACCGGGAAGAAGCCCTTCGCAGCGAGCACCGCGTAGTACGCCATCGGACCGTGCCCCTTCGAAAGGAGGAAGCGGTCCCTGCCTTCCCACGTGGGGTGGACCTGGTCATATCGCAGGACCCGGTCGTACAGCACCCAGAGGACATCAAGGGTCGAGGTGGCCGCGAACGAGTGCTTCTCGTCGCCGGTCATCCGGGTCATGAAGGCCCGCAGGTCGTCGTAGCCGTACTCGGCAGCCGTCGCTGGGCCGCGAGTGTTGATGGTTCGGTTCATGAGCGCACCGTACAACTTAAAGTGTGCTTGAAGTCAAGGAGATCTTCGTGGACGACCATCTGACCATCGGCGAGGTTGCGGCACGGACCGGAGTCGCCACCTCGGCCCTCCGGTACTACGAGTCAATAGGCCTCATCTCGTCCGAGCGAACCTCGGGCAACCAGCGCCGCTATGCGCGGTCGACCCTTCGGACCGTGTCGGTCGTCAAGGCAGCGCAGAACGTCGGACTCTCCCTGGAGGAGGTTCGTGAGTCGCTTGTATCGCTCCCCGGCGGGCGCACGCCGAACGCCTCGGACTGGAGCCGCATGGCGCGGGGTTGGCGATCGCAGCTCGAAGCACGCATTGCGGCGCTCGAGGCACTGAGGGACGAGCTCGGCGAGTGCATCGGCTGCGGTTGCCTTTCGCTGCGGACGTGCGCCCTCTTCAACCCTTCGGATCGTGCCGCAGCCTCAGGCCCCGGCGCGCGCTACCTCAGCGGCGACCCGCGACCCGTTGCGAAATGACCGCGCGTGAAGGGGTCAGGCGTCGACGACGTCGACGATGACCTCAGAGACCTTGTCGGCCGCTTCATCGGCGGAGTCGGCTTCCACAGCGGCAGAGGTGTCGGACTTGTCATCCTCATCGGCCATCGGCGCGGCCTTGCCCGATGCGCGCACACCTGCGATGACGGCGTCCTGGATCGACTTCAGCTGATCCGCGGCAACCTTGCCGTCGAGCTTGTCGGCGAGGAACGCCCGGATCTCGTCGTCGGACATTCCCGCGAACTTCTTCTTGGATGCGATCGATGCGGCAACCGCCACGCCAGCGGCGATGACAACCACCCAGAACAAGAACTTCAAGAACTTCATGTGACCTCCATACCCGAAAGGTAGTCCGCAGAGGGACAGCCGATCCGCCGTCGAACGAGCCTGCAACCGGCCTCAGTGTTCCTGTGCGGCCAACCAGTCCACGAAGGCATGCGCTGCCTCAGCCTCGTCCACCGACACCATGGCGCCGTACCTGGTGAGCGCTGCGTCCAGTTCTGCCCGCGACCACGGACCGTGCGGCGTCTCGACCGCTGCGAGTGCGGCAGCGCAAGCATCGAATGTGAATCTGCCAGCGGTCACCTCTCGGCCGACGACGACGCCTGCAATCCTGCGCCCCGGCTTCCCGAGGGTGATGAGCTTCGCGATGTCGTCGAGATCCCGGACGCCACCCGCGCAGATAACAGGCTCCTCGACGAGACCGACCGCCATCTCGAGGGCATCCCAGTTGGGCGGCTCCTCGAGTGCGTCGCGGCCGACCTCGGTGATCATGAATCCCGCCGCTCCCCCGCTCGACAGGTTGATGAGCGTTTCCTCGAGGTACTCGCCGGTTCTCTCGGTCCACCCCTGGACGACGATCTCGAAGTCATCGGTGACGTCGAGCGAAACGACGATCCGATGGGGGTGGCGACGGTTCATCTCCCAGAACAGCACCTGGTCCACGATGGCGAGTGTGCCGATGACCACCCGCCATGCCCCCATGCCGAGCACCCGGTCGACCTCGGTCTGGGATCGGATGCCGCCACCGACCTGCACGGGCACGTCCACTGCCTTGATGATGGACGCGATCAGGTCACGGTTCTTGTAGTCGCCGTAGGCAGCGGCGTTGAGGTCGACGATGTGGAGACGGTCGGCACCCTTGGCGATCCACCCCTTCGCCCGGTTGACCGGGTCGTCGTCGAGGGCGATCGCTTCGTTGACGTCACCGTGCGGGAGGCGCACGGCGTGTCCATCGAGAATGTTGACGCGTGCGTAGAGATCCATGTGTTCAATGTACCCACCGCGGGGAGGTTCGCTGTCGGTGCCCGCTCAAACCCACTTCGGGGTCTGCCGCGGTACGCTGCACTGGTTCACGCCGTTCGCATGTGGGAATACATGGTGCGCCGTGCCGATTGGAGAAACTCATCGCAGGCAAAGACGACTACTTCAGGGCCAAGGGTGTCGTCGTCGAGACGCTTCCGAACGCAACGTTCAGGGTGAAGCTCGAGACGGGGCACGAGGTGACCGCGCGCGCATCGGGGAAGATGCGCAAAGGACGAATGATCAGGATCATCCCCGGCGACGCGGTCGAGGTCGACGTTTCCGCGTACGACCCATCGATGGGTCGAATCGTCTGGCGCTACCGCTAACAGACGCGCGGCTTCGTAGGTAGCGTTCCCCGGATGCGCAATCGGGTCATCCTCGCGGTTCTCGGCGCGTCCGGAGCGTGGGGCCTCGCCGGAGTCGGCGTGCGTGCCGCGTACGGAGAAGGCGCCACCACCCTACCGCTGCTGACCTTCCGCTCCATGACGGCGGTCGCCGCCCTCATCCTCGTGACCATCACGTGGCGTACGCAGCCGCCTCGGCAGGCATGGGTCGATGGCTCGCTGATCGGGATCTTCCGGGTCGGGCTGAGCCCGATGCTGTTCATGGCATGCCTCAACTACGTGTCTGCGGGCGTCGAGGGCCTCATCGTGACGCTGATCCCGGCGACGACGGCGATCCTCGCGGCGTTGATCATCCGCGAGCATGTGTCGCCCCGCCAGGTCGCGGGTCTCGTGATAGGCCTCGTCGGGACAACGCTCATCGCGGTGAGCGGGGACAGCGGGCTCGGTGCCGATGGCAATGCCACCGTGGGGTTCCTCTTCGGCCTCGGCGGCGTGTCGGCTGCCGCCTTCTCCGGCGTCCTCCAGCGGAAGTATGCACCCCGGCACGACACGGTCCACCTCGCGCTCCCGATGTTCGCGTCCGGCCTCGCGGTTGCGATCGTCGTGGGTCTCGCCGTCGGGTATGGAGGCGTGGGCGGATACTCGGGCAGGCTTTGGCTGCTGATCGTCGCGCTAGGCCTCGGCGCAACGCTGCTCCCGTTTGCGCTCACGCTCTACGCATCGAAACACGCGACCGCGACCATGGTTTCGATTACCGCGTATCTCGCCCCCCTCGTCGCCGTCGTGATGGGTGCCGCCCTCCTCGATGAACGCATCACGCCGATGATCGTGTCGGGAGCCGCGCTCGCGATGGTGGGGGTCGGCCTCGTCGGAAAGAAGCGATCTCCCATTCCCGCGCCCGCCGCGTGACAACGATGGTGCAATAGCCTTCACACCGATACCCGTGAACCCTCGTACCGCCATTGCCGAGACCACCGCAGGTCTCTTCACCCACGCTGCATACCCCCTCGTCGATTCGCTCGACTACGCAGGCGATCCGGGCCTGTTCGGTCCGGGAAGCGCCTCGTGGGAGGTGATCGGGGATGTCGCCGCGTTCGTCGGGGGCATCCGGGCCCTCGTGATCCAATCCACCCATCCCGAGGTCGTTGCGGGCGTCGTCGACCACTCGGCGTACTCCACCGATCCTCTTGGGCGGCTCTCTCGCACCTCGTCGTACGTCACAGCGACCGCCTTCGGGGCCATGCCGGAGGTCGATGCCGCGATCCGGACTGTGAGAACGGCCCATCGACCGGTGTCGGGCACGTCGCATCGGGGCGCGGCCTACTCGGCCTCAGATGGCGCGATGGCCTCGTGGGTCCACAACGTCCTCGTCGACAGCTTCCTCGCCGCGCACCGGCGATTCGGTCAACGCCCGCTGACGCCTGAACGAGCCGACGCGTTCGTCGATGAACAGCGTGCCCTCGGAACGCGGCTCGGCGCGACCGAGCTACCAGCGACCGCAGGCGAGCTCTCGGATTGGATCGACAACCATCCCGCGATCGGTTGGTCGCCCGGGATGGAGGAGGTCGTGCGGTTCCTCCACGACCCGCCACTGCCGGGACTGGCTTCCGTGGGATACCGACGCCTCTTCGCCGGAGCCGCGGCAACGCTCACAGAGCCCATTTCCGACATCGTCGGCGTGCGCGGCACGAGAACCGGGGAGTGGCTCGGTGGGATCACCATCCGAACGCTGCGTTGGGCGCTCGGTTCGTCACCCTCGTGGTGGCTCGCGCTGGTGCGCACGGGCGCACCGATCCCACCAGGCGTCACCTTCAGGCGAAGTCCACCCGCAAAAGGATTCGCCGACGCCATCAGGGTCGCTGCGGGCCGCGATCCTCAAGATCTCGGCCCTTCCGGCCGATAAAGGAGCCTGGTGGGAGGCCGGCGAGGCTACTTGTTCCACACAAGGCTGATCCGTACCACCAAGCCAGTCACCCACCACCCTCTTGCACGCTGTGGTCCCCCCGGACCACAGCGTCGTCTATGGGCCGATTGGGGTCTGCGAGGTCCCCACGGAGCCTTCCCAGTCCTCGTGCAGGGACGCGTAGACGCCCTCCACTGCAACGAGGGTTGCGTGGTGCCCGTCCTGGACGATCCGTCCCTGGTCGAAGACGAGTATTCGCTCCGATGCTTCGGCGGTCGAGAGCCTGTGGGCAATCGTCACCGATGTCCGGCCTTCCGTCAGTCGCTCGATCGCCTGCCGGATCTGCACCTCGAGCGCGGGATCGACGGCTGACGTCGCCTCGTCGAGCACCAGCAGGTTCGGCCGTGCGATCCATGCCCTCGCCAACGCCACGAGCTGCCGTTCCCCTGCAGAGAGGTTGCCGCCTCGCTCCCCGACGTGGGTTGCGACCCCTTCCACGAGCCCTTCGGACCAGTCCCTGAGTCCGAGCTCGACGAACGCGGCCCGGATCTCGTCGTCGGCAGCGTCCGGCTTTCCGTACCGCACGTTGTCGGCGATCGTCCCGTCGAAGAGGAAGCCTTCCTGGGGAACGAACGCGACCTTCGACCGCAGCGATGCGAACGGAACCGTGTCGACCGGCACCTTGCCGATGGAGATACGGCCCTCGTCAGGCACGAGAAGGCGCGTCGCGAGCTTTGCGAACGTCGTCTTCCCTGATCCGGTCTCGCCAACGACTGCCACCCTCTGGCCCGGGGGAATCGAAACGGTCACATCCTCGAGGATGTTCGGGCCGTCGGGATAAGCGAAGGTGACACCCTCGAAGACGACCCCAAGCGGCCGATCAGGGAGCACCGTGCCATCGACAGGGTCGGGAATCGTCACAGGTGTATCGAGGACCCCGAGGATCTTCCGAAGGCCCGCACCGGCGGACTGTGCCTGGTCGAGCGTCTCGACGAGCCGCTGGATCGGTTCGATGAGGAGGTTCACGAGGAAGAGGAACGCGATCAGCGAGCCGGCGCTGAGGCCCCAGTCGCCGCCGTACACAACGCCGACACCGACCACGATCGCCGTGAGCGAGCCTGCGAAGAGCTCCGCGCTCGAGAACAATCCGGCCCCGAGGATCGCCGTGCGGACCTCGGCCACGAACTGGGAGTCGAGCGTGTGGTCCACCCGCTTGCGAACGGAGTCCTCGATCCCGTAGGCGCGAACGGTCGGCAGACCGGAAATCGCCTCGCCGGTCGCAGCGAGGGAGTCCGACACCTTCTCCCTGACGCGGTCGTGCGCTCGGCCGAGGAATTGCTGGAACACGACGATGAGCACCGTGTAGATCACGACGCCCGCCAAAACGACGAATGCCAGCTGCCACTGGTACACGAACATGGCGACGAGGGCGAAGGCGACCTGCGCCGATCCGAGGATCATGCCCATGCCGCCCCACTCCATGAACTGCTGGATCGTCTGGATGTCACTCGTGACGCGGGCGACGAGCGCGCCGCGACGCTCCGCCTGGAGTTCGAGCAACGAGAGTCGATGGAGCTTCCTGAAGGTGACCAGACGCAACTGGGCCAAGCCACTCGCCGAGGACACGACGAGCCGGGTGAGCGACCAGCGTCGAGCCGCCATGGCGACGAGCACGAAACCGAGGGCGAGGAGGCCTCGGCGCGTGATGCTGCCGGGGTCGATCTCGGTAGACCCGAGGATCTCGTGGTCGATCACTTGCTGGAGGAAGATGGGGACCACGATCTGCAAAGCCGTGCCGAGGAAGGCGAGCCCAAGCGTCAGCTTGAGCCCGCGGCCGAGATCGGGCGCCACGTCGAACGAACGCAGCAGGGCGGCGCGAGTGGTGAGGCGCTGATCGGTCGTCATACGCCAGCCCCTTCAGCCGCCTCTTTCTCGTAGGCAGTGAGCAGGCGCGCGTATCCGGGCGTCGTCGTGAGCAGTTCGTCATGCGTGCCGTGCGCAACGATGGTTCCGTCCTCGATGAACACGACCTCGTCTGCGAGCGCGATCGAGGATCGTCGATACGCGACCACGACGACGGTCGAGGGCAGCTCCGATCGCCGCAGGCCCTTGAGGATCTCCGTCTCGACCGACGGGTCGACGGCCGAGGTCGCATCATCGAGCACGAGCACCCGCGGCCTCCTGACGAGCGCCCGAGCGAGTGCAATTCGCTGCCGCTGGCCGCCCGAGAGGGACATCCCCCGCTCGCCGATACGCGTGTCGAAGCCGAAGTCGAGCTCCTTGATGAACCGTTCGGCACCGGCCAGCCGCGCAGCCTCGACGACGTCCGCGTGGGGGATCGGGGCGCCGAGCGTGATGTTGCCCTCGATCGTGTCATCGAAGAGGAACGATTCCTGCGCCACGAACGCGACCTCACTGGCCAGTTCGGACCGTGCAAAGTCGCGGAGATCCCTCCCGTCGAGGGAGATCGAGCCTGACGTCGGATCCCACAGGCGCGCCAGCAGGAGCGCGAGCGTCGACTTGCCGGAGGCCGTCGGACCGACGATGGCAACCGTCTTCCCGCCGAGGATGTCGAGGTCGATGTCACGGAGCACCGACTCGTCCGCGCGATACCCGAAGGCGACACGCTCGGAGTCAACCGACCCTCCGGTGCCGTCTGCGACCGCGGTTCCTTCGCCGTGCTCGACGAGGTCATCGGCGTCGAGGACCGACTGGACGCGGCGCCATGCGGCCATGGAGTGGGCCATCTGCCAGACGACGAAGCCGAGGAAGGAGATCGGAACGGTCATCAGCGCCAGCAGGTACGCGACCGTCACCAGGTCCCCCGGCGTGATCGATCCGGACGCCAAGCGATACGCACCAAACATGAGCAGCGCGACGGTGACGACGGCTGGCAGGGACTCGACGATCGCCCGGTACGTCACCCACATCGAGTTCACGCGGATGATCTTGTCCCTGACGAGGTCGGACGACTCCCCGAACCTGCGAGCTTCCTCATCACCGCGACCGAGGGCCTTGACCGTGACGGCGCCATCGATCGACTCGTGGGCGATCTCAGCCACATGGCCGCGCTGGTCCTGTACCTCGGAGAACGGGCCGAACGTCGTGTACGCGCCGTGGATGTCGAGACCGAGCATCGCGAAGAGCCCCACCATCACGACGGCACCGAGGACGACGTCCGTCATCGACACCAACACGATTGTCCCGATGAGGAGGAAGAACGCACCAGTGGCACCGGGGAAGGGCGCGAGCACGAACGTTCCCTGATTGGTGTCGACCTCGCTCACCGAGAGTAGGTCGCCGGTGGAACGCGTGTCGTGCCACGCGAGGTCGAGGCGCAGCTGGTGGTCGATGAGGCGCTTGCGCGCGTCGGCCCTGGTGCCGAATTGGAGCCACGATGCCGCACCGCGGCGCATCGTGATCCCGACGGACTTCCAGAGCGCCACCCCGAAGATGAGGCCCATCGCCTGCCAGAGCTTGCCCTCGGTGCTGGCACCGTCGCGAAGGACGGGGATGATGAGGCTGTCCGTGACCGAACCGACGACGAAAGCAGCCCCGGCGATCGCAGAAACGAACATCATGGCGCCTATCACGGCGATGACGAAGGAGCCCGGGCGTCGCTTGACAAACCCCCAGGTGAGGGAGAGTCCGCCCCTCAGGACGCCTTTCAGCGGCTTGTCAACAGGTGACGGGGTGTCCATCCGCAACAGGGTATCGCCTCGGCAGAAGGCATCCCTGCGACCGACGAAAGCGCTCCTGCGGCAAGTACGATCCTCGCCATGAACCCATTCATCCTTGCGGCCGAGGCCGTTCCTGCCGACGGGTGGCCCGGAGACGACCTCACCGTCGTGGCGTGGTCGGCCGTCGTGGTCGTGCTGCTCATCGCAGCCATCGCGACCGCCATCATGTCACCGGGCGCCAGCGAGTTCGACGACCACCACTAGATCGCCGATCAGGGGATCAGGAGGACGCGGTCCCCGATCTCTGCCCAGCCGAATACCACAGCGGCATCGTCCCACAGCTGCCTGACGCACCCGCCGGAGCGATGAGTCCCCAGCTGCGCCGGCGTCTGGAGCGGGTCATCGCCGGGATAGACGGGGATCGAATGGAAGCCGTACGGCCACTCGCCCCTGGCGAACCGCACCATGAACTCCATCGTGATGCCGTCGTGCGGTGCCCACGCGTACCGTGACTTCGAGTACACGCGGTACCTGCCGACGCCGGGAATTCCCCGGCGGCCAGACACCTGATGGGTGTTGTAGAGCTCACCCGAGGCCTCGATCAACCAGACGCGCTGGATCGACTCGCTCATGATGATGCGCCTGCCTGAGCCAACATCGGGATACGGGAGGGGTGGCTTCGAAGGGGTGACCGTCCCGGTTGCCCGCACGAACTCCCCCGACTCCGTGAACTGCACGATCGCCTGGCCGACGTGGATCTCACCAGCAGCGAGGCGATCCACGATCGGCGTGACGCCGCCAATACCCGGCTCACGACCGAGCACCTCGGTATAGAGCATTTCGACGAGTTCGGTGTTCGTCAGCACACCGTGGTTCGCGATGAACTCGTCGGCGTGAGTGAAGGCCTCCGCGATCGTCACGAGCGGCAACCCGTTCCAGTAGCGGCTCGCCCAATACTCGAGCTCGAACGGATCCGGCGCACGACCGAAGAGACCGCAGTACAGCCTGACGATGGAATCCGAGACCTCCCGGTCCTGGCGGTCCGGGCCGCTGAATGCAAATGCCTGCCTGGCGTTCCGGGTGCCGTCGCCGGCAATGACCTGCTCGTTGATCGTGATTCCTGTGGACTGCCACAGCGCCGACTCGTCAGGGAACCGGATCAACTCGAGAGGGGATCGCTCTGCATCCGGGTCGTCGCGGTTGAAGGCGACGTCCTCTTCGATCGTCGTCATCGGCGTGAGCACAGCCCGAACGGCGTTTGCCCCTGATGCGCCGGCCCCACACGCCGGCGCGGCGACCGACACGACGATGGCATTCGACGCGACAGCGGGTGCGGCGGAAAGGACGATGACCGCGGCCCCTGCGAGCGCGACAAGTCGTGACACGACAGCACGGAGATAGGCGAGGACGGACGGCATTGGCGGCATCATACCGATCAGCCTCCGGTGTTCGGTCAATGGACAGCGACAGCGGTGGCCTAGGGGGCGTCTTCCTGACTCGTCCTCCGACGCAGTTCTTCCTCGAGGGCAGAAGACGAGTATCCCATGAGGGTCGGGTCCCATGCCTTCTTCGCGGGTACCGCGTCGGTCCGAGCCAGCAGATCGACGATCTGATCGCGCAAGGTCCTCGCCCATGCCCGTCCCTTTGCCGTGGCCTGATGCGACACGGTGCCATCGGCGTTGATGGTGAGCACCCGCGCCTCGATCTGCGGGTTGACGCGCGATCCACGTTCACCGTACGCGAGCACCACAGATCCGATCGGCACGTCCTGGATGCCTCCGACCGCAATGAACTCCCCTTCGAATGCCCACCCGGATGCGAGCGATTCGTCGACATTCGTGACGATCTTCGCCCAGTTCTTGCGTCGCTCGTCTCCCACGAAGGGGATCTCGACGGGAACGGTGATCGGTTGCTGCACGGGCGCATCGTACCGACAGACGGGATCGCTCCGGAAGATGACTAGTCCGGACGCCGGTCAACGAAAGCACCCTCGGGACGAACCCGCTGTCCGCCGATATCTGGAATGAGCACCATGATCACAATGCGAACATCCACACCGACCTTCGTGGCCTTTGCGATCGCGAGCGCCGTCCTGTTCATCCTTGGCGGCGTCATCACCGTGATGTCGCCACACGCGCAGATCGCGCTTGCGTTCGCCGCGGTCCTCGTTGCCTCCGTGGGCATCTACGCGATCGTCGGTTCCATTGCACGCCAGAAGCTGCTCCACGAGCGCGCCAAACTCCGGGAGACGGTTCGATCGCTCCACGAGATCGATGCCGACCTGCGTCTCGCTCTTGCGAATGCAATGCGCGATCCGATGACGCACATCGTCGGGTTCTCGGACCGACTGCTCGCCGACGAGACCATCGATGCCGAGGAGCGCCGACGGCTCCTCGAGGCGATCCGTTCCGACAGCCGCGAGGTTGCACAGGCACTCGCCGAGCTGTCCGAGCGTCCCATCGCGGCAGACGCGCCGAACTCGATGGGAGTGGTCCTCGTCGACGAGGAGGTGCGGGCCGTCCTGGCATCGATGCCGGGCGGTATGTCATTCGTGCTCGACCTGTCGCCTGTGCGGGCGTGGGCCGACGCGGTGAAGGTCCGCCAAGCAATCAGGACGATGATCAAGCAGGCCCGCGAGTTCAGCACGCGCTCGATCGCCATCCACACGTTCAGCCGCACGAACAGAACGGTGATCTCGCTGTCTGCGGACGGGCACATCCTCACCGCGCAGGCAGCCGCCGCCCTCACGGGCAACACCGAGGCCGACGACGAGAACAACCCGGCGTTCGTCGCGATCCGCTCGGCACGAAATGCCGTGGAGTCGATGGGCGGGACGGTTGGATACGCCGAGGCGTTCGGGGCCACGCACGTCGTCATCGAACTCGAGACTGCGTCCGAGGAGCGAACCCGGCGCGCGACGACCGTTGAGCAATCCAGGCGCCCGGGCAGCTCGCTTCTGATCGACGATGACGGATGGTCCTTCGCATCCGCAGCCAGTCTTCGGCCCGAGCGTCCGACGGCGTCGATCGGGCTCACCTAGCCGGCCCACGCTCCGCTTGTCCGCCTGACGGCCGTTCGCTACGTTTGGTCGCGCACAGTTTCGCCGCGAAGAGGAGACCCCGACGTGTGTTTCGACCTTGACTCGTCCCCACCGATCCCGCGGATCGCCGGGGGGTCCGTGGATCACGAAGACCTCGTCCTCACCGCCTCGGACGGGAACGAGTTCGCTGCGTTCGCAGCGACGGACGGAAACCCGGCTGGCCCCGCGATCTGCGTACTTCCCGATGTGCGCGGCCTCTTCCGTTTCTACGAGGAGCTCGCGCTCAGGTTCGCCGAGCACGGAATGGATGCCATCGCGATCGACTACTTCGGCCGCACCGCAGGTGTCGGCAAGCGCCAGTCCGAGTGGGAGTACATGCCACATGTCCTCGACGTGACGATCGAGGGCCTCACCGCGGACGTCGAAGCCGCGCTCGACGTCCTGCGCGCCGAGGTGCCGGATCGTCCGGTCTTCGTCGTCGGCTTCTGCTTCGGGGGATCGAACGCGTGGCACATGGCAGCGGCAGATCTCGGTCTCGCTGGCGCGATCGGGTTCTACGGCAATCCGACTCGCGAGGGCCGGCCGATCGGCTCTGACTCCGTCATCGACTCCGTCCCGCGATTCAGCTGTCCGATCCTCGCGCTCCAGGCAGGGGACGATCCCGGCATTCCGCAGGAAGCGAGTCGCGCGTTCGAGGATGCGATGGACGCCGCGGGCAAGGCTGGAGAGGTCGTCATCTACGAGGGCGCTCCCCATTCGTTCTTCGACCGCAAGTACGAGACGTTCAGCGAGGCATCGGCCGACGCGTGGACCCGGATCCAGCGGTTCATCGCCCAGCACGCGTCGTAGACCAGTCGCCCCGACGGCAAGGGACGAGGGTGCCGATACTCTGACCATCATGCATGACGACCTGAAGGCGGCGGTTCGCGACGATATGGCGCGGATCCGGTCCGAACTCGAAGCATTGGTGAAGATCCCGTCCGTGAGCGCACCGGGATTCGATCCCGCCCAAGTGCGCCGGTCCGCAGAGTTCGTCGCTGATCTCTTGCGCGATGCGGGGCTCGACGACGTCCATCTCCTCGAACTCGAAGGAGCGCATCCAGCCGTGTACGGCGAGAAGAGGGGTCCGGAAGGCAGCCCGACAGTTCTCCTGTACGCCCATCACGACGTGCAACCCCCGGGCCCCTCGGATCAGTGGGAAGCCCCGCCCTTCGAGCCGTTCGAGCGGGAAGGTCGCCTGTACGGCCGAGGCGTCGCGGATGACAAGGCAGGCATCGCCATGCATCTCGCATCGATCCGCGCGTTCGGCGAAGACCTCCCGGTGACCGTGAAGGTCTTCATCGAGGGTGAGGAGGAGATCGGATCGGTCAACCTCGAAGCCTTCATCGACACGTACGCCGACATGCTCGCGTCCGACGCCATCGTCATCGGTGATGCTGGCAACTGGCGGGAGGGCACACCGACCTTCACGACATCCCTCCGGGGCCTCGTCGACTGCACCGTGACCGTTCGCACCATCAAATACGCAGTCCACTCGGGCCAATTCGGGGGGTTGTACCCGGACGCGATCACCGCCCTCGCACGGACGCTTGCCAAACTGCACAACGAGGACGGCTCCGTTGCGGTCCCGGGCCTCGTCGCCGACGACGCTGACCCCCTCGATTCTTCAGAGGCCGAGTTCGCATCACAGGCGAAGCCCTTGCCAGGGGTCGAGATGATCGGGAGTGGCTCGCTCACGTCGCGTATCTGGCGCCAGGCATCTGTGGCGGTGCTCGCCATCGAAGCCGTTCCCCTTGCAGAGGCCATCAACCAGCTCGTCCCAGAAGCGAAGGCAAAGGTCAGCATGCGCCTGGCGCCCGGCCAGGACGTCGCAGCTGCCATGAACGCCCTCGTGAACCACCTCGAGGCGTCGGCGCCGTGGGGCGCCCAGGTCACCGTGGAGCGTGGCGGGAGCGGTGAAGCGTTCGAGCTCGACACATCCGATCCGATGTTCGACGCCTACCGACAAGGGATGGTCGAGGGGTACGGGGCGGATGCCGTCGAGGTCGGTGCAGGGGGATCGATCCCCTTCGTCGCTGCGTTCAACGAGCGGTATCCAGGGGCGCCCATCTTCCTCGTCGGCGTCGCGGACCCGACGAGCTCGTTCCACGGGCCGAACGAGAGCCTCTCGCTGGCAGACATGGAGTCAGCCGCGGTGTCACAGGCCATCGCGCTGAGGTTGCTCGGGTCGTAGGGGCCCGACCTCGTACCCTTCGCCGATGCGGCGTCCCGGCGTACTCCTCATCCTGATCGCGGTGGTCGTAGCCGCCTTCGCGTTCTGGCTTCGGGACCGCGGGACGGGCGTCGACGCCGATGGCACATCCTCCACGACCTCGCTCGAATCCTCGTCGTCCACGACGAGCACCACCTCGACAACCATCCTTGCACCACCACCGAGCCCGGTATGTGCCATGTACGAGGGAGTGGCCCTCACCGGCAGCGTGGCATCGATCGATCTCATCGAGGCATCGGGTCTCGCCAAGAGCCGCACGACGCGGGACGTGTTGTGGTCCCACAACGACTCGCGGGGTGGCCCGCTGCTCTACGCGATGACCAGCGCTGGCGACGACCTCGGCACGTTCGAGATCCCGGGCACGTTCGCCCTCGACTGGGAGGACATAGCGATCGGGCCATCGTCCGATGGATCCGGTTCGTTCATTTACGTCGCGGACATCGGGGACAACCTGGGTATTCGCGGAGGCATCGTCAACCTGTGGAGGGTCGAGGACGCGGACCCCGCGACGCTCGGCACTGTGTTCAACGACGCGGTCCCCATCAGCCTTGAGATGCCCGGCGGGCCGTACGACGCAGAGGCGATCCTCATCGACCCGATCGATCCCGCCGTGTACCTGATCACGAAGTCGAGGGACGAAGCACTCGTATTCAAGGGACCACTCGAACCTGCAGCTGAACCTCACGAGATGACCCTCGTGACGACCCTGTTCCTGGGAGCGGAGGTGTCGGGTGCCGACATCTCCCCTGACGGGCAGGTCATCGCCCTGCGCGGGTATCGAAGCGTCTGGATGTGGGCGAGGAGCCCTGGCCAATCGATCGGCGACGCGCTGAACGCGGATCCGTGTACTGCGCCGAGCCCTGACGAACGCCAGGGCGAGTCGATCGCGCTCGATGCTGACTGGAGCTATTTCACGATCAGCGAGGGGGCGAACTCCCCCATCAGCTATGTGGAATCCGGCCGGTAGCCCTCGGCCAGTGCCCGCTCGACGATGCCGCGCGCGCCGCGGACAGCCTTCATGTACCACACGGCTCGAATCACATCCCGCCGAGCCTGGTCCATGACGTCCGGATCGCCTCGACCAGCGGATCGGCGTCTGCGCATTTCGTAGAACACGATCGAGGCAGCAACGGAGATGTTGAAGCTGTCTGCGAACCCGTACATCGGGATGGTGAAGAGGTCGTCTGCCCCTTGCCTCCCTGCATCGGATACACCCTCCAGTTCGTTGCCGAACACGACCGCGATCCGGCCGGAAAAGTCGAATTCGGCCAGCGGCGTCGCACTCTCGTCGGCATCCGCGACGGCGATCCGGTACCCACCCTCCCGCAGGTGCCGGAAGCACGTTTCGACGGACTCCCAACGCCACCTGTCGATCCACTTGTCGGTGCCCCTCGACGTGCGCCGAGAGCGCTTGTAGGCATCGGCGGTGTCGACCGTGTGGAAGCGTTGGATCCCGAATCCGTCAGCCGAACGCATGACCGCACCGACATTGCCCAGATCGACCACACCTTCGACCACGACGGCGATCGACTCCGTCCGGTACGAGAGTGCCCGCTCGAGGTTGGCACGGCGCTCGTCGTTGATGCGCGGACCGAGCAACGACACGATGTCGGCAGGGTGGAGCGTCACGCCGTCGAAATCGAACCAACTCGGATCATCGGACCGGACGCCAGCGACGAGTTCGAACATCTCATCTGGTGTCGCCGCTCGACCGGAAGCCATGTCTGCACGCTACCGCGGCATCCATGGGCAACCGTCGAAGTCGCAGTGGCGCTACCGGGGGATGCGAGTGCGCTTGAACTCGTTGAGGTTGGACCACTCCAGCATCGACACGACCCCGAGCACGTCGTCGGCGTTGTGGCGCTCCATGAGTCGTACGAACACGGCTTGACCCCCGCCGATGAAGGTGGGTACCCCGAAGACGCCGAACTCGTCGACGTTTGCCGTGTGCTCGACCCGCAGGGTCTTCATCGGCACGCCAGAGGCGACGACCGGGGCGATGGCTTCCACGTCGACGCCGACGCCGGACGCCAGGTCGCGTAGGACTTGCTCGTCGTTGATGTCGCGCCCCTCGTCGTGGCGGGCAGCGAAGATCGCACAATGGAAGCGCCCGAAATGGCGTGGATCCTCGTCACGGACCGCGAGCGACCACGCGATCGCCCGAATTCCGCGGCCGTCCAGCCCTTCGCCTTCTGGATCCCACACCGAAGGGACCGAATCGGGGAGGCTGTTCTCGTGGAGGGAGAAGGGCGTGAAGGTCACATGCGCGTCCCACCCGCTCTCGAGCATCTCGACGATCGTCTCGTTCGCATTGCGGGCGAACGGGCACATGTAGTCGTAGGTGATCGCGAACTCGGTCATCAAGACTGAAGGTAGCGAGGTGCGAACGCCGACCACGACGTCACGACCGCTGCATCTCCCGGTGCTCGACCCGGCCATCAGCGTGCAGGGCGAAGCGGCCGTCCGTTCTCGCGTGAACAGGATCGGCTGCCGACCAAGGCCATCCGCCGAAGCCTGTCCGGCGATAGTCGTCGAACGCCTGCTGGAGTTCCTCTGGCGTGTTCATCACGAACGGCCCGAGCTGGAACACCGGTGCACCGATCGGACGGCCCTGGAGCATCAGGAACTCCACGGGTCCCTCGTCGGCGCGAAGCTCGACGTCGAGGTCGGACACGAGCTGAATGCCCGTGTCCCGCACAACGGCCTGTCCATCCACGACAGCCTCGTCGCCCTCGAAGAAATGGAGCATCCGATTCAACCCTCGGACCGCAGCTGGCAGCGTCCACGAAGAGCCCGCCTCCATACGGATCAGCCAGATCGCCATATCGCCCTTCGGGTGCGAGGCCCAAGAGTCGGGCGGTGCGGAGGGCGCGGACGCACCGTCGAGCGTGCCCGCGATGACGTCCACCGAAACCCCAGGCGACGGTGAAAGCGTTGGGATCTCCTCGCTCCAGAGCATCCGGAAGTAAGGCGGGACCATCTTCGATTCCGGCGGAAGGTTCAGCCAGATCTGGAACAGCTCGAGCGGGTTCCCCTCGTCGGCACGGATCAGCGGGAACATCTCGGCGTGCTGGATGCCGGCACCCGTCGTGAGCCACTGCACGTCTCCTCCGCCATATCGAGCGGTCGCTCCCAGCGAATCAGAGTGGTCGACGTACCCGCGGCGCACGACGGTGACCGTCTCGAACCCCCGATGGGGATGCTGCGGGAAGCCCGGCACGATGGACCCGTGGTACATACTCCACCCGTCGATGCCGGAGAAGTCAGACCCGATCCTCCGCCCGTCGAGTGGCACGGTCGGGCCGAGGTGGTCGCCGCCCTCCGGATACACGTCGAGGTGGTGCATGGTGAAGATGAAGGGGTCGAGCCCCTGCCACTGGAACCCGAGGGGGCCAGCGGCGATGATCGCACCGGTTCGCTCAGCCATCAGATCCCCGCCGGGGCGGTCGCGTACGGCACCTGGCAGAAGCCATGGTTGCAGTATCCACCCGGGTTCTTCGCCAGGTACTGCTGGTGGTACTCCTCGGCGTAATAAAAGGGACCCGCTTCATCCGAAGAGGTGATCTGGGTCGTGATGGCGCCGTACCCGGACTCCGACAATGCCGTTTGGTAGGCGGCCTTCGAGGCCTCTGCCGCGTCCCGCTGATCGGTCGTC
>QJWC01000021.1 GCA_003235475.1 Acidimicrobiia bacterium | reverse complement strand
CGGCGATCCGGTTCGATCGATTGCCGGCGCAAGGAGGACCTCGTCGATGAAGTCCCGGTAGAGGTTGATGACTTTGGTGGCCGACTGTGCGATGGAACGCAGGATTCGAACGACGCTGTCTGTCGAAGCCCCGAGATCGACCGATTCCGCAAACACTCGTAGGATGACGAGGTCATCTTCGCGAATCGGCTCCCCCTCTGACCACACCGAACCGAGTATCGGCTCGAGGTATGTGGCGTATTGGAGGGAGACAGCACCCTCGCCATCTGTCGGAGCATCGACGAGTCGCACCGGATCGGGGATGAGATGGTCGATGAACGCGAACGACAGCCTGCCGTCGCGTACCGCATCAGACAGCACCTCCAATTCCAAACCGGATTCCACGAGGGACGCGACGAGCCTCACAGTCGCAACGTCGGACGGTTTGAACGCACCCGATCCGCTCGGCTGAAGCACGCCCGCGTCGACGAAATCATCGACCGTCTGTCGATCGACCCCTGATTGACTCGCAAGGTCGTCGAAGCTCAACGCCGCCGTCATCGGGGATCGGACCAGAGGTCGGTAGAGAGGTACTTCATTCCGGAATCGGCCAGAACCACGGCAGCGGTAGCGCCCTGATACTCGGTCGAGAGCAGTTGGGATGCCGCCGCCACGCATGCGCCCGATGAGAACCCGGCAAAGATCCCCTCTTCGGTGGCGAGGCGTCTGGCCATCTCGATCGCACGCTGGTCCGAGATCTCGACCAGTCCGTCGACGAGGTCTGGCTCGACGCCCTCGAGGTGACCCATCGTGTAGCCGCCGCCCTGGATCCTGTGGTCCGGGTTCACGATCTCCTTGCCGGCCAACGCAGCTGCTCCCTCGGGTTCGATAACAAAGCATTTCACGTCGGGGTTGCGTGCTTTCAGGGCCCGAGCGACTCCCACGAACGTGCCACCCGTCCCGACGAACTCACAGAACACGTCGATCGAGCCACCGGATTGGTCCCAGAGTTCGGCTCCGGTACCGTGCTCGTGCGCATTGGCGTTGCCCGGCAGGTGGAACTGGTCCGCGCGGAAAGCTCCTCGCTCGTCGGTGAGCCGTTGGGTCGCCTCCTCGACGAGGGCCAGATCCTCCCCGGTCACATGCCCCGAATGCCCGCCCGACCGCTGGTCGACGAGCACCACCTCAGCACCCAGCGCCGCCATCATCTGCGCGCGCTCCTCTGAGTTCCCGCGCGATATGACGGCGACAAACGGATACCCCCTCACAGCGCAGACGATGGCCAGCCCGGTCCCCGTGTTGCCGCTCGTCAGCTCGACCACCGTCTGGCCCGGTGACAGATGCCCCGCCGCCTCAGCCTCCTCAATCATCCGAAGGGCAATTCGATCCTTCTTCGACCCACCGGGATTGAGGAAGTCGAGCTTCGCGAGAATCGCGCCGGGTCCCGGCCAAAGACGACCCAGCCGAACAAGGGGAGTACGGCCGATTGCGTCGAGCACCGAGTCGTAGACCATGCCACAACGCTAGATGAACGAAACGACGATGGCCGCTCGCATGGCGCGGCTGGCAACTCTTGCTCTGCTTGACGTGATCGAGGCGCTTCGTCGAGCCGCTCGAGACCTAACCGCGACCGGACACGGCGAGTTGGAGTCCGTTCGCAACGAGCGTGCGTTGGAGGCACTCGTCCCACACCACTTCGAAACTGACCGTTGTGGGTGTATCGAACTCGAACCGGCACTCCCCGACGACGCCCTCGCACTTGTCTGAGATCATCGGGACGTTCATGAGGTGGCAGCCCGGGGGGGCAGTCGGGTTCGGCCCACATGACGCCATAGTGCTCGGGACCCCGGACCTCGACCCACTCAGAGACGATGCTGATCTGGTCGACCTCGATCGTGTAGGTGCCAGTGTCGACCGTGCGCCCGCCGTCGATGACCGCAAACGTCCCGTCGTCGCCGAACGTCACCACATCGGGGAGGTTCTGATTCGAGCCGCCGATTACCTGGAAGTCATTGCCAACCGAGGTTTCGGAAGTGTCACGGGTACGCGCGAAGGCCACGCCCCCTACGACCAGCCCCGCCGCGACAAACAGCCGCAACGAGCCATGGCCACCGCACACCCTTCCACTCCGTCATATGAGCCTCTCGTCACAACGACGCGTGCCTCCGACAAGTCCCTGGCTCCCAGAGTCCGGGACCCTGTCGGAGGCGTCGCTTCGATGGATCTAGCCGCTGGCGATCGGAGCAAGCTCGAGGCCCTTTGCCACGTAGTTGCGAAGCAAGCACGCGTCGTTCACCAGGTCGAGGGAGAACGTTCCGGGGGTGTCGAACACGAGTCGGTACTCACCAACCACACCTTCGCACTTGTCGGTCCTCATCGTCACGTTGTAGTTGCAGCCGGGACACACCGGATACGCCCAGATGACGCCATAGTCGTCGGGTCCACGACCTTCTTCCCAGACCGACGTGAACGTGATCCGGTCTCCATCGATGGTGTACGTACCGGTATCGGTCGTAAAGCCGCCACGGTCGGACACGGTGAACGTTCCGTCCTCGCCGAACGCAAGCCTCTCCGGAAGGTCTTGGTTCGTACCACTCACAACCCGGAAGTCATTCCCCGGCAACGCATCAGGTGTCAATGCTGCCGGAGCCGTCGTCTCCGGTTCGGATGCGACCGGTGGGGCCGCACCGTCGTCTCCGCTCTGCAGCAATGCCACTCCACCAAGGATGACCACCACGGCCGCGGCGGCTGCAGCCAACCACACCATGCGAGGCCTCTTCTGTTCTGTCCTGTCGATCTTGTCATCCACTTCTGTCATCGCACTACTCCCTGCTCGAAGGGCTGCGAGGTACGAAGTGGCATCGAGGGCGACACGGTCCAGACCGTTGATGTCCGGAACTGGATTGCCCTCCTCGAACAATGCGAGGATCTTGGTTTCGATGCTCACGCCTTACCTCCTTTCAGAGCAGCGGGGGAAACTGCGACACTTTTGGATGCTTGCTCGTGCTCACGCACGAGGCGCTTTCGCGCACGGTGAAGCCTCTGCTTGGCAGCGTTCTCCTTGATCCCAAGGACGCTGGCCATATCCGCCATCGATAGGCCCTCCCAGATGCTGAGGCGCAGGAGCTCCTGATCTTCCCTTCGGAGACGGCGGGCGGCCTCCAGGACGTCGCGTACCTCTTCGCGGACCACGAACTGATCGGGGATGAGCGGTATCGGTGCTGCGCCGATCGACCGCAGCTTCTCGGTGAGCTTCTTCTGCCGTCCGGAGCGCCTCCAATGGTTTATCAGCACCAAGTATGCGATCCGATACAGCCATCGGATCGCGTCTTCGTCGTCGGGCGCGCTATCGATCTTGCGCCAGACGGTCAGGAACACGTCCGCGACCAGGTCGTCCACGGCGTCCTGATACGAGCGCCGGCGACAGTACGCGTAGACGTGCGGGTAGTAGCGCTCGTACAACGCAGCGAATCTGGAGGCTTCGGACTGGGTCACACCCCTCCTACGTACGGCACACGATCTCGGTTACGCGAAATTCCGTAACCGAGTGGCTTAGGTGGACATGTCTACCAGTGAGCAACGGGGGTTGTGGGGCGTGGCCCGGGTGCGTACGACCCGGGCGGTGCCCACATCAGCCCTACGTCCAGCGAGCCGACTGGACGTGCCATCCTCGAGAGTTGTTGCCATACGGCTCGTGGGTCGGCAAGGTTCGTGGGTGTACGGCGTGGCGGGAGTTGCAGTTGTTGCCCAAGGGCACAAAAGTCACGAGCTCACGGACTTCGTTCGCGACGTCGAGCAGCGGCACAGACAGCTTCGCCTGAAGGTCGAGTGCTCGTCGTGCCCTGATGAGATCCTGGACCAATCCATGGCGCGGCCCTATGAGAAACGCTCGACCTCACACACAGTCCTGACGCGGCCGCGTTCGAAAGGGAGCGACGCGTCCCGCAAGATTTCTTGTGGCGCGATCACGTCGATACCACCTTTATTGGTGTGGAGGAGTCGCCGTGGTTGTTGACCGGGTTGAAGATGAGGCGTTCACCGTCTTCGTCAAGGAGGTCGAGCCTCGCCTTCGCCATGCATTGGTCGCCGTATTCGGGCAGGAGCGAGGGCGCGAGGCGACAGCTGAGGCTCTGGCGTACGGATGGGAGCACTGGGATCGAGTTGGACACATGGAGAACCCGGCCGGTTACCTCTACCGCGTCGGTCGCAGCCGCGGCCAGCGAGGTCGGCGACCAACGTTCCTCGCCGTCCCTCAAGAGGGTTCGAGAACCATACCGGACGTCGAACCGAGACTGCCGATGGCACTCCGGGAGCTGTCCGAGAAGCAGCGACTTGCCGTCGTGATGGTCCACGCGTACGGATGGCCGCGTCACGAAGTCGCAGCGATGCTGTCGTTGAAGGTGTCCACCCTCGATACGCACCTCCACAGGGGACTGGCCAAGCTGAGGACCGCTTTGGGAGTACAACTCCATGCCTGATCTCGACACCCAACTTCGAACCTACCTCGACGTCACGGCACCACCGGTCGCGTTCGAGGAGATCGTCGCCGAGAGGTTCCGGAGGAACTCGGTTCGCCCCTCCGCCGTCGATCGGTCGCGGGTGCCGGTCGGTGGACGTCGCTGGATGAGCGCTTCCGCAGCAGCCTTCGGAATGGTTGTTGTCCTGGTAGTAGCGATGCTCTTTTATCTCGCGGATGGTCGTCAACCCACCGACCAGCCCCCTGCTGACGTGACCACCTCACTGGCGCCCGCGATTGTCGATGAAGATGCCCAGATCGTGCTCCGTGCGGACGATCTCGCCTTCCGGATCGTCATTCCTGCCCCTGGATGGGAACTCAAGCCGGGCGTCGCACTGACCAAGAGCACCGTCGGACCCCAATCCGCGGAAGCGATCATTTACTGGAGCCGGTTTCCCGACGGTCGATCGATGACATGGTGCTCGGAAGCAATTTGGGGGGGCGAGCTGTCAGGTCTGCTTCCCACCGACGTGCCACACGAACAGTCGTTCGCCCGCCTGACAAGCGCCATCGCCCATCTTCCCGGTACCGAAGTAGTGGAAGCGCCGACCGTATCCGTCGTCGGTGGATACCCCACGTATCAGGTCTCGGTTCGCATCACAGACGACGTGGGGTGCGATCCGGGGTACTTCTACGGGTGGCAGCCATGGAGGGGTGGTGCGATCTGGGACACCGCTGATGAGGGTGACACCATCCGCGTCTGGTTCATCGACCGCGGCGAGGGAGGAGGATCATCAGGATCCGCGGGCCAGGACGTGCTTTTCATCGCCAGCGTCACGACCCCCGACGCCGGTACGGCCGTGAAGTCCGAGATCTCGCAGGTCATCGGTTCATTGCAGTTCGACAGCGACGTTGCGGCAACGAATGATCCGAACGGTGTCGAAGCGCCTGCGTTCGATTCCCGGCAGCTGAACGAGGGCGAGTACTCGTTCCTGGCTGACGGCCTCCCGTTTGTGGCGAGAATGCCACGCGGAAGATGGGAAACCTACGGCGGCTTCCTCCTCAGCACCAGTACCCAGGGTTCCCAGGGCGCAGAAGCGGTCGTGTACTGGACCAACGCCCAGCTCGGTCTTTCAGGAGCGGGCCCGGTGACGGCCTGTCACTTCTCCGCATTCCCCAGCTCCAGCGGGCGATTCACCGACCCCGTCCCGGGACTCACCAGTCTCTCGCCCATGGAGGAGACGACCGTTGGGGGACGGCCGGCGCGGCACTTCACGTTTTCCGTTCAGGACGATCTGGGGTGCGATCCCGGTTACTTCTTTGGCTGGAGGCCCCAACCCCTGGGCATGATGTGGTATCGCACCGACGTCGGAGCCACAATCGACGTGTGGTTTGTCGATGTCGAGGGAGGTGGACTCTTCATTGCGGGTATCGCATCCTCCGATGCCCCGCCGTCCGTGGTCAGCGAGGTGCGTGCCATCGTCGGGTCCATCCGATTCGAACCTTGACTCGCGCGACCCGGCTCGTGACATGAGCATGCAGCCCTGGCGTCGGGGCTCGTCTTTTCGACTCGTCACCGCCGCCGTGGGTCTCACGATGCTCCTCGGCGCATGCGCGGGTGGATCGTCGGCACCACCGGCACCGGGGGATCACGCCGCGCTGCCCCCCACGATTCCGGATCAACGCACGACGGCCACCTCCTCGCCCGAGACACCGACCACGTCCAGCAGTGGTCGCTTGGACGACTTAACGCCATCGGTCGTCTACGGACTCGGCCGATTCCCCGAGTTCCCCTCCACCGCCCTACAACCATCGATCGCGGCCGCCCTCCAGGCCACCTTGGACGCAGCGGTCGCCCGCGGCACGTTCACCGGTGTGACAGCAGCAGTAGTCGTGGGCAGCGTGGGCCACTGGAGCGGCACTGCAGGATCGTGGAACGGCTCGGCAGTGTCCATCGATTCGCGCCACCCGACCCACAGCGCAGCGAAGACCATCGTCGCCGCACAGGTCCTCCGCCTCGCCGAGGATGGCATGCTCGATCTCGACGAACCGGCGTCAGAGCATCTTCCACCCGAACTCGGGTTCTTCGATGCAAACGGGGCGACAATTCGGCAAGTTCTCGCGATGCGAAGCGGTATCCCTGACCTCGATGAGGAGGCTGGCTACTACCCCGCGGAGCTGGTGGCTGATCCGGTTGAGCTGTTCGGGTCGCTCGCGGCTGCTTCGGTCGCACCAGACACCGTCACGAGGTATGCGAGCACGAACTTTGTGCTCTTGGGAACGATCATCGAACATGCCAAGGACAGGCCCCTCGCCGACGTTCTGCGATCCGATGTGCTCGCGCACACCGGGCTCGAAGGAATCTCGTACACCGTTGGCAACGCGATGGCCTCCGACGGATGGGGCGTCGAAACGACGGCTGCGTCTCTTGCTCGCTGGGGGTATTCGCTCTACGGCGGCACCATCCTGACGGAGGAGAGCCTCAAGGAGATGACGGACTTCCAGCACCACTGGTACGGACTCGGGGTGATGGACTTCTCGTCCGAGTACCACACCTATGCCGTGGGTCATCAAGGGCTCAGTTCAGTCACCACGTGTTGCTCTGCGATCATCTTGCTCGCCCTACCGGACGAGGCGATCGTCATCGCCGTGCAGGCAAACACGGATGGAACCACCTCGACGAACGCCGACGTCGATCGTTTAGCTGGTGACCTCTGGGGCGTTGTGTCGAACTGACAACGATGAACGTGCCGTGTCGGGCGGAAACATGCTGCCGCCCGAGTGCCACAGATACATGGAGATCGACAATCGCGTTCAGTCCCAACTGATCGGAAAGATCTGGTGAGCGTCGGAGAGGCCTTTGAGCACGACGATTCTGGGCTCTCTGACAGTGACACCCTCCATCGGACCCATGACGTCCCTCGTGGTCGACGACACGATCACTTCTCCGCCCTCGGCCGCTGCCGCCACGCGTGCTGCCTTGTTCACGGTAAGCCCCAAGAGGTCGTCCGCAGTGCGAATGACTTCGCCCGTATGGATGCCGATCCGAACGTTGTACGCCTGATCCGCCACCTTACGTTGGATCTCGATCGCGGAGCGGACCGCCGCCCTTGCGGACTCGAAAGCCAGCATCGACCCGTCACCGAGAAACTTCACAACCGTCCCGCCATTCGCGGACGTCGAGCGCCGAATCTCCTCTTCGTGTCCTCTCACCGTCGCCGCCCAAGCGGCGTCGCCGACCGAGTCGGCAAGCGGCGTTGAATCGACGATGTCTGTGAATACAAGGGTCATCGTCCCCTCCGACCCCACTGCACCTAGAACTGCCGAGTCGTCTGCGAGAACCGAGACCAGGAGGTCGTCGAGGGTCGTCGTGAGATCGACACCGAAGAGCTGTTGGTTCGGGACGGGGGACGAGTTGTGCCACTGAATCACCCGCCACGCCCCGCCTTCGATACGGAAGAGCGCACTGTGCCTCATGGCGGTAGCGAACTCTCCGGAAACGATCGTTGACAGCATGGTCGCCCACCCGAATTGGTCCTGCTCGAACGCCTCGACCTCACGAACATCCAGGGTCCACGCGGGACGCTCCCCGCTCTGGGCGATGAACACAGCGAGGAACTCCCGGGGGCCTCTCCAGAATTCGTTCGCATCGTTTCCGATGACCCGAAGGTCGGGATCGCTCGAGAACAGATTTCCCATTGTCTCCGAGTCATGCCTTGGGTATGCCGCCAGGATTCTTCGGGCGATCGCTTCGATCTCGGGGGAAGGCTTGGCAACCATTACTTGATGCTAGCCAACGCCAATACGCCGACCGATTCGACCCAAATGACCGTCGTGATGTAGGGACCATGAACCCGGGTTCAAGCACGAGAGCGAGGACGAGGCGGTTCCGGCCGCCCCGTCGTCGCGCCACCCAGCCTGATCATCGGTTGACTATTGCCTCGATCCTCGACACCTAATCGTTGCATTGCCATCCATCGGCGAGCACCGCGTAGATGCATAGCGTGGTCCACTCGGACTTGAACCAGTCGGCATCCTGCAACTCCGCTTCTTGGCGAAAGCCGAGCCGTTCCAGCAGGGAACGAGCATCGGCGTTCCGAGCGTCGACATGCGCGAACACGCGATGTAACCCGAAGTCCATGAACAACCACGACACGACAGATCGCATCGCTTCCGTGGCGAATCCACGACCTTGGAACCTCGGAGACATGGCGATCCCCACCTCGGCTGTTGCTGGCTGTTCCGCCACGAAGTGGACGCCGATGTCGCCGCAGAGGGCTCCCGACCGTCGTTCGATGACTGCGAGTTGGGTCCACTCACCTCGCGTTCCCAGCTCAGGCTCGTCCGGGCTCTCGAGAAATCGCTCCGCCTCCGACAGGTTCCAGTCCGTGGTCCAGTCCTGATACCGGGCGACATCCGGCCTGGTTCGGTACTCGACGAGATCGGACAGGTCGCCCTCGACGAAGCGCCGGATCGACAGGTGTTCGGTTTCGAGCAAGACATGGGCCATAGGCGGGATTCTCGCACCGCCGGACTTGACAGAACTCGGATCACTTCAGAAAATGAAGGATGCCGAGGACCTACGACCAGTACTGCCCTGTCGCCGCTGGACTCGATCACGTCGGTGACCGCTGGACAATGTTGATCGTCCGTGACCTCGTCTGGTACGGACCCGCACGGTTCACGGACTTCGCGACACACAACGTCGGCATCCCGCCTGCACTCCTCACGGAACGGCTCCGCACCCTCGAGGCCTCGGGACACGTTTCGAGGACCGATGGCGTGTATCGGATCAACGATCCGGACGGGTCGCTCCGAGCCCTCGTCGATGGACTGGCGACGTTCGGCATGACGCTCATCGTCGCAGGGGATCCGACCATGGAATCCCTCCAATACCTCGCGCGAAGGGTGACATCGATCCATCGCGACAAGCTGAGGGACATCGAGCCCTTCGAGTGCAACGTGGTCATCGGCTCCACGGAGGTTGGCGTAACCGTCGGTGATGGGGCTGTCATGATCACAGAGCCGTACCCCGCCGCTCCCGAGGTGGTGACAAGTGCAGCGGAGTTCGCTCGCCTCGTCACGGGGCAGTTGGCCGCTACCGACCTGTCCATCAGTCGCGACCGGCCGCGTATCGCCGAGGGCCTCCGACTCTTGAGGGTCGTCGCATGACCTCCGACAGCCGGTGGGCGGCAATCACCAGGAATGAGTGGATTGCGATCGGTGGGGGCGTGGCCCTCCTCATCGCCATCACTGTGTTCGCCATCCTGTCGGCCCAGGGCGACGATCCCGTTCCCACGACTCTCGCTGCTCCCATCGAGCAGGAAACCTCCACCAGCACCACGATCCCCGATGTCGACCTCGAAGTCGTGATCGACGCCTCGATCTCACCAGTTGTCGCGACGATCCCCGGCTTCCATCCCAATGACGCACCGCGCCCGGTCGGACGCATCGTCAACGACGACGGGGTCGCCAGCGATTTCGTGATCGGCGAGGCGATCGTCACCGTCCCGGACCTCGCAGCCCTCGAAACGCTACGCAACCACCCTGACGTCGAGGTGGTCGACTACGACTACGACCCTGACGCCGACCCGGAGGATGGTGTCGACGTCCTGGTCCGCGCCCGCGATGTCTCCAGCCTCAACCTCGACGAAGCCGCCTGGCGGTTCGCGTCGATGGAGCCCGTCGACGGCACGACACTCCGCGTGGACAGTGCCGAGTCGGCGGCCACCGGGATCATCCTCGGACGACTCTGGAACGACGTCGGCCCCGACGTCAGCATGAACATCATTCCCACCGGCCACGATGTCGACGAGGGCCAGCTCCTCGAAGGACTGGACTCCGACCTCAACGCCTTCAACTGGCCGTACATCAACTCCCTGGCTACCCAGCAGATCGGCCTCGACACGGCGTGGCAGATGCTCGACGTGTACGCGAACCCTCAGACCAGGGTGAAGGTCCTCGTCATCGACCGCGGGTTCATCCAGAATCCCGACCTGTCAGAAGGTGCAAGGCTCCGTAAGGCCGATTGGGGACCCGACGACACCTCCGTGTGCTCTGGAGGTAATCCGTGTCCGTACCACGGCACCCAGGTGACCCTGACGGTTGCAGGTATCCACGACAACCTGTGGGGTACCGCAGGTGTCGCCTACCCGTGGGTGCAGATCGTGCAGATGCGCTACGGACCGGACACGTACGGGACGATGAAGAACGCACGGGAGGTCATCAAGGACGAGAAGCCGGACGTCGTCAACATGAGCTTCGGGTTGCGAAGCGTCACGAACCCCGACGCCACACGACGTCAATACGACAAGACCTTCCGGAGAGCCGACCGATGGGCCGGCACGATCGCGTTCGCGTCTGCTGGCAACGAGGGTGAGAACGTCGACGTGGGGGCCAAGTACCTGCCCTGTGCATCCCACTGGGTCGTGTGTGTCGGCGGGATGAAGGTCGATGACACCGAGAAGCACGACGGGTCCAACTACGGCTCGTCGACCGGGGATACCAGCGTCCAGATCTACGGTCCCTTCTGCGTGTACGCGTATGCCGACCCGGCGGCGAATGACGGTCGCGCAGGGCAGATCTGTGGTACCAGCTTCGCAAGCCCGTTCGTTGCCGGGGTCGCCGCGCTGCTTCGCGTTGCCGATCCCGAGATATCACGCAGGGACATCAAGACGACATTGTTCGACACCGCCCACGTCGGCGGGCTCGGACCGCTCGCAACCGGCGAGAAGAGACGTATCGATGCGCACATGGCAGTGGCGGCTGCCCTCGGCGTGGTGTGGGCGCCGCCGACCGTGACGATTGACACCGCACCTGGCGACATTCCTGCCGGGGAGATCATCGAACTGTCGGGGCATGCGGAATCGTTCGTCGGTGAGCCTGTTGGGATCCAGTGGTTCTCGAGCATCGACGGCGCCCTGAACCCGTTCCCCGACAAGGGAACGATCGGGGCGAACCTGAGTCCCGGCAATCACGTCATCCAGGCGGTCGCCACGGATCGACGCGGCCTGGCGTCGACGGCTGCCATCGCGATCACCGTCGAGAACGAACCACCGATCGTCCAGATCCTCAGCCCGACCGATGGCCAGGAGTTGTATGAAGGGTCCGCGTTGCACATGGTTGCGTATACGCACGACCCCGACATCTACGTCAATGCCGCCCTGCCCGAGGACAAGGTCGTGTGGGAGATCAAGCAGGGTTCGACCGTCGTGTGGTCGAGCGACGGCCACAACCTCGTCACCGCCCTCGACCATGGCAACTACACGATCGTCCTCACCGGCACGGATCTCTACGGGGTGTCGAGATCAGACTCGGTCGACATCGTGATGAAGGAGCTTCTCCCGGGCCAGCAGCCACCGCAGCTCAGCATCATCACGCCCAATTCCGACGTGTCCGAGGGGATCGGGAACGGAACCAAGGGCTACGACCTGAAGGGGTTCGGAAAGGACCTCAACGGGAACGTGATCAGCGGGACGAGGTTCAATTGGACCGCGACGGCTGACACCGGGTACAGCTTCGACATCTGCGTCGGCAGCGCGGTACCCGGCCAGGGTGGCGGTGGCGGTGGGTTCATCATCCTCAAGGACTGCAAAGAGACGCATGTCGACCTCGGCATGGCGCCGGGGGCGGTGGGCCGCACGATTTGGACCATCACCCTGACTGTCGACATCAACGGCACTCCGGTCGAAGCGGTACGAGCCATCGAGCTGATCTTCGCAACCGGCTAGCACGCCAACAGCTTGGGGCCCAGCAGGGACCTGCGGGCGTACTTCCATTGCTCCTGCCTGCAGATCCGCGTTTCCGCTGGAGCCTTTCACCGGAGTGGTCAGCGCCATGCGCCTTATCGGTAACCGCCGGGCGCGGTCGAGGTGACGTCCGACGACAGCGCCGCGCCTCACGCCGTTGGCGGTTGTGACCGCTCGGACTTCGGAACGTCAGGCCTACGCATGCTGGAGACGACGACGCCCACGACGATGATCACGCCGAGCGCAATGACGATGAGCGCCGACGCGGCGCCCGTGAAGGTTGTCGACAGCAAGCCTTGCGTGGCAATCAGCGTTCCACCCACGCCGAGGACCAGCACTGGCACGGTGTGCTCCCTCAACGCCACGACAATGACCGCGATCGCCACGACGAGTGCCATGCCAGTGCCAACGCGTTCGTTCATTTCGGTGAGCATCAGACTGCCCACGTATCCGCTCACACCGCCAAGTCCGAGTGCAATTACGAGCGGTCGCACCATTCGGCCGACAGCGCCGATTGTGAGACCAATGCCCAGGACTATCAGCAGAAAGCTCATCGCCCACGTGGGGAGGTCGGCCATCTCAGAGGCCCCGGCAAGCGCGATTCCGCAGCCGACGGCTGCGGTGAGGAGCTGCAACGGCCGTTCCAGATTTCTCCACAGGGCCACGCTCACTCCCATGACGAGGACGCCCACCGTCACGGCCACGATGTCGCCGTCATGGGACCAGACCTGGTTTCCCACCGCGAGCGCAGTGATGCCAACCCCACCAGTGCCGACCACCCAAAGAAACCATCCGAGGCGGGTTGTTCCCCGTTCACCGAGGTGAACGAGCCACGTGCCCGCGGCGAAACCCAAAGCCATCACGACGACGCCAACGGCTACTCGACCGAGAAGGCGGAGATCATCCCAGCTCGAGCCCACAAAGGCACCACCGCCCATCAGGGCAAGCACGCTTCCCACGTACGCCGCGACCTCAGCTCCCAGATTCAGGCGCTGTGGCGATGCCGAGTCCGCTACGCGCTCGAAGCGTCTGATGCCCTCGGCCTGATCGGATGAAATCACTCCCGCCTCGACCCACGTCGTGATGCGCTCCTGCAGCCGTGTCGCTTCTCCGTTGTCCAACCCGGTCGGAGTCATTGCCTGCCCTCACCTTCTGCTCGAGGAGGCGATGGGCAGCATCGTCAACGAGAACGCCCATCAAAACCTCTCACTGACTCCATCGTCCTCGCACTCGGAAGGCGCGTCAACCGGCACTTCGGACGGTCGAGATAGCTCGACGTTGGAACCTCCTCTACCTCAGTTGACAGACACGCAAACGCGGGACCGCTCGCCCAGCGCGGTGTTCTGCGATGAGCGAGCGGCACCGGTCGGATCCCCCGACCTGGAGGGGGTTCTTCTACCCCTCAGCGAATGAGACGTCGCTCGCCATCAATGCCTCGACCCTCGCCGCGAACGAGTCCGCGGCTTCCAGATCAGTGTGCGTGAAGTGCAGGACGACCGTATGGTCAACGCCGAAATCGACGAACACGGTTCTCGACCCACCCGCGAAGACGAGAGGTCGGATCCCCCCTCGTTCCGCGCCGTACGGCCACAGCACGGGCACGAGGGCCCCGCCATTGAGTCCGTCGTCCATCGTGTAGTCAACGGTCACCGCCTCAAAGCCCGCATACTCGCCACTCGTCACGTCGGACGAGACGAAATGCGCGCCGACGAGTGTGCCTTCGGCACCTAGTTCCTCGGTCAGCGTGGCCGCGAGGTCGCTGGGTGTTCCTTCAAGCTGGCGGATGATCACCGCGACACCATCGGCTGGACCACAGTCGGGTTCGCAGACGATGTCGCTTGTCGCGAGGAGGAGCCCACCGACGGGATCCTCACCGAGGGCGAACCAGCCCTCGTCGAGCTCGAACACCATGTCGACTGGGAACCACTCCGCCAGATACGTCCCCGCCGCCTGCGCGCCAACAGAGAAGCTGAGCGTCTCAGGTGCCGGGGGAACCGTCGCGGGTGTGGTCGGCTGCGTCGCCTGGGTGGTGCTCGTGGTCGTCAGGTCTGACGCTGGCGGCTGATCGCCCCCGAGGTTTACAGCAAGTAGGACCACGCCGCCAATAGCGACGACTGCGGCAAAAGCAGCGACAGCGGCGAGGAGCCTCGGCCGGCGTGGCCTAGGTGCCTCGGTCGGTTGTGTCTTGCGTGTCGTTTGGGTCATACCCATTCTCCGTTCGATCTCGCGGAGCGCCAGGTCACGCGTCCAGACCTTCTCAGGCACTGCCGAGTCGTCGCCGTAGGCGTTTGCAGCAGCAAGCCGCTCGAGCAGTTGGTTGTCGTTCACCGGTCACCTCCTTCCTTGATCGCACGAGAAAACCGGGCCGCACCTTGTGGCTCGGGAAGATTGGCGGCCCGTCGGAGACGGACCAGCGCACGAGAGAGTCGTTTGCGGGCGGCTTCTGCACTGCAGCCGAGAGCCAAGCCGATACCCGCGAATTCGAGTTCCTCCTGGGAGCGAAGGAGGAGAACTTCCTGATCGGCCTCGTCGAGCGTTGCGAGCGCATCCATGAGGGCCTTGAGTTCCGCGTTGCGCACAATCAAGGACTCCGGTCCGGGTTCGGGATAGTGCGGTTGACGAGACACCTTCTGGACGAGTGCGGCAAGTCGACGCCCAGAACGCCTCCGGTTGTTGATCTCGTGGCGGGCCACGCCATACAGCCACGGGAGCGCATCATCTCCTTCGGGCATCCGATCGACCTTTCGCCACGCAACCGTAAACACCTCAGCAACGACATCGTTCACCTCATCGACGGGAACCCGTCGCAGGCAGTACCGGTTTACGCGATCGAAATGCGCGTCGAACACGAGCCGGAACCTCGCTTCATCTGTAGACAAGGACCGCACGTCGCACCTTTTCCGAACCGCACATGCAACCTATACGTTCAGATAATCGCAGCAGCGGACAAAACATCCTTCGTCCGCTGTGCAGCAATCCGGACGTAGAGACGATGAACCCGGGTTCTCGCACGAGAACGACGGCGAGGCGGCACTGGCTGCCCCGTCGTCGCGCAAGGGTTGCTCAGGAGTGCCTTGATCAGATACTCCACTTGTTAGGCGTCAGAAAGCTTTCCGTATCCGTAGCGAGTGCGTGTGCCTGGGAAGCCGCACGTCCGAACGGCCCTCACGTTCGCGTTCGAGACCCGATGTGATGTCCTCAACCTCCAACTCCGCCCTCACGGCTGCGAGCTCTGATCGCAAGGAGTGCAGACGCTCCCTGATGTCGATGAGACGCTCTACGTCGTCTCCGCTGGTGGTTCTGGTGGTGTGCTCTTCGGCTGCAGTCCGCAGGAGTTCGGCGAAGAGTTCATTGAACTTGACGGTTGCGCTGGTGTGGTTCTGCCACATGATGACTCCTCCACATCGTTCAAGTTTTAACTAGCATAAAAGACAACCGTGCAAATTTCAACTATATTCCGGTGCATGGTCACGAAACCACTCACAGCGAGAGAGGACGAGGCATGGCGCACGTTCCTCCACACGAGTACGCGGCTCCTGGCCCGACTCGATGACGAAATGCGGGCGGTGCACGGGGAGGCAATCGCGACCTTCGACGTGTTGTCAAACCTCGCCGAAGCTCCCGAGAAACAGTTGAGGATGTCCGACCTCGCAGACCAGACGTTGTTCTCGAGGAGTCGCCTGACATACACCGTGCAACAGCTCGAAGCTCGCGGTCTGGTCGAAAGGCGGCCCGACGAGCTCGACGGGCGCGGTGTGATCGCAGCGTTGACTCCAGACGGCGTTGCGCGCCATCGAGAGCTTGCGCGCACTCATCTCGCAGGGGTCCGACGCTACTTCATCGGGCCGGTATCGCCCGAGGCACTCTCGGCGCTGACTGCGTCTCTCGGTCCGATGCTCACCGAATTACAGGATTGACGCCCGCGGAGAGATCGACCACCCGAATCCTCCGACACGAGACTTGTCAGCGCTACCGGGCGTGGACCTCACGGTTCGCGGCGTGAGCGGTCGCCAGACGAGCGATCGGCACCCGGTACGGGGAGCAGGACACGTAGTCGACGCCATACTGGGCGAAACGCGAGATCGACTCCGGGTCCCCCGCGTGTTCACCGCACACACCCGTCTCGAGGTCCGGACGCGCCGCTTTCCCCCGAGCGATGGCCATCTCGATGAGTTCACCGACGGCCTCGTCGACATGCACAAATGGATCTTCGTCACGGATCCCAAGCTCCAGGTACGGCCCGAGGAACGACGCGGAGTCGTCCCTGCTCATCCCGAGCGTCGTCTGCGTGAGGTCGTTCGTGCCGAAGCTGAAGAACTCAGCCGCCCGGGCGATCTCTCCGGCGGTGATACACGCACGGGGAAGCTCGATCATCGACCCGATCGTGACCGGCAGCGATGTCTCGTGCTCAGCCTCGAGCCGTGCGATCTCGCGCTCGATGATCTCCTTCTGGTTCTCCATCTCCTCGGCCGAACCGACGAGCGGAACCATGATCTCCACGTCGAGATCGATGCCCTCGGCCTCACTGGCGACCATGGCCCGCCCGATCGCGCGGCTTTGCATTGCCGTCACGGACGGGTGAGTGATCCCGAGTCGGCATCCCCGGTGTCCGAGCATCGGGTTCGCTTCGCGTAGCTGCTCGACACGTCGCTCCCATCCCTCCGGATACGTCGCCGCATCGCCCGCACGGTCCTGGTCGTCACGGGGGAGGAATTCGTGAAGCGGGGGGTCGAGAAGACGGATCGTTATGGGTCGACCTGCCAGTACCCGGAAGAGTCCCACGAAATCGTCGAACTGGTATTCCTCCAGCCTTGTGAGCGCCACGACCCATTCCTCCTCGGTGTCCGCGAGGATCATCGATCGCATGACAGCCAGGCGTTCAGGTTCGAAGAACATGTGCTCACTGCGGCACAATCCGATGCCATGCGCTCCGAGCTTCACGGCGACCTCAGCGTCACGAGGGGTATCCGCGTTGGCTCTCACCTTCACGATCGCCTGCTGATCGGCCCATCCCAGCAACTGCTCGAGATACGCACCGTCAGAGGAGCGCTCCAACGGGTGCTCGCCGGGAAACACGAGACCGAGCGTTCCGTCGACCGTCACCGTCGCTCCCTCTTCGAGCGAACCTGCGGGGGTGAGGATCCTTCGATTGTCGTAGTCGACGACAAGGTCCACACAACCGACTACGGCCGGCCTGCCGATACCCCGCGCCACCACCGCCGCATGCGACGTCATGCCCCCTCGAGCCGTGACGATTGCCTGCGCAGCAACCATTCCGTGGAAGTCGTCGGGATTGGTCTCGTCGCGTATCAGGATGACCTTGGTGCCGTCGGCCGCCAGCGCCTCGGCGCGATCGGCCGTGAGCGTCACGACACCGGTCGCACCTCCAGGAGACGCCGCCAGACCCTCGATCAGGGGTGCGACACCCGGGAGTGGTCGAACCGTTGGGTGCATGACCTCCTCGACCTGGCGCGGTGTCACTCTGTTCACCGCTTCAGTTGCCGAGATCACACCTTCCTCCACCATGTCAACGGCAATCCGCACCGCAGCGCCACCAGTCCGCTTCGCGTCTCGGGTTTGCAGGATCCACAGAACTCCCCGTTCGATGGTGAACTCGATGTCCTGGACATCACGGGCCTGGGCTTCGAGTTGTCGCGCAATGTCGGAGAGGCGCTCGAATGCCGCGGGCTGATCAACGGCCAGGTGGTCGATGGGGAGCGGCGTCCGAACTCCGGCCACCACGTCCTCGCCTTGCGCCTGTGGCAGGTACTCGCCCCACAGACCCGGTGACCCGGTCGCGGGGTTGCGTGAGAAGACGACACCCGTACCTGAGTCCTCCGAGGCGTTCCCGAACACCATTGCCTGAACGATCGCGGCGGTTCCGAGGGAGTTCGGAATGCCCTCGATACGCCTGTACGCAATGGCCCGCGGGGTGTTCCATGACCGGAAGACCGAGCTGACCACGGCCCTCAGTTGAGCCCACGGGTCATCCGGAACCCATTCGAGGTCGGCGGCGGTTGGCTCGTTCACGGAGTGGACGACGGACAGGTACGAGCTTCGGAATCGGTCGAGGGTCGACGAAGCGAACTCCTCGTCGCCTGTCATGTCGGCCAACCCGCGAAGCGACGTTTCATTCATGCCGAGGTTGAGGACGGTGTCCATCATCCCGGGCATGGAGATGGGTGCTCCGGACCTCACCGAAACGAGCAGAGGATCCTTTGCGCCACCGAACTCCTTGGCCGTCCGCGATTCGAGTCGTTTGATCGCCGACGTGATCTGCACCCAGAGTTCAGGGTCGAGATCACCGCCGACTTCGAGGTGGGCCTTGCACGCATCGGTGGAAACCACGAATCCCGGTGGGACGGGTAGCCCCGATCGAGTCATCCGTACGAGCCCGGATCCTTTGCCGCCAAGCGTCGACCGGTTGTCCGGGTCGGCGTCGTCGAAATCGAACACCCATTGCTGTGACATGTCACCGCTCCGCGCGGCTCCAATGCCCGGCCACCGGAGCGGTTCCCCAGTACCCCGAACGACTGGCCGCTTACCCTCATGCTACTCCTCCAACGGGTATCACCCAGATGCCTGGTCGGGGGCATTGTCCTCGCGGGCTACGGTCAGCCCGGTCTCAATCAAGGCAAGTGATTTCGTGAAAGGTGCCGGAGGCGCCTGTCGCAGGTCGAGTAGCCTCGCCCCGTGTCGGTGATCGAGTCCCCTGAGATTGCTGCT
>QJWC01000015.1 GCA_003235475.1 Acidimicrobiia bacterium | reverse complement strand
CATGCACGATCGGGTGCGTGCGGCGATCGCGCCAGGCGTCACGACGCGGGAGCTCGATGAGATCGCCAGGGAGGTGCTTGCCGACCACGGGTGCACCTCGTCGTTCCTCGGGTACGGTTCTGCGCACGCGCCGTTCCCAGGCGTCATCTGCACGTCCCCGAATTCCGTGATCGTGCACGGTATCCCCGGTGACTACACCATCCGCGACGGCGACATCGTCTCGATCGACGCTGGCGCCATCTACGAGGGGTGGCACGGCGACGCAGCGTTCACGGTCGCGGTTGGGGATGTCCCGGACGAGGTCTCGACCCTCCTGGAGGTCACCGAACGCGCGCTCTGGAAAGGCCTCGAGCAGGCGAAGGCAGGCAACCGCCTTGGCGACATCGGCGCAGCGATCGAGGCCGAGGCCCATCCCCATGGCTACGGCGTCGTGCGGGAGTACGCGGGCCACGGCATCGGCAGGCAGATGCACGAGCCTCCGTGGGTGCCGAACTACGGCGCCGCCGGCAAGGGCCTCAGGCTGAAGAAGGGCATGGCGCTCGCCATCGAGCCGATGTTCAACCTCGGCACCGAGGCGTCCGTGGTCCTCGACGACGAGTGGACCGTCGTGACCGCTGACGGCGCGTGGTCGGCCCATTTCGAGCACACGGTGCTGATCACAGCAGACGGATCGATCGTCGCGACGCTCTCTGAACCCCGAACCGTCGCGTAGCCAGCGATCATCCGGCACCGCGATCGCGGGTTGGGCGATACGATGGCGGCAACAGTTGTCGGATCCACGATCGGGTGGGGGAGGGTCGGATGAGAAGAACGCATTCACCGCTGGCGATCGTCGCGGCCCTGGTGCTGCTTGCGGCAGGGTGCTCCTCTGGCGATACCGACTCGACGACCACCACAACCGCGTCGTCGACCACGACCACGCTCGCGACGACCTCGACGACTGCCGCCACCACCACGACCACCGTATCCGAGACCACAATCACCTCCTCCACCACGACCTCGTCGACGACGACCACGACGGCGGCGGTCACCTCCACCACCGCGACTGGGGGTACGACCATCGAGCTGTCCGATGAGGGTGTCCAGGCCGGCGCCATCTGGGTTCCGTTCGGGACGATGGACGAGGAAGCGATCGATGACGTCGCCGCGGTGATCGGCGACCCAACGCAGGACTCTGGGTGGATCGGCTCGTTCAGCGTGTATGGAACCTGCCCGGGAGCCGTGGTCCGCGGCGTCCACTGGGACGCGTTCGTGATGTTGTTCACCCAGGCGGACACCGACTTCTGGACGGGCGGCGTGCCCCACTTCTTCGCCTACTACTACACGAACACGCCGCCCGAGCTCGCCACGACCGAGGGCATGTACCTCGGAGACACGATCGAGCTCCTGACGGCTCTGTATGGCGGCCCGAAGCTCGAGATCGACGAGGCCTTCTTCGACCCGTCGGTCGGCTCGTGGTCGTACGACATGCAGTCGTGGACGGGCATGTGGGGGTACTCGACGGGCCAGGACCCGACTGACACGATCACCTCGATCAACGGCGGTCGGGGCTGCGGCGAGTAGGTCGCGTGGATGCTCCGACCCCGTTCACCGCTGAAGAGATACGGGCGGGGTGCCCTCCCGGCCGGACGGTGACCACACAGACGACGTCCAAGGACGGCACGACCGTGTCAGTGACGACATTCCTCGAAGGCAACGACGTAGGCGCCCAGTGCGACTTCGACGGCGAGAGGGGGTTCGTCACGTGGGAAGGCCTCCGAGCGCACGCTTCCTTTCCCGCGGATGCCACGACGATCACCGAGGAGACGATCACGACGGCGCTGGGAACCTTCGACTGCCTCAGGTACGACGTCGCGCGGGAGTCGGGGATCGATCGGTTCTGGTTCGCCAAGAACCTCCCGGGCATGCCGATCAGAATTGAGTCGGAGGCCGGCGGCCTGGTCGTCTCGACATCAACCGTGACGGCCAACGGGGGTCGGTGACGTCAGGTCGAGCAGGTCGCGCCCGTGTCCTCGTTTGGTGTCAAGGAGGGCGTGTGCGAACCCGGACACGGATCGAGCACGCGCGGTGCCTTGGCAGTTGTGCATCGCGTTGCTAACGTGGCGGAAGCGACCCGGCAGGGTTTGCGTTCGCGCGCTTGCCGTTATCGTCCGGGTTGCCCTAAGATCTGGGTCGCAGCTCCCTGCGGGCTGTGTTTTCTTGTGACAAACCGACGTCGCTGATATCGACCGGACTGCTGCGCCAGGCTGTGCAGCCTCCTGAGATGTAGACGTCAATCACCTTGGGAATTCGGTTTCGGATCCCCCGGTGTTTGGCGGCGGCGTCCCGACCGATACCGAGGCAGGATCACCGAATGAAAGTCTCAGCCTCAACGAAGAAGATGTGCGAGAAGTGTCGGATCATCCGGCGGCATGGCCGCGTCTGGGTGATCTGCGAGAACCCTCGACACAAGCAGCGACAGGGGTAACCGACGTATGGCACGAATTGCCGGAGTTGATCTCCCGAGGGACAAGCGAATCGAGATCGGCCTGACCTATGTCTTCGGCATCGGTCGCAACCGCTCGCTCGAGATCCTCGAGGCGCTCGACATCGATTACGACACGAAGGTCCGCGACCTCACCGACAGCGAAGTCCTCAAGATCCGTCAGTTCGTGACGTCGAACTTCACGGTCGAGGGCGATTTGCGCCGCGAGGTTGCCCAGAACATCAAGCGGAAGGTCGAGATCGGCTGTTACCAGGGTCTCCGCCACCGCAGGAACCTGCCGGTCCGCGGCCAGCGTACCCACACGAACGCCCGCTCCCGCAAGGGCAAGCGCGTGGCGATCGCAGGGAAGAAGAAGGTCACGAAGTAATGACCACCGCAGACATCCAGAACGAAGAGACGCTCGCGCCCGAGGCGCCAGCGGAGGAGGCACCCGCCGCCCCGGCCGTTCCCACGGCCGAGGCTCCCGAGGCTGCCGCTCCGGCGCCCACGGATGAGGTCGTCACGTCGCGGCGTCGTCGTGGGCGGAGGATGATCTCCCACGGACAGGTCCATATCAAGGCCTCGTTCAACAACACGATCCTCACCATCACCGACCAGGACGGCAAGGTCGCGGCCTGGACATCCGGCGGGTCCGTTGGATTCAAGGGCTCCCGGAAGTCGACGCCGTATGCCGCACAGGTCGCTGCCGAACAGGCGGCGCGCAAGGCGGGCGAGATGGGGATCCGAAAGCTCGACGTCATCGTCCGCGGCTCAGGTAGTGGACGTGAGACGGCGATCCGCACGCTGCAGAACATGGGTATCGAGATCACCGGCATCAAGGATGTCACCCCGGTACCGCACAACGGCTGCCGGCCGAAGAAGCGGAAGGGTCGTTAACCATGGCTCGTTACACCGGCCCGAGGACCAAGGTCTCACGCCGCGCTCGCCAACTGCTCGACGAGAACAAGGCGAAGTATTTCGACAACCGCCCGTATCCGCCGGGCCAGCACGGCCGTGGCAGGATCCGCGAGTCCCAGTACCAGATCCAGCTCCGTGAGAAGCAGAAGCTTCGCTTCATGTACGGCGTGCTCGAAAAGCAGTTCCGGAAGTACTACAAGAACGCGGCGAAGAAGAGCGGCATCACGGGCACCAACCTGCTCGTGATCCTCGAGACCCGTCTCGACAACGTCGTGTACCGCGCCGGTCTTGCAAGCACGCGGCCACAGGCTCGCCAGCTCGTCAACCACGGCCACTTCCTCGTGAACGGCAAGAAGGTCGACATCCCCTCGTACGAGGTGAGCGCGGGCGACGTCGTGACGTTGAAGGACCGCAGCTCCGACATCCTCCCGATCCAGCACGCGATCGACACCGTCGGACGCACCGTGCCGGAGTGGCTGAACGTGGACACCGGAACGAGGACGATCACCATCGACTCGATGCCGTCCCGCGAGCAGATCGATACGGAAATCAAAGAACAACTCATCGTCGAGCTCTACTCCAAGTAGACCCGACGTCCGAACACCGAACACAGGAGCGAACGTGCTCATCACCCAGCGCCCCACAATCGAAGAAGAGCCGGTTTCAGACAATCGGTCGAAGTTCGTCGTCGAGCCATTGGAGCCGGGTTTCGGCTACACGCTCGGAAACACGATGCGTCGTACGTTGCTGTCCCGGATCCCCGGCGCCGCGATCACGTCCGTGCGAATCGACGGCGTGCAGCACGAGTTCTCGACGATCGAAGGCGTCGTCGAAGACGTCGTCGACTTCATCCTGAACCTCAAGCAGGTCGTCCTCCGCATCGATGCCGAGGACACGCAGACCCTGTACCTGTCTGCGAAGGGCAAGGGCGAGGTCACGGCTGCGGATCTCAAGGCGCCGGCTGGCGTCGAGGTCGTCAACGGCGACCTTCACCTTGCGACCCTCTCGTCGACCGGCAAGCTCGAAGTCGAGCTCACCGCAGAGCGCGGTGTCGGCTATCGCAGCGCGGACCGGAACAAGAAGAGCGACACGATCGGCGTCATTCCGATCGACTCGATCTTCTCGCCCGTCCGCAAGGTCGCATACCGCGTCGACAGCACGCAGGTCGGCCAGCGCACCGACTTCGACAAGCTCATCCTCGACGTCGAGACCGATGGGTCGATCACGCCGTCGGAGGGCATCTCATCCGCGGGCGGAACGCTGCGGAACCTGTTCGAGCTCCTTGCGGACCTCGACGATTACGACGCCCTCGTCCCGGACGAGCTCGCCCCGATCGAGGCATCCGGCCAGGAACACCTCGACCTTCCGATCGAAGCGCTCGACCTCTCGGAGCGTCCCCGCAACTGCCTGCGCCGTGCGCAGGTCCAGACGGTGGGCGAGCTCATCGAGAAGACAGAGGAAGACCTGCTCAACATCACGAACTTCGGACAGAAGTCGCTCGAAGAGGTCGTCGCGAAGCTCGACGAACTCGGCTTCAGCCTGAAGAGCTATGCGGATGCAGATGGGAGCGTTGCGTAATGCCACGTCCCGTGAAGGGGAAGCGCCTCGGTGGCTCCGCGAGCCATCAGCGCAAGATCCTCTCGAACCTGACCGCGTCGCTCATCGAGCACGAGGAGATCACGACGACCCACGCCAAGGCGAAGGTCCTCCGGCCCTACGCCGAGAAGGTGATCACCAAGGCACGCCGTGGTGACCTCCACGCTCGTCGCACGATCCTCAAGAAGATCGAGGACACGGAGGTCGTGACGAAGCTGTTCGACGATGTCGCACCCCGGTACGCAGACCGACCGGGCGGATACCTCCGCATCACGAAGCTCGGCCCTCGCCGAGGGGATGGTGCCGAGATGGCGAAGGTCGAACTGGTCTAGCCCTCGAGCCCGAAATCAATCCGGAAGCCGGCCTTCGGGTCGGCTTCCGCGCGTTCGGCCCACGGTGAGGGCGCTGGCGGCGGTAGGGTCGCCCGATGTCCGGACCTGTGGATCTCGAACGTCTCGTGCTCGGGTACATGCCGCATGGTGACGAGCGCTCGTATCGGATCGCGGTCGATGCGTTGGCGTCTGGCAGGCCGATGTGGCCGCGTTCCGAGTTCTCGCCGGGCCACTTCACCGCGTCGGGGTTCGTGTCGGACGTCGCTGGCACCGCGGTCCTGTTGATCCATCATACGAAGCTCGGCCGATGGCTCCAGCCGGGCGGTCACATCGAGCCGGGCGATGCCACCGTCGAAGCGGCGATTCGGAGGGAGGTCGCGGAGGAGACCTCATTGGTGGGTCTCGAGCGACTCGGTGAGGGCCTGCTGCACATCGACGCTCATCCGATACCTGCACACGGTGCTGAGCCAGCGCACGTCCACATCGACCTGACGATGGGCTTCCGCGCGGTTGACGACCGGATCGGGTCGCTCGAAGAGGTGATCGATGCGCGGTGGGTTTCGTTTGATGAGTTGGACGCTGTGGACTCGGACGGCGCGGTGCACCGCGGTGCAGCTGCGCTGGGTGGCTTGCTCGGAGGTACCGGTCGGTAACTGCCGCAAACGTGTCACGGGGTGTTGATACGTTGGCGGAATGGAAACCCCAGCTTGGATTCCCGCGTGGGAGTCGGGCGGGGATGGCAGGTCAGACGCGGCGGTGAGCGTCCTCGCCACGATGACAGATGAAGAGCTCGAGGCGCTGATCGTCGCGGGCGCGAGAGAGATCGAAGCAAAACGTGCGGCGCTTGCCCTGCAGGTCGCCGAGCTCGACCGACGGCAATCGACGATGGTCCGGCACGTGCTTACGACCAAGCAGTGGGTGTCCCATCGGTGCCGAATGGCGAAATCGGCGGTTTCGACGCTACTGAGTACCGGCAAGGTGTTGCTCGAGCACAACGAGGTCAGGGACCGTGCGCTTCGAGGTGAGATCACCGAGTACGGCATGCGCTTGCTCGCGGCGACGGCGAACGCGCATCCCGAGCCGTTTTCGGACAAGGGCGGCCCGCTCGTGGAAGCGGCTCCCTACCTCGCACCTCGTGAGTTCCGCAGGGCGGTTTCGTATTGGCGCCAACAGGTCGACTATCCGAGTGAGGTCGCGGAGATCGCATCGAAGCGACGGAGGCGCCGGTTCTCGATCAACGAGACGTGGGAAGGCATGTGGTCGGTGCAAGGGGAGCTCGATCCCGAATCGGGGCACATCGTGGCCACCGCGATCCGCGACCATGTGGTGGGGAGAAGCCCCATGTGACCGTCGAGGTGACCTGGGAGACCCTGTGAGGCTCGAACACGGGGATGCTTCCGGAGCTCAACGGCATGCCGGTCGGTGCCGAGGCGATTCGCCGCCTTGCCTGCGATGCGGGCGTGGTTCGGATGGTCACCGGACCGGACAGCGAAGTTCTGGACATCGGAAGGACGACGAGGACCGTCCCTGCAGCGCTTCGCAGGGTGATTGACCGTCGGGACGGAGGATGCACCACGCCGGGGTGCGACGCGCCCACGGCATGGTGCGACGCCCACCACATCGTCCACTGGGCGGATGGAGGGCCGACGAACGTTGACAACCTTCGGCTCCTGTGCCGCAGGCACCACACCGTCATCCACGAGTCAGAGGCCGCAGCCCGTGCGGGGCCGGGGCCGTAGGCGGTCGAGAAGTGCACCGACATAAGCTGTGGGAACCGGAGGAAGGGGTCCTTCTGGGCGTCGTATTCAGTCGCCTCCTACAGGCCGTCAAGCTCGAGCGCGACGCGTTCGTGTGGATGGACTTCAATGATCGGGCCACGGGTGACGCCGTCATCCTCGTGGCGATCACGCAGGTGCTGCTCGCGCTCGGGACCGGCGCAAGCCTGCTCGACCTCCTGAACCCCGTCAACCTGGCGTCTCTGCTGCTCTCGGGGTTGATCTTCTGGCTGATCTACGCGGGGGCCACGTACGCGATCACCAAGTTCCTGCTCGAGGGTGACGGCTCGGTGGCGACCTACTTCAGGATCGCGGGTTTCGCCTATCCGACCCTGCTGCTCCTCATCTTCGCCGCCTTCCTTGTTGACGGGTACCGGTTGACCCTGCTGATCGGCGCCGCGTGGTTCATCGTGGTCGTCGCCTTCGGCGTGATGTACGTCGGCGACGTGACGAGGGAGAAGGCGTTCCTCGCGGCGATCGGTGGGTATGTGGCGGTCTTCACGATCCAGGCGATCTTCTCGGGCCTCAGGATCTTCTAGGTGCCGACGTACCGGCTCGATCTTGCCTATGACGGATCGGCCTTCCACGGCTACGCGCTCCAACCGAAGCTCCGAACAGTGCAGGGAGACCTCGAAGCTGCCCTCGCGCCATACACGGGCGGGGTTCCGACGTTCGTCGCCGGCCGCACCGACAAGGGAGTCCACGCGGCGGCACAGGTCGTGTCGTTCGCATGCCCACAGCTCGACACCGCCCGTGTTGTCAGGTCGTTGAACGCCCAGCTCGCTCCGGAGATCGCCGTTTCGGCTGTCACTCTGGTGGACGACGACTTCCACGCGCGGTTCTCGGCGACTGGCCGGGCGTATCGGTACCGGATCCGAAACGCGGGGGTACACCAGCCCCTCACCTCCCACATCGAGTGGCTTGTGGTCGATCGCCTCGATGTGGAGGCGATGCACGAGGCGGTCGCTGCCTTGATCGGAGAGCACGACTTCGCCGCGTTCTGCCGCAAGACGGGGGGCGCGCCAACGACACGTCGCGTCGAATGGGTCGGTTGGCTGCGCGAGAGCGACCGCGCTGAGCTGGCGATCGGCGCATCGTCGTTCTGCCATCAGATGGTTCGATCCGTTGTCGCCGTATCGGTGGACATCGGACGTGGGCGACTGAACACCGTGGAGATGGAGACGATCCTTCGCTCACGCGATCGATCCACCGGAAGAGGGGTTGCCCCTCCCCATGGCCTCACCCTGTCGGCCGTTGCCTACGGTGAGCCCCTTGACCGGCCGGACTGGGTCCACAGACTCCCTGCAACCGGGTGATGGCAGGGGTTACGGCGCGTTACGCTTCCGGTAATCCCTCTTCCGCGGGCCAGACGAACCCACATCGTCACCGGCCATTACATCAAGGGATCAGATAGCATGTGAGCCTGCTCCGCTCCGGAGCGGGTTCTCCACGTTCATTTTGAGGGACACCCACGCCATGAAGCCAAAGCTCCAGAGGACGTTCACGCCCAAGCCCGCCGACATCGAGCGGAGCTGGTTCGTCGTGGACGCCGCCGATGTTCCGCTCGGACGCCTCTCCTCAGAGGTCGCCCAGATCCTCCGCGGAAAGCACAAGCCGACCTACGCCCCGCATGTCGACGGCGGCGACCATGTGATCGTGGTCAACGCAGCCAAGGTCCATGTCTCGGGGAACAAGGAAGTCGAGAAGATCTACTACCGCCACTCGGGTTACCCCGGAGGACTCCGCGCAGAGACGCTGTCACGGGTCCGTGAGACGCACCCGGAACGCCTCGTCGAGATCGCCATCCGTGGCATGCTCCCGAAGAACAGACTCGGCCGCCAGATGCTCACGAAGCTCAAGGTCTACGCTGGCCCGGACCATCCCCATGCGTCCCAGAAGCCAGAGCCGCTCACACTCACGCACCGAAAGGTTGATGCCTGATGGCGAACCCGAAGCCACTCGTTCAGTCCACCGGTCGTCGCAAGAGCTCCGTTGCCCGTGTCCGCCTCTACGACGGCACCGGCGAGTACCACCTCAACGGCCGCAAACTCGACGACTACTTCACGGATCCGGAGCTTCGCCGCAGGGTGCACGAGGCCTTCAAGGTGACCGACACCGAAGGCCGCTACGACGTCCACGCCACCCTCCACGGTGGCGGTACCACAGGGCAGAGCGACGCGCTCAGGCTCGGCATCGCCCGTGCGCTGATCGTCATCGACCCCGAGCTCCGTCCTTCCCTCAAGCGTGAGGGCATGCTGCGACGCGACGATCGTCGGGTCGAGCGCAAGAAGTACGGTCTCCGCAAGGCCCGCCGCGCCCCGCAGTTCACCAAGCGGTAGGCACGGTGCCGCTGGCACCCTGTGCCAGCCGTCCGCCCGGTAGTGTGCGGATCCGAGATCTATGGACGCTGAACGCCCGAAACTCTTTGGTACCGATGGCGTGCGTGGCCGCGCCAACTCCGAGCTGACATCCGAGGTCGCGTACGACCTGGCGCGCGCCGCCGGGTCGACCCTCGACGGCCACGTGGTCATCGGAAGGGACACGCGCCGCTCGGGCCCGATGCTCTTCTCGGCCGTGGCGTCCGGTTTCAACGCCGTCGGTGTCGACGTGGTCGACCTCGGCATCGTGCCGGTCGGTGCGGTCTCGCGCCTCGGCCGGGACACCGGCGCTTCCGCGTCCGTCATGATCTCCGCCTCGCACAACCCTGCTGAGGACAACGGCATCAAGTTCTTCGGGCGGGACGGTGCGAAGCTGAGCGACGAGGCCGAGTCCTCGATCGAGGACCGCTACTACGCATCGCATCCGCACTCGCGTCCGATCGACGAGAAGGTCGGCATGCAGACCCGCATGGATGACGCCATCCAGCGGTACGTCGACCGTATCGCGCAGACTGCGAGCTACTCGATGCGAGGACTGGAATTCGCCGTGGACTGTGCGCACGGAGCGGCCTTTCTGGCGGCGCCCGCGTTGTTCAAGAAGGTCGGCGCAAGCGTTGAGATCGTTGCCGACTCCCCGAGCGGAATGAACATCAACGAAGGTGTCGGTGCGACGCATCCGGACCATGTCGCAAAGGTCGCCGACGGTCGAATCGGGCTGGCGTTCGACGGGGATGCCGACCGGCTGATCGCAACGGACGAGGACGGCGAAATCGTCAACGGCGACGTGATCATGGCGATCTTCGCTGAGTTCCAGCATGAGAGGGGAAACCTGAAGAACGATGTTGTCGTGGCGACGGTGATGTCCAATTTCGGGTTCCACCACGCAATGGAGCGTCTCGGCATCCGCGTGGAGGTGACGCCCGTCGGCGACCGTTACGTCGTCGATGCGATGCGGCGAACCCAGGCGGTGGTCGGGGGCGAGCAATCAGGCCACATCCTTCTCGAGGATCGCACGACCGGTGACGGGCTTCGTACTGCCCTTCGTTTGATGGAGGTCATCGCCGCCTCGGGCAAGGAGTTGAGGGAACTCCGAACCGTCATGGAGGAACTTCCGCAGGTGCTCACGAATGTCCGCGTGGGAACAAAGGATGGCTGGGACACAGACCCGGACATCGGCAGGGCGATCGCCGTGGCGGAGTCGAAGCTCGGGTCTCGTGGCCGCGTCCTGGTCCGCCCGTCGGGCACGGAACCCCTGATCCGCGTGATGGTCGAAGCACCGACGGCGGCGGAGGCAACCGAGATCGCCGATTCGATCGCAGGCGTCGTCCGCGAAGAACTTGGCTGACGTCGCGCGAAAGCGCGTCGTCCTGACAGGGGCGCCCGGAACGGGAAAGACAACGGTCCTCGAGCTGCTGGGGATGAGGTTTGCCACGGTCGTCGAGCCCGCACGGCACATCATCTCCGAGCACCGGACCCTCACGGGCGAAGAGAACCTCGACGCCAGGCCGGACATGTTCGTACGCAGGATGACTGGCGCCATGATCTCCGAATACGCGGCCGCTGGACCCGGCACCACCGTCTACGACCGCGCGCTCCCTGACTGCATCGCATACCTGGCTGCCTACGGGCTCGAGACGGCGGCGGCGGAGGACGTTGCACGCCGGCACGCGTACGAGGGCCCGGTCTTCCTTTTCCCACCCTGGCCCGAGATCTACACGACGGACGACATGCGGAAGGCGACGTTCGACATCGTCGCGGCGTTCCACTGTCACGTCGTCGTCGCCTACGAGGCGCTCGGATATGACCTCATCGAGGTCCCGCGGCTCACGGTTGACCACCGGGTCCGATGGATCACCGATCGCATCGAGTGAAGGCGCGAACCGTGTCCGACCGGTAGTCTTCGCTGATCAGTCACAACTGAGACGCAGCGATGCATCACTCATCAGCGCCAGACCTCGCAATGCGAGGCGACGAGGGAGAGGGAGTATCGAAACGTTCGGCGGATGCCCTCTCGGCCACTCACGGTCGTCACGGGTTGGGCCAAATTTCCGGAGCGATCCGGGGGACAGAACCCAGCCCGACGTGAGCCAGCCATCGGCTGGAGCATTCGCATCGCCCGTCTCCTGACGAAAGGAGTCCGCGCGCGATGTGCGGAATCATGGGATATGTCGGGCCGCAACAGGCAGGCCCGATCCTCATCGACGGCCTGCGGCGACTCGAGTACCGCGGGTACGACTCGGCAGGGATCGCGGTGACGAACGGCGTCATCAACGTCCGCAAGGCCAGGGGAAAGATCGCGAACCTCGAGGACATCCTGAGTAGCGATCCGGTGACGGGTTCGATCGGCATCGGTCACACCCGATGGGCGACCCACGGTGCTCCCACCGATGCGAATGCCCATCCCCATACAGATCCAACGGGTGAGTTCGTCGTGGTCCACAACGGGATCATCGAGAACTATCAGAGCCTGCGCGAGGAGCTCGCGAGCCAGGGCGCCAAGTGGTCGTCCGAGACCGATTCTGAGGTGCTCGCCCATCTCGTCGCCCGCGAGTACGACGGCGACCTCGTGGCGGCCGTGCGGCGAACGGTCGCCCTCTCCGAGGGCGCGTACGCAATGGTCGTCATGACCAAGCGCGAGCCGGGCAAGATCGTTGCAGTCCGCAAGATCAGCCCCCTCGTCGTCGGGTTGGGCGACAGGGAGACCTTCCTCGCGTCGGACATACCCGCGGTGCTCCACCACACGAGGGACTTCATCATCATCGAGGACGACGAGCTGGTGATCGTGACCGAGGATGGCGCGCAGGTCGAGACCATCGCGGGGGAGCCGGTCGATCGGGACCCGATCCACATCACGTGGGACGCCGAGCGGGCAGAAAAGGGTGGCTACGACCACTTCATGCTCAAGGAGATCCACGAGCAACCGGCCGTGGTCACCGAGACCCTCGCGGGTCGCCTCGACGAGGACGGAACCGTGTGGCTCGAGGATGTCGCGTTCGACGACGACTACGCGAGGGCCATCGGTCGGGTCTGGATCACTGCGTGCGGCACGGCGTACCACGCGGGGCTCATAGGGCAGGAGATCTTCAGACGCGTCCTTCGCCTCCCCGCGAACGTCGAGTACGCGCACGAGCTCCGATACGCGGACCCGATCGTCAGCGAGGACGAGCTGACGATCGCGATTTCGCAATCCGGTGAGACGGCGGACACCCTCGCAGCGGCAAGGCTCGCGTCGGAAAGGGGTTCGCGGCTGATGGCGATCACGAACGTCGTGGGATCGACGCTCTCGCGGTACGCGGACGACATCTTCTACACGAGGGCCGGCCCTGAGATCTCCGTCGCGTCAACCAAGGCGTACATGGCGATGCTCATCGCCCAGTACCTCCTCGCGCTCCGCCTGGGCGCGGCTCGAGGCACCGTCGAGCCCAAGGTTGCCCAGGACCTCGCTCGCGGGTTGCACCGGATGCCCGGCATGCTCGAAGAGGTGCTGCGGCGGGAGGAGAGCGCCATCGCCGCCGCGGAGGCCGTGAAGGACGCCAACGACGTCTACTTCATCGGTCGCGGCCTCGACTTCGCAATCGCGCTCGAGGGGTCGCTCAAGCTCAAGGAGATCTCGTACGTCCACTCCGAGGCAATGCCTGCGGGCGAGCTCAAGCACGGCACCCTCGCTCTCATCACCGAGGGCGTGCCGGTCGTCGTCATCATGACCCAGCGGTCCGTGTACGACAAGACGATCTCAGCGGTCCAGGAGGTCAAGGCCCGAGGTGGTCGCATCATCGCGGTTGCCTACGACACCGACACCGAGATCGAGCATCACGCCGACATCGTGCTCCGCATCCCGGATATGGACGATCTGCTCGCACCCGTGGCGGCGGTGGTCCCTCTCCAGCTGCTGGCGTACCACGTCGCCCGCTTGCGGGGCCACGACATCGACCAACCGAGGAACCTCGCAAAGAGCGTGACCGTCGAGTAGCGGCGAGTCCGAAGCGGCCACCGAACTACGCTCAACAGCATGGAGATCATCGGTCTCGGCGTCGACCTTGCGGACACCGCGCGCGTTCGCAAGCTGCTGCATCGCAGCCCCGAGTCCTTCAAGCGACGGTGCTTCACTGACCATGAGTGGGCATACGCGCAACGGTTCTCGGATCCATCCGAACGGCTCGCCGCACGTTTCGCGGGCAAGGAAGCCGTGATGAAGGCGATGTTCACAGGTTGGCGGAGGATCCCGTGGCGCGACATCGAGATCATGGGCGGTGGCCCTCCGCGGGTACGGGTGTACGGGGCGGCCGCCGATCGTGCCGATCGTCTCGGAATCACCGAATTCAAGGTCACGATCACGCACACCGTCGACTCAGCGCTGGTGTTCGTCGTCGCGGTCGGGGAGCACGTATGAGACCGGTTCTCTCCGTTGCCGAGATGCGGCGGGTGGACGCCGAGACGACCGTGCCGGTCGACACCCTCATGGACGCCGCGGGGTTCGCGGTGGCTCTGACAGCAGCGGAAATGGGCGCTGGCTACGGATCGATCGTGCACGTCCTGTGTGGCCGCGGCAACAACGGGGGAGATGGGTACGTCGCGGCGCGGTACCTGAAGCGGCGCGGAGCACATGTCGTGTGCCATCACGTCGGTCTCCCTGACGAGGGGACTCCGGCCGGACGCGCCCTCCACGCCGCCCGCTCGGAAGGTGTCGCGGTGATCCCGATTGGCACGCCGACACGCGGGACACTCGTGATCGATGCGCTCTTCGGCACAGGGTTCCGGGGTGAACTCCCACCGGAAGTGGCACCGTGGGCAGGTTCCGGGATGCCAACCCTCGCCGTGGACATCCCTTCGGGCTTGAACGGTGACACCGGGGAGCCCGTCGGCTATGCCTTCAGGGCGTTGCGAACTGTCGCGTTCCACTCGCTGAAGCCGGGCCATCTCGTGGGGGGCGGCCCCGACTACTGCGGCACGGTCACCGTCGCCGACATCGGACTCGACGGGGGAGTTCCCGAAATGTGGCTGCTCGAAGGCAGCGACGTCTCGGTGCCCGCGAGGACGCGTACGGCGCACAAGTGGCGGGCAGGTTCCGTTGTCACCGTCGGGGGTGCGCCAGGGCTCACGGGTGCGGCGCTGCTCTGTGCTCGGGGTGCCCTCGCGACGGGCGCGGGGGTGTCATCGATCGTCGCGACGCCAGCGACGATGCCGGTATACGAATCCCTCGCCCCTGACATTCCGACGTCCCTCGGGGAGCCGACCGCAGAGGGGGTTCTCGCCGCGACCGGTCGCTTCGACGTGCTCGTGATGGGCCCGGGCCTCGACCCAGCGCCTGACGGACTCGTCGATGGTGTGCTCGAAGGGTTCAGGGGTCCCGTCGTCATCGACGCGGGAGCGCTCAATGCCCTGTCGAACGTGGATGCCATCACCGCAAGATCTGCTCCGACGCTCATGACCCCCCACGCCGGCGAGTTTGCACGCCTCACGGGCGTTGCCCCCGGCCATGAGGCGGCAATGGAACTCGCCCGTTCGACGGGCGCAGTGGTCCTCCTGAAGGGGAACCCGACATTCGTGGCAGGCGAGTCCCTCACCGTGATCGACCGCGGCGGCCCAGAGCTTGCATCGATCGGAACCGGAGACGTGCTCGCTGGATCGATCGCGGCGCTCGTTGCCAACGGCGTCGACGCCGAACAGGCCGCAGCGCATGGTGCCTACCTCCACGCGGAGGCGGGCGCACGGCTCGCCGCGACGACGAACGTCACCGCCGCCGCCCTGATCGATGAGGTCGGCCGCGTGGTCCATGGGTGGGACGAAAACCGGCACGACTAGCGTTGTGCGAACCCGAATCCGGAGCCACATGCGCCCGTCCTGGATCGAAATCGACCTCGACGCGATCGAGCACAACGCCCGCGTCATGGCTGCCCATGTCGCTCCGGCAGCACTGTGCGCCGTCGTCAAGGCCGATGCGTACGGACACGGTGATGTCCCCGTTGCCGAGGCTGCCATGCGCGGCGGCGCTGAGATACTCGCCGTAGCGCTCGTCGAGGAAGGAGTGCGCCTGAGGGAGGCAGATGTCGACGCCCCGATCCTCGTGCTCTCCGAGCCGACCCTCGACGAGGTGGATGTGGTCGTCGCCAACGCTCTGGCACCGACCGCCTACCGGATCGAGTTCGTCGATGCCCTCGCCGAAGCAGCAGAGTCTGCCGGCACGGTTCCGTACCCGGTCCATCTGAAGCTCGACACGGGGATGCATCGAGTCGGCGCCCGATCAGTCGAAGCATTCGAGGTCGCGCGCCGCATCGCGGACGAAGACCGCCTCACGCTCCAAGGTCTCTTCACCCACTTCCCGGTGGCCGACACCGATCAGGAGTTCACGCTCCAGCAGAACGAAGCGATGCTCGAGTTCGTGGAGGAACTCGCCGCCTCTGGCATCGAGCCGAAGCTCCTCCATGCTGCAAACACGGCGGCTGCGATCGACCTTCCGGAGACCCGCCATGCGATGTGCCGCGTCGGGCTGGGCCTCTACGGGATGCTCCCTTCTCCCGACATCGGGGCAGATCTGGGTCTGAGGCCCGCGATGAAGGTCGTCTCCCACGTCACCTATACGAGAAGACTGCCCGCTGGCGCCCGTCCGTCGTACGGACGCGTACGCGAGCTCGATGGGAGCCACAACGTCGCCACCATCCCGATCGGCTATGCGGACGGTATTCCCAGGAACCTGACCGGCGTGGCCGAGGTCCTCATCAACGGCAAGCGATACCCGTACGCGGGAACCGTGACGATGGACATGGTGATTGTCGACATCGGCGATGACGAGGTGGAGGAGGGCGACGAAGTGGTCTTCATCGGCGCCCAGGGCGAAGAGTCCATCACGGCCGACGACTGGGCGGCATTGCTCGGCACCATCAACTGGGAGGTCGTGTGCCACTTCGGCCCGCGGCTCCCTCGACGCTACATGCGGAGTCGCGGTGGCTGAGCGGACGATCACCGAGGTTCCGGGTGTCCAGGTGGGCCACCAGACGAATCTCGAGGCGCGCACCGGCGTCACCGTCGTGACGTTCCCAGAGCCGAACGTCGCGGTCGTCGACGTCCGCGGTGGCGCTCCGGGCACTCGGGAACTCGGCGTGCTCGGCGATGCCATCAAGCCGATCACCGTGAATGCCCTGATGTTCGCAGGCGGGTCGGCCTTCGGACTCGGCGCCGCCCAGGGCATCATGGAGGAGATCGAGAAGGAGGGCCGCGGCGCGCCGACTCCCGCGGGCCCCGTTCCCATCGTCCCCGCGGCGATCATCTACGACCTCCTGGTCGGTAGGGCGGACGTGCGACCGACGCCCGACGACGGTCGCGAGGCCTACCTCGCGCGATCGTCGAAGCCCGTCGTGATGGGTGCGGTGGGCGCGGGCACAGGCGCGACCGTCGGCAAGGTGAACGGTGCGGCTGGCATGTCGGCCGCGGGCGTGGGGTCCGCTGCCCGCACCGTCGACGAAGCCACGATCGGTGCACTCGTGGTGCTCAACGCCATCGGGGACGTCTACGACCTGAGCGGGAACCGGCTCACCGGTGATCCGACACTCGACGGCACGGCGACGGACGGACCGTTCGCGTCGAACACCACGCTCATCGCGCTCGCGACCGATGCGAACATCGAGGATCGAAACGAACTACGCCGCCTCGCAGTGAGAGCCCACGATGCCCTCGCCGCCACGGTCCGGCCCTCCCATACCCGCTACGACGGCGACACCGCATTCGTCGTCGCCGGTGGGCGAGCAGATGCCGACCTCGACCTCCTCGGCGAGGCTGCGTTCTCGGTGGTTGCGACGGCGATCGTCCGCGCCGTCCTTTCGGTGGCCGAATGACGGCATCGTTCGAGGCGATCGAGACCCTGGACGAACTCGAGGCCATCGCGCTCACCTGCACACGGTGCGGTCTCGCCGAGGGGCGCACGAACGTCGTCTTCGGTGCCGGGGATCCGATTGCCGATGTGATGATCGTTGGCGAGGCCCCCGGCCAGCAGGAAGATGAACAGGGGCTGCCGTTCGTCGGCCGGTCCGGACAGCTTCTCGAGCAGTTGCTCGGAGAGATCGATCTGCAGCGAAACGACGTGTACATCGCGAACGTTGTCAAGTGCCGTCCGCCGCGGAACCGGGATCCGAGGGAGGACGAGATCGAGGCCTGCAAGCCGTATCTCCGTCGCCAGATGGAGCTGATCGACCCGAAGGTCGTCATCACCCTCGGGAACTTCTCGTCGAAGCTGTTGCTGCGGACCGCGACCGGCATCACCCGGTTGCGGGGGATCGCATACGAGTGGTGGGGGCGGTACCTCGTCCCGACCTTCCATCCGGCGGCCGCGCTTCGGGGAGGGGAACGCGTGACGAACGACATCCGGCACGACCTCGGTCTCGTGCGCCAGATCCTCGACGGTAGGCTCTCGGTCGACATCCCGGAAACCCAACAACCCCAAGCGCCAGAACCAGCCGTCGATACCCAGTTAGGCCTCTTCGAGTCGACATGAGCCTCGACATCACCACGTCGTCACCGGACGAGACCCTCGCCCTCGGCCGGAAATTCGCCGCCCTCCTCACGGTCGGCGACATCGTCCTCCTCTCAGGTCGCCTCGGATCAGGTAAGACCCTCTTCGTCGCGGGCGTCGGCGAGGGACTCGGGATTCCCGACCGCATCACATCCCCGAGCTTCGTCATCAGCCGCATCTACAGGGATGGGTTCCTTCCGATGGTTCACGCCGACGTGTACCGCCTCGGATCGATCGCCGAGTTCGAGGACCTCGAGCTGACAGACGACAGCGGCGACGGCGTCCTGTTCATCGAGTGGGGTGAGACGGTGGCTGAGAGCATTGGCGACGACAGGCTCGACATCCACATCGACATCGAAGGCACCGACCGCCGGTTCAGGTTCGAACCGAGCGGTGCGTGGTACGACAGGGACCTGGCGGTGCTCGGATGAAGCTCCTCGCAATCGAGACAGCCACGCCCGCTTCGTCCGTGGCGATCGGCGAGGACGATCGGCTCCTGGGAATGTCCGTCAACGTCGATCGGCGAGGCCATGTTGGGTTCCTCATGCCAGCCATCGACTTCGTGATGTCCCGCGTCGGTTGGCAGCCCCGCGATATCGACATCGTCGCCGTGGACGTCGGTCCCGGCCCCTACACGGGGCTCCGTGCCGGGATCGCTACGGCCCAGGCATTTGCGGCAGCAATCGGCGCTCCGATGGTGACGATGTCGTCGCTCACCGTCATTGCATTGAGGGCAGCGACCGGTCGACGCCGAATATGGCCGGTCGTCGACATGCGCCGCGGCCAGTTCGCCGTAGCGCCCTTCCAGCCTCTCCCCGGCGGAGTCGCACCCGACGGAGCACCGGAGGTCGTCAACCCGTACGACTTCAAGGCGCTCCTCGAATCCGAAGGCCAGGACGCGCTCGTCGTCGGAGACTGGCATGTGATGCCCGAGGAGGCGCGTCGGGGTCTCCACCGGGTCCGATGGGGTAGGCCTCGGTATCCGTCAGCCGAGACGATGCTCGAGATCGCTTCGATGCGCGCCAACAAGGGCAACCTCACCGACGCAGACGATGTGCGTCCGATGTACATGCGCGAGCCCGACGTCGACATCAACTGGACTGCCTTCCGGTCCGAAGGGGCGTGGCCGGAATGACCGCCGTCTCCCTTCGCCCCATGAAGCCTTCCGACGTGCCAGCCGTCGCAGACATCGAGTCCGAGGTGTTCGAGTC